>JABTTZ010000001.1:1206297-1507871 GCA_015075625.1 Anaerolineales bacterium | reverse complement strand
TCAGCGAGGTCGCCCGCACGCGCGGCGCAGGCTGCCGAAAAGCCATTCAAAATCGGTTGCCTGCGGAAACGTCGATTTCAGAAATTGATTGACAAGATGTTGTGAAATCGGATTTAGCATCATGTCGACCTAGAGTCAGACATTGTTGTTCCTTAGCGTGACAGCAGGATACTGCTCAATCTCTGTCGCCACGCCAAGAACCTTATCCAGCGCATATTTGCTCGTTTGCGTGTAGATCGCTTCGAGCGTTGGTTGCGTCGCATCAGGCGGCGAACCAAGGCGTTTCAAAACACCAAGCCTGACTTCCGGCGGGGCAAGATGAATTGCAATTTCATCGACATTGCCGACTTTCCAGAAATTGGGAAGGTCAGCTTCTTGAAGTGGTGAAGTTGCTATCGGCGCTAAGTCACCGGGCACATCTTGCGAAACTTCACCCGATGTACGGCGCTGCCGAAGCGCGGCGATCACTTGTTCGCGGCTGCGTCCGCGCGGCGTGAAGATCAGGAAGGGATCAGTGTCGAACTGCTCACCCAGCAGATAGTACACGGCGGCAATGTGCTTGCAAGGGTTGGCGTAATCTGGACACGAGCAGTCCGTGATCAGGTCTTTACCATGCGCTGGAAAGAGGCTGACTTTTGCAGACTTGAACGCCTCCTCGATATCATTAGGCATCTCCCCTGCCAACAACTTGGCGGCAAAGATAGCCTGTGCGCTCATGGCATCTATCACACGCTCCCATTCCGGATCAGAGAGGATTGGCAGCGCAATTTTCACGCGATATGGCTTGGGCATCGATCCTTGCACCTGCGCCGACACAGACCCCGCGCCAATTTTAATGTCTATCACCTGTCCGGCGCGTGCATAGCTGCGACCACGCTGCAAACGGCTGCCGATTCCGTAACCTTCAAGTGTGGCGATCCACCTTTTGGCCCACCATGACTCGGCAAATCCCCCGCGTGTAGATTTGGCCTTGATCCCCTCGGCAGGCTTGCGCGGTGGTCGATATTGTCCGTAGGAGCCATAGCCGTAATCATCGTAGTCGCGTCGTTTACGTCTTTTAGGCATCAAACCACCTCTGCTTCACGCAGCGCTACCAGTTCGCGCAACTCACCTGTGCTGAGTTCGGTCAACCAGCTTTCATCAGCCCCAACAATGCTTTCGGACAACTGCTTTTTGCTTTCAATCATCTCATCGATCCTATCTTCCAGTGTGCCCGCACAGATAAACTTATGTACCTGTACATTGCGGGTCTGTCCGATACGGAAAGCGCGGTCTGTGGCCTGATTCTCCACCGCCGGGTTCCACCAGCGGTCAAAGTGAAAGACATGATTCGCCCGCGTCAGGTTGAGTCCCACACCGCCAGCCTTGATGGACAGCAGAAAGATCGTTGGACCTTTCGTGGCCTGGAAGCGCTGAATCATCTGCTCACGGTCTTTGACTGGCGTTGCACCGTGCAGCCACAGGGGTTCATCGTAGAACGTGTCGCGTAGATAAACCCGCAGTAGCTCGCCCATCTCCGCGAATTGGGTGAAGACCAGTGCCCGATCTCCAACTTCATAGATTTCTTCAAGCATTTCAGTCAGCCTCGCCAGCTTACCGGAGCGATCCGCAATCTGGCTGCCATCTTTGAGAAATTGCGTCGGGTGATTGCAAATTTGCTTGAGTTTCATGAGCATCGACAGCACTAATCCCCGCCGGACCATGCCTTGTCCTTCGGTTTCGGCTTGCTCGATCTGTTCCATTGCATCTTTGACCACTGCCTCATAGAGTGTGCCCTACTCAGTCGTCAGGGTGCAGTAAACCTTCATTTCCAATTTGTCGGGCAGATCGCTGATGATGGCCCTGTCTGTCTTTAGACGGCGTAGAATGAGCGGGCCGGTCAGCGCTTTGAGTTTACGCGCAGTGTCTTTATCGCCAACACGCTCGATGGATCCGGCAAACTGCTTACGGAAGGATGCCTCGCTGCTCAGATAGCCGGGATTGAGGAAGTTCAAGATCGACCACAGTTCACTCAATCGATTCTCGACGGGTGTGCCAGTCAAGGCAATGCGATTGTCGGCGGTCAGGGCGCGGGCGGCCTGGGCTTGTTTGGTGGAGGCATTCTTGATGTTCTGTGCCTCGTCCAGCACCAGTGTTGACCAGTGAACGCTTTCGAGCATTGCCCGATCCCGCGCCAGTAAAGGATAGCTGGTCAGGACAACATCGTGTCTGGCTGCTTTGGCGGCAAAACTATCGCCGGTGCGCCGCTGAATGCCCTGGTGGATCCATCACCCGCAGGTCGGGCGCGAAACGTTGTAACTCACGCCGCCAGTTTCCTATCACTGAGGTTGGGCAGATCAGCAGCGTCGGCTCACTCACCTGCAACACATGGCGCTCGTGCAGCAGCAGCGCAATCGCCATTACGCTCTTGCCGAGGCCCATGTCGTCGGCCAGACATGCGCCAAGTCCGAATTGTCGCAAAAAGGTCAGCCACGAGAAGCCGCGCTGCTGATAGGGCCGCAATGTACCTTGCAGCGCCGCCGGAGTCGGCAAGACTTCGATCTTTTCCGGTGACTTCAGACCGGCTAGCGGGGTTTTGATCCAGCCCTCTGCCCCGACCTGTTCTACAGGAAGGCCAGCGACCTCTGCAACGTCCCCTTCGAGGCCGACTTGTAATGCATCTTGAAGCGTAATCTGATCGTCGGCCCGCTCGAAGAACTTGAGCGCGGCCTCAACCTGCGTGCGATCCAGGGCGACCCATTGCCCCCGTAACATGATCGGCGGCTGTTTGAGGGCGGCCAGCGCCTCGAACTCTTCGTGCGATATGGGTTCACCGCCAACCGCAAGCTGCCACTGGTATTCCAGAAGCGTATCCAGTGTTAGGAGCGATTTGCTGGTCTTCTTGCTACTCTTGATTTTCGCTCTGACCTTCAAAGCTGCTGATTTACCAGTCCACCAACGTGGCAGGAGTACATTAAAGCCGCTGCTCTGCAACAGGGGTGCAACTTCCGACAGGAATGTAAAGGCTTGTGTGCTATCCAGGGCCGCACGGCGCGGCGTTCGCTATCGCAAACTGTGTTCAATTGGTGGAAAGATGCGTGCTGCAAAACCCAATCCGGCTAGCAACCGTTCTTGTGGATTGTCGAAACGCTCACGCAAGTAGCTGACTGCCTCGCCTTTCCATATCTGTTCTGCCTGTACCAGCAGACTGGGATCGTCGGTTGCTTGCAACAGGTAATCCAGTGTCCATTGGCCTTCCGGGTCAGGCGGTGCGCCGACTCGAAATGTGATACGAAAGGCTGCATTGCCCGCAACCAGACTCTGTTCGGCCCATTGTTTCCAGTCATTGTAGAGTTTCTCGGCCTGTGCGCGGGAGAGCGCCAGTTTAGGATTGCCGCTGGTTAGGGCAGTTAGCCAAATCCCGCCTGGTGTGTGACTTTCGCGTAGGCGTAGTGCTGCTGCCGATTCGCGGATCACGCAGTCGGCCAGATTGTCCACAAATTCGGTCAGCAAGTAGCGGGCTGTGGGCGCTGTGTCGGGTTGTTCGACAACGGCCCGGCAAGCAGCAGGCATACAATTCACCAGTGATGCGAATGGTTCAGACTTTTCCGTTTGCCAGCGAGCATACAGGCCGTCCTCATCGGAGCGCAGGGTCGGAACGACCTGTTGGGCAGCAACCAGACTCAGACTGTACAGCGCTGCCTTGCGCCAGAATTGCAGGTCTGGACTGGCGGTGAGCTGACGATGCTCCGGCAGGGTCAGGAAGAAATCGATGGCGTTATCTAGCCCAAGCTCGATCCCCTCGACACGCCACCCTTTCATCAGGATATCGCCAGATGATGCTGGGGCAAACCCGTAGGCTGCCAGTTCGGGTGAAGGAACCGGGAACTTTCCCTGTGTAGGGAGCCATATGGTGTGTACAGTGGACGACGTAGCACGCTTAGGTAGACAGTCAGCCAATATTTTCTGCACTGATGGTGCGGAAAGAACAAATAGGGTGAGATGCTATCTTGGGCTGTCGTCCAGTGCGAGATCGGACTAGCTCATCGCATTCGGCCCAAATGAGAACGTTTCGATTTTCTGGTAGATAGGTTGCATGAAAAATAGCAACCATAATCTAAAAATGTGCCTTGCCTCTTGCGCTTGTACTACGGAATGCGTCGGATGACGCACAATCGTGTTTACACATCGGACATTTTATACTTCAAGTTACACTGCACAACTTTCTACGGCTGCCATAACTTCCTTGATGACAGGCCGATTGGGAAAGTAAAGTACCTCACCAGGTACATCCGCCAGCTTTTCTGCTGCTAGGTTAACGCCTTCGTAAACAAGCAGTACCAGATTCTTTAGGCCAGCTTCCCGTACCTTGGCAACTTTGCGGCGCAGGTAATCCGGATGCCAATAGCCAACTATTTCGATCAGCGCCCGACGACCATCTTTTTTGTGCGCCAGTGAGAAGTCAGGGATCATAACAGTATCTTTCAGAATCACGACCTCATCCTCGCGCTTTAGTAGCCACTGACCACGTTTGTCTCCTAATTTCTCCTCGAACTGCGCAGCGAAGTCTTCTTCTAGTTTGCTGTCGAACAGGCCGCTAGCTTTGAAGTGGGATTGCAGAGGGGTGGTGTTATCAAGCGCGTAGACGATGGGCTGATCAGTGCGTGAACCGCGAATATCTGCCGTCATTCCCCAGCGCTCGCCGAGAAACAAGGCAGGTAGAAATGCGGCGAATTGTCGTCCATAGCGTATCGTTGAGGTTACGAAGGGCGAGATTGGACCATCCAACTGCACATGGTAACCGCCATTTGGCAGCGGTGTGGCTTGGAACATCAATTTGAAGAACTTGAGGTAGCGCCAGAAATCTTTGTAGTTGTCATAAATATCAACACGCACCTCACTGACCCAGTACAACACACCACGAGCCAGTTCCATGTTGTAGCGTTGCAGTAGATCATCCGCAGTCCATTCGCGCCCGACATCGCGCAGAATATATTCGACGGGACGATCTGCGAATAGGGCTAGGTCTAAATCTTGGGCTGTAGCGCCCAGCGCCGCAGCAACTTCGGTCATCACTTCATTACGGGTTCGCCGCGATTAAACAGATCAATTCTTGGGTTGATGGGGCCACAGGCAAAGAGTTTTTCGCGCACCTCAGCAGGTGTGAACATTGTTTCCACCGGGCCGAAGGTGGCTGCGTCTTCCAGTACCTTTGCCAGCCCTCGGATCACAACATAATCTATACGCTCTCCTTCATACTTTTCGAGGGTCTCTTCCCAAGCGGCATAAGGTTTGCCCATGAACGTATTTAGCAGGGCGATCAATTCCCGTGCTGTTTGCTGCCAATGACGCTGGCTTACATCTAGATAATCTACCAAGAGTGAATCGCCTTGTCGCCTTATACGAGGTCTGACGAGATCACCGGTGAGCATATTGTTTCCCTCTCCGCCGTGCTTTTTGCTCTTCGATGGTCTTACGGGCAATGACCTCATACAATACCGCTTTGCGGTTAACTGGCTGCCCACCAGATCATCAATAGGTTTGGAATAAACAATCGGACCAATAAGTTCATCGACTCGCCAGCGCCCATCCCCCTGTTCATATTCTTCTGGATAGGTAGCCGTCAGTCCGAGCCGACATGGAGAAGGCGACATTAACGCTGTTTCTCCCCAATTCGGTGCAGGGAGGTGGTGAACTTCGTCGAAGATGATCAACTTGAAGGCGTTTCCGTGTCGTGCCACCACATCCCCGGCGGAATGATACGTTGTGACTGTAATTGGCAAGGCAATTTTTTCTGCGCCGTAATAAACGCCGATCTCTGTGCCGAAGGCATTGACGAGTCGTGCATACCACTGATGGAGAAGTTCGATTGTTGGAGCCACAATGAGAGCAGAGCGCTTGACCAGGTGGATGGCGTGGATAGCAACAAACGTTTTTCCTGCGCCGGTGGGCAGTACAACGCTTCCCCGGCGGTTGGCTTTGTCCCACGCTTGCAGCGCTTCGTCCTGGTAATCGTGGGGCTGTCGGTTATCCTGAAGCTGGCAAGACAGCCGTTCCCATCGAGGAACATTGTCATCGACAGCAGCATCTTTGATCCAATCCAGCAGAGTCGGGTAGTGGTAGGCTTCACAGCGTCAATGCTCCTTGATCCATTGGAAAACCGCAGGCAGATTTTCTGCCTGGTCTGGACCTCGCAGCACGAGTGTACCGCCATCGTAAGACATACTTACAGATTGTTTGTTTTGATCACCTTTAACCACAAAGTGCCTCAACTAATTGGAAATTTCTAATTTAAATACGATTATTTATGTTGACATCAAGTATAGGATAAGCTCTCAGTAAATCGAAATTTGTGCCAATTTCTGTTGCTTCAAAGATATGCTTTTTGATATACGATCATTGACGGAATTATTGGAGATTCTCACCTATAAGGCGATCCCAGCAACTCTTTAGCAAGATGCCGCGAATTCTGATGTGAATTGTTCGAAATTCTGGTCTTTGGCTCTATGATGCTATAGGAAATTGTGAATAGATGCCCACACATACATTTCGTGAGCTAAACGACATCCCCAAGAACGTTGACGACGTACTGTGGCCGGACCTCGATTCTGTATTTTATCGGCGGTGCAGCGAGGGTTTACAAGCACTGACCAGCGTTTGTGAGGCTTCGAGCCAAAGGCAAATGTCATTTTACGTGGGGGCCGGAATTTCAGTCTACAAGCCAAGCCGACTTCCAGTGGCCTATGCAGTCATCAAATCTCTTTTTGAGGAATGTGTGTCCATATCTATCCCAACTTGAAGCGGTTTTCTGGGCAGTTAGACGATGCCTTAGAAAAAAGCCACTACGTTCTAATGGAAAACATTTTCCAGCATTTGTATGAAACTGTTCACCCCAACCCATTTCACGCAGGTCGTGTTTTTGATATTCCTTCCAATCCCCCAAGATTCAATATCAATCACACGTTTCTGGCACACTGGCTGCGATCAGGACGTGGAACTGTTGTGACACCAAACCTAGATCCGTTGATCGAACATACTTGGCAAAATATTGTAGGATATAGTTCAGACCAGTTGACCATCATTCGACGACCCACCGAGTTTGGGGGGTGGGATCGATTGATCAATCATCCTGATGTGCTTTGGAAGCTACATGGTTCATCCGATGATCCAGAATCATGGGCGATCACGCTATCACGGGTTGGGTTTAGTTTGGATGGGGCACGCGCCGATTTTGTAAGGCATCTTGTCAAGGAACACAATGTGTGTTTCATTGGCTATCGAGCCGCAGATTTAGACCTGTTCCTGCCTATCTTGGAAGCTCATACTCGACGGAAACAGGACAAGGGTAAACTGTTTTGGGTATTTTACTTCCGAGAAGGTTATAAAACCCTTGCCGATTATCTACAAGGTGAGGCAAATATCGCACAGCTTTTTGAGGTTAATGCAGACTGTATTTATCCAATTGTCACCTCAGCGGAACGGCTATCAACATGGCTTCAGCAGCGTTGCCTTGGTGTCACACCAGTTTTACCGCCAACTTCTTCTCCTATACCTGAGTATGACTACCGCCAGTGGTTTACCATTGATCTGCAATCAATTGGTGAATTGGCAACACAAAAACTGATCGGGTATGCGCTTCGAGTTCTAGGCAAATATGAGGAATCAATTGCCGTTCTTAATGATGCAGTAAGCGTGATTCTGCGAGATGAAGAGCACCTAACCCCAGCGGATGAACACCTCGTCAGGCGAACAGCCCAATTGCTGCAAGAAAGTGCGCAAACATCTTGGCAGAAAGAAGATTATCTAAACGCTATAGGGAAGGTAAAGCGGGCGCAAAAGCTACTGAAACGAATCGGAGGTGGCGATCCTGGCAGCGAATTTGGGTTAAACTCGATGATCCTGGATGCAAAAATCCCATTGACGGCAACTGAACGCATCGCTGCCTTTTTAGGGATGATCAAACTGCATTGGCGGTTTATCCAATTGTCCCGCCATCCAGGACCGGGCTTCTCTCCGATTCTTGGACAGGGATTGTGTATATATCACGAAGCAAAGTTCACAGAAGAAGCACTCAAAAGAACACCGCTTCTACGGTTACCTGCTGTGCGTCGAATGTTGATAGCATGGTATGATCGTGCGGAAAAGCTCATCAGGAAAAGCGAGTTTCTCAATTCTATTCCCGGTGTCAAACGCAGATAGGCTTTTTTGTGGATATCTATCGACGCGAATAGAGCAGTTCAAGAAATGGCAGAGGCTATCCGAATATCCAGAACAGTTAGTCAAGCACATCACGAATTGAGCATTGATCGCGCTCGGTCACTGTTGAAACAAATAGATAATCCCGTTGCCTATGCACATCTATCAGAAATCATCAACGATGAAGAGAAAAACCGATAATATGTCACGATCAGATGGGATAACCCACTCAGATCGTGATACGCCCTCAATGTCTCTTCGGTCATATCTCTTCTGCTCAAACAACACGCCTTATTGTCAATTTTAGAAAATTTTGGTTCTTGCACACTTTAGGTGATCGTTGCTAGCGGATGGCAAGACCAAAAAGGATCACTTCCGTGAAATGGTCTTAAATGCCCTGATGGACAAGGGTATCCACGCCAAGACCCTACTGTTTGATAGCTGGTATGCCTCCGTGGATAATTTGAAGTTGATTCATCGCGCTGGTCGTTACTTTGTGACCACGCTCAAAGCCAATCGTATGGTGAGTTTGAGTAAAGCGAGCGGCTCTATTCATTTGGAGGCGATTGAATGGACAAGCGACGCCGTAGAGCATGGTCTGTCGGTTAAGCTGAAGGAAGTTCCCTTTTATGTGCAGTTATTCAAGCTAGTTGCCCCAAACGGTGACATTGAATGGGTGATTACAAACCAGCCCCCAGGCACTTTCTCCAAGTCCGACATTCAAGACGCGAATGCCGTGCGTTGGCAGATTGAGCAACTGCATCGGGAACTCAAACAATTGACCGGGAGTGAAAAGTGCGAGTGCTGCAAAGCGCGTTCACAACGCAACCATCTGGCTTGTTGTTATCACGCTTGGCTCTCGCTGAAAGTTAAGGCTCACCAATTAGGCAAGAGCCTTTACGAGGCGCAGCGAGATTTATTCCGCGACTATTTGCGGGCAGAGTTACGCTCACCACGCCTTTCTGCCTTTGGCATCAACTAAAGCGAAAGTCCTAAGATGATGTTTCTTCCGGAGAGTTATTGTTCACATCCCCTACTCAATTAGGTGCTATATACGATATTGCATGGGATTCTACTGAAACAAAGATTATAAGCGGTACAGAAGAGATAGATGGTGGTGAGTTAAGAGTCATTCCTTTGGATGCTGCTATCCTCTCTGAACGTATTGGTGGTCCAGGTCTCGCTCTTGAGACAAGTCCAAGTGGGTTACAAATTGCAGTAGGAACAGTGGGAGGGAGGGTAATATTAAGAGATACTACCTCATTTGAATATATAAATATCCCGCCAATCACAAACGAAAATCTTCAACCAATTTTCGCTCTTTCATGGCATCCTTCCCAAACCCTTATTGCTAGTGGGCATCTTGATGGGATGATACGGATTTTGGATATAAATTCAGATAGGATTCTACAGGTATTGTCCAGTGCAAACGTAATAGGTATGAATGCAGACTATAGTCAACTTATTTTGGCATTGGCATTTGATTCAACAGGAACACGGTTGCGCAGCTTCAACCGTGAAGGGCGCATTCGCGTGTGGGACACGCAGACATGGGCATTGATCGCCGAACAAATTGTGCCGGGTCCGATTTACGCCGCCGATTGGGACAAGACGGGAACGACTTTATATTACGGCACAGATTCCAGCGATACCACGAGTTGTTCGCGCCCCCGATTTGCCGTCCCCTCCCCCCACCCCCACCGCCCTCCCGCATCCGATCTTCCCTCCCCCCGGCGGCGGCGACCCCGCCTGCCCCGGCGGTGGCGGCGAATGGATGTGGGTCGATGGGGAGTTGATCTTCGTCTGCGGGGTGAGTTGGGAGTAGGGCGGACGGTGGGTATATCCACAATAAGAACGCTACATTTGCCGGCAAAGCCTGCCGACACCAGTTTGTAGAATATCCGGCATGGAAAAGGCGTTGCTCAAGCGCTGTGCCATTTAATGTTTAAATACCCACGAACCATCCTTACAACCATTCAGGATACAACAAAAGGCGGATAGGTCACTCCGCCTCATATGTCATAGCATACTGCCGCTTTTAGGTGTGAGGGTGAGAGCGTATTCAGGCTTTGACCTTTTCGCTCCGAGTGTCAATATCTCCTGCATACATTAATGCTTCACGTCCTCGTTCACCGGTGCGGATACGAATCACATCTTCAACGGGGTATATGAAGATAATACCGTCGCCAATTTGCTCAGTTCGTGCTGCTTCGATAATGGTGTTGATGGTTTTCTCGACGTTGTGTTCGCTCAAGACAATGTTGACCTGTACACGCGGCAGCAGATCCACTTTATAGGTACCCGCACGTCCGTTTAGGACGATACCACCCTGCCGCCCATGACCGCGCACCTCAGTGACATTGAGCCCGATGATGCCAATGCCGCGCAGGGCTTCTTTAACATCATCGAGTTTTTCCTCGCGGATAATCGCTTCGATTTTCTTGAACATGGTTTCTCCCAGTGCCCTGACACTAGTAAACAGATGAAGATCGGTTGTACCTGATGATGTGATTAAGCATAAGCGCGTTCGCCGTGTTCGCTGATGTCCAACCCAACCTCTTCTTCATTTTCAGTCACCCGCAGACCAACCAACCTATCTAGGGTTTTCGCTACCACAAAGGTCACGGTGAATGCGAAAGCAATCGTGGCAACAACCGTCACTGCCTGTGTTACCAATTGACCAGGATTGCCATAGAGCAGACCGTTAAACCCGGCTGGATTCACCGCTGTGGTAGCAAAGATTCCTGTTGCCAACGCGCCCCAGGTTCCGCCGACCCCGTGACACGCCCAAACGTCCAGTGATTCATCTAGCTTGAAGCGCTGACGCAGACGGATGGCGTAATAGCTGATGGGAGCCGCGATGCCACCGATAGCTAAAGCAGCCAAGGGAGTCACAAAGCCTGCGGCTGGTGTGATGGCGACCAGCCCAACGACCATACCGGTCACAATACCTAGTGGGCTAGGTTTATTGTAGCGCCAACTCAGGAACATCCAGACCACACCGGCGGCGGCGGCGGCCGTGTTAGTCGTTACCACTGCATTGATCGCCAACCCGTTTGCCCCCAAGGCACTGCCGCCGTTAAAGCCAAACCACCCCATCCAGAGCAAGCCTGCACCAAGCATGGTAAAAGGAATGTTCGCCGGTTCAAGTGACCCTTTGCCAAACCATTTGCGGCGTCCAATGACCATTGCGAAGGCCAGCGCAGAGAACCCGGCTGTAATATGCACCACTGTGCCACCAGCGAAATCCAGCGCACCCATAGTGCGGAAGATGCCGCCAACAGCCCAGACCCAGTGAGCAACAGGGGCGTAAACCAGTGTTGCCCATAGGACGCTGAAAAGCAGGAAGGTTCTAAACCGCACGCGCTCAACGAAGGCTCCTGTAATCAGGGCAGGTGTGATAATCGCAAACATCATCTGAAAGGCGGCAAAACCCATGTGTGGAATGGTGGCGGAGTATGCTTCATTCGGGCTTAAACCGACATTGTTGAAGCCTAGATAATCGAACCCGCCGATTAGCCCCCCCTTGCTGGTACCAAACGCCAGTGTATACCCTAAGAGTATCCAGTGAATACTCATCACTCCCAACATAATGAAGCTCAGGTTCAGGGTTGAAAGCACATTTTTCTTACGCACCATCCCCCCGTAAAAAAATGCGAGTGCAGGTGTCATGATCAGCACCAGCGCTGTGGAGACCAATATCCAGGCGGTATCCCCTGTGTCTATCATCTATGAGTTCCCTTTTCCTTGATCGAAAACAGCCAATATCCCCCTCACGTGTTTGTTCTACGTAACTCGATGGCATTTCTGAGGGAGATACTTCCAGAAGTGTAATAAAGTAGAGGCAAGGGGATCATGGGCGATTTGACAGAAAATTCTAGCGATCATTTCATATAAATTGAACGAAAACTGGATAAATATCCTTCCGGCTATCCGTTTTTAGTTGAAATATACAAAAGTCGGAAGGCGCTAACGGTTTAATTCCTTTACCAAACGGACAAGGGGTAAGAAGTATTGGTCATGGTGGTTCATGGGCAGCCAATGCCAGCCTACCACTACGCCTAAATGGTTGAGAATCCAACATAACTTCAAACCCACCGACCAACGTTCCCTATCACGACTCTTTTTGCCAAATTGCCGCGCCGAACGCCCTTGCCGAATGGGAAAGAGTAACGCACGGGGAAAACTGTCGATCACCTTTAACAGGCTCGGCTCAGCCAACAGCCTATCGGCATGATGCGCTTGTTCGCCTAGTTGCCGCGGCAAGGCACTGCGCTCTGGCAAAGCGGCAAATAAGGCACCATAGTCCCGTTTGAGCCAGCGATAGAACGGTCCCCCCTTCGAGGCAACTAGGAGTCCTATGGTCACCACTTTGCTCGGATATAGACGTGCGTTCCGTTCTTTGCCTATCTTTCCCAATCCATCATCGACAGCGCAGCAGATCAGGATGATAATCATTTCGGTCCTCATGAGTCACCTTCAATATGGTTTCAGTACCCATATTGTCAGCCTTTCTCATGACGATCTCAATCTGCACCATTGGTTACTAGGCTGTGTTGATGTTTTCGTTCAGAACCCCTATCCCCCCGGTTACTGCCCAGCAGTCGCCTTTCCCCATATAGACAGGGAAAGGGGGGGAATTCTGCGGCGAGGGCTGAGGAGGGTAGGGCGCAGACGCCCAGGGAGCGTCCCTACAGGGGTGCGGGTGGGATGGCGGGTTAGACTGTCAACACACACTAGGATCAGCTATGATTGTGCGGTGCATCATTTCTGGATTTACCTCACCCTCACCCTCCGCTACAATACACCGAAACGTTTTGAGCGGGTTTTAACCCTATAACAGGCACACTACTGGAACGGATAGGTCATTTTGTCACAGCTTGCAAAAGGAAAATGGTTGTTTGCCGCGCTCGGCATTCTGATCAGCCTCTTTTTCCTCTGGGTGAGCTTTCGCAGCCTTGATCCTGAACTCGTCCTCGCCAATATTGGCAAGGCGAACGGAGGACTGCTGCTGCTTGCCGCCGGGGTCTATTTTTCCGCCCTTGCCGCTATTTCTTACCGTTGGTATTTCGTCTTGCGCTCGGTGCGGAATATCCCCGGTCTGCGGCTGATGCCGCTGGTGATCATCTGTTACATGGGGAACAACATTTACCCCTTCCGCACCGGCGAGATTTTGCGCATTTTCCTTCTCCAGCGGGATCACGCTGTCCCCTTTGCCCGCAGCACGGCAACCGTGTTTGTGGAGCGGATTTTCGACGGGCTGACGATGATCGGCTTCGTCCTCATCGGGCTGCTTTTTGTCGATGTGCAGTCCATCCCTGTGCGGACGGTGGCGACAATCGGCGCTCCTTTGTTCCTGATCGCCCTGATCCTCTTTTGGGTATTGGCAAGCCAGCCGATTTTGATGCGTTGGACAGCGGGCTTGTTCACCCGTCCCCTGCCGGGGAAACTGCGTGAGGTGGTGCTGCACCTGACCGAAGATGTAATTCAGGGGATGGGGGCGCTGCGCACGCCGGCGGATGTCCTCGGCGCGGCGATTCTGTCCATCCTCAGTTGGATGATCGAAGCTGGCGTGTATTGGTTGGTTGCCTTTGCCTTTGGCTTTAACCTCAGTTACCCCGTCATGCTGCTGACGGTGGGCGCTGTCAACCTTGCCGGGCTGATTCCCTCCTCGCCCGGACAGATCGGCGTATACGAATTTTTCGTCAGCACGGTGCTGATGGCGGTAGGCATTGCCAATGCTGAGGCAAAGGCTTACGCCCTCGTCGTCCACATGGTGATCTGGCTGCCCGTGACGCTTTTCGGGGCATTTTTGCTCCTGCGGCGCGGACTTTCCCCGACAATGTTGGCGCGGGCAAACAGCTTAGAAAGCGAGATGGCGTCTTAAGAGCGCTTGCGCTTTAGCGCCCCTCCACCATCTGGCGAGGAGAGCGATCCAACGTAACAGGCTATCCGTAAAATCGGCTTTCGCTCCTGATTGGAGTATCCCTGAGAAAGACACGCTGCTTGCCAACGAGGTGTATCCCTATAAAGGTATCCTAAAGGGGAGTGTGAGGGGCGCTGCCCCTCACAAAAAGAATTCCCTTTCTCACATAGCGGGAGAGGGGGTAAGGGGTGAGGGTTTACCCACCATCTCACCCCATCATTTTAGGGATAGATGTTAAGCCAACAAATCATACCAACACACACCAGAAAGTGATTACCCATTGACCGAACAAGGGCATAAACAACACATCGCTATTATTGGCGCGGGACCAGCGGGTCTGGCGGCAGCATGGGATATACGCCGTGCCGGACATGCGGTGACGATTTTTGAGGGAGCGGATCGCCCCGGCGGGTTGGCAGCCGGCTTCAAAGATTCTGGGTGGGCATGGGAACTGGAAAAGTTCTACCACCACTGGTTCGAGAGCGACACCGATTTTCTAACTCTTGCTGAAGAACTCGGCGTGCGTGATCAAGTGTTGTTCATCCGCCCGAAAACGTCGTTGTGGTCAAAGGGAAAACCCTACCTCTTTGATAATCCGCTCTCCATGCTCCTTTTTCCCAACCTCCCGCTGATCCCTAAACTACGCTTTGGCTTGGTCGGCTTGTACTTGCGCAAGGCGAAAAATTGGCGGGCGATGGAAAAGCGCACCGCCGAATCATGGCTGATTGAGAAGATGGGACGCCGCGCCTACGATGATCTCTGGCGTCCGATGCTGATCGGGAAGTTTGGCGAGGTCTATTCGCAGGTGACGATGGCGTGGTTTTGGGCGCGGATTCACACCCGAACGACGAAACTAGGGACGTTTCAAGGTGGCTTTCAACGCTTTTTGGATACCTTTGCCGCAACACTGGTTGAGCGCGGGGTGACCATCCGTTATAACACGCCGATCAACCGTGTAGAGGGGACGGAAAAGGGTATCACGCTGACGACGGGCGAGGGAGAATCGCTGCCCTTTGCCGCCGCGCTCAGCACAGCCTCGCCGCACGCCCTCTTGAAGATTGCCCCGCAGATTGCCGAACGTGGCGCCGCTTACGCGCAGAACCTCCGCGATCTGAAGCATATGGGTGCGGCGGTGGTCATTCTTGCCTTGAAACAGTCCTTGCTCACCGATGGCACATATTGGCTGAATCTACCAGCGAGCAGTCCCGACAAGGCAAAAAGCGAATTCCCCTTTGTTGCCCTTGTCGAGCATACGAACTTTCTCCCGCGTGAGCATTACAACGGCGATCACCTCATCTACTGCGGCGATTATGTAATGCCCGATCACCCCTATCTGACGATGCCGGAGGATGCCCTTGCCGAGACGTTCACGGCGGCGCTTAAGCACTTTAACCCCGCCTTTACACCCGATTGGGTGCGGGCGCGGTGGGTCTTTCGCACCGGCTATGCGCAGCCGATTCCCTTGCTGAACCATTCTGCCCATATTCCCGACCTAGCCACGCCCCTTCGCGGGTTGTACTCGGCAAACATGAGTCAGGTATACCCCTGGGATCGGGGGACGAATTACGCCATACAGCTTGGGCGGGCGGCGGCGGGGCGCATCCTTGAGGGGCTTCGTCCCTAACGTATGGTGTAATGCCCGGAAGCAATGCGCGGGGCTGAAGCCCCCGCGCTAAGAATAATCACCCCGTTGGGGCTTAAAACGGAAGCTAAGAGGCAACGGATGAATTGCCCCTCTCTCCTTGCGAGTGAGGGCGGATGTCCCAGAAGGCGTCTCTACGCGGGAGAGGGGGTCTCTCCAAGCCCCGTAGGGGTGGTCAATATCAGCCCGCTGCTTTAGCGGCGGGCGGTGAGACGCATACAATTCGCTCTTATACCATACGATCACCCCACCCGAACAAAGAGGGGAAGCGTGTCCAGCGGGGCGGGGTAGTCCCGCAGCCACGTCCGCCCTTCATAGCGTTTGCCCGATTCATAGTCGCGCCATGTCCCGTTGGGAAGGTAAATATCCCGCTGCCGCGCTCCCATCGTCACCACAGGGGCAACAAGGTATTTCGCCCCCAAGAGGTATTCATCGGCAATGCCTTGTGCGGTGACATTTGTCGGATCGCCCCACCAGATCGGACGGATCACCGGTGTGCCGCTGCGCGTCGCCTCCACCGCCGCAGCAAGGCGATCCTCCGCCAGCGAGACATGAAGATCGGCGTATTTTTTGCAGATTGCCACCGTCTCGGCGTCAAAATCCCAGGGGGTGATCGAAAACTGGATAGCCAGCATCAGGGCGCTTGCCTGCGTCCAGCGGATGAGCAGTTCTTTATCAGCATCGACGCCGCCGTAAGCGTTCCCGCCGATCATATCGGGGAGGGCAAAGGGATAGCCAGAGAGCGAGAGCGCCAGCGCCGTCGTGATCACCGACGCCAAGCCGTTGTCCAGCCCCCATGTGCTAAATTTATCCCAATGGCGGAACAAAATCGGCTCACGATGGTTGAACCAACCCGAACGCACCTCGCAGTAGGGGAAGTGTGTTGCGGCGAAATGCACCCACCGCTGGCTGTAGTGTGTGCGCTGCATCCGGGCGTGGGTGACGGCATCAGCGGGGAGGTAATTCGCCTCGCCCGCATCGAATTTATACCCCGCTAAGCCGACGGAATTTTTTAACAACCGTAGTTTGCCCGCCCACCATGCCAGCGCATCGGGGTTGCTCACATCCAACAAAAACCCCACCCCTTGCCACCACAAAACGGGGTAGGGGCTGCCCGCTTTGTCTTTCACAAAGTAACCGCGCTCTATGCCTTCAGCGGCATTGGGCGAATCCTCGTGGAAAAAGGGCATTGTCCAGGTCGTCACGTTAAAGCCGAGTGCGTTCAACTCGCGCACCATGCCGGCGGGGTCGGGAAAGCGCGATGGATCAAAGGAACTATCCCCGTAGTGGCGTGTCCACTTGTCATCAATTTCGAGTGTGCCGCCCGGGAAGCCGTGCGCCCGAATATCACGGGCAAACTGAAGGACAGTCGTTTGGCTAATGTCCATCTTGTACTTCGCCCATGTCGTCCAGATGGGCAAGCGCAGAAAGGACTCCGGCGGAATGCGATCTGGTTTGCCCAGAAGGTTGATCAGCTGTTCGTGAGCAGCAACGGCGTTTTCCCCCACCAGCAAGCGGTAGTTCAAGGGTGACCCACTCTGGGTAAAGCTGAGCGCCCCGGACGGGTTCGTTACCTCAGCAACAGGTTTGGGGCGGATGTTGGCGGGGGCGGCGGCTGACCACAAATTCCATTCCGGCGGAGCGCCCTCATCGGGGGAGGTGTTGATCCCCACCTGAAGGGTGTCATCGGGGTTGCTGACGATGAGCGTCACCCCAGAGGCGAAAACCCACGCCGGAGTGAGGATATTCCCCAAGCCCGTGGGTCCGTTGTCCCAGGTGATGAACGGTCTTTGGTGAAGGCTTGCGGCGTTCAGAGGGTGCAGTTGATTCACCAACTCCCCCTGCCCATACAGCGGCGTATCAAGCTGATAGGCGTCTCCCGTCGGGCTGTTCCAGATCAAGCGCCAGCCATCGGGGAGCGCATCCACCGTCAGAACCTTGCTTCCATTGCCGCCGCCGTTCATCGAATAGATCAGAATTGCCCCACGCGGGGAGACAATAATCTTATTCAAAATTGCCCCATCACCCCAGCCGGGCGCAGAACGCAAGGCGGGTACAGCGGTGGGGGTGTGGAGTTCCATACCCGATCCGGCAAAGACCAATGTCGAGTGTGTCGCTGTCAGAGTGACGCTGATCGACGGGCGTCCTTCGGCGTCGTATGCTTGGACATCCCATTGGAGACTCATGGCTGTGCCACCTCTGGAAAGCTAACGGTGTGTTTGCTGTGATTCAAGCGAAGTTCAACTGGATTGCTCGCGGCATCGTGGAGCTTGATCACTTCCATCACCGCCCCGCGTGGAAGGTCGCGCTCTGGAATGGCAAGGGCAGCCAGCCCTGTTGCCTTCCAAACCGATTTGGGGATGATCGAGTCACACCAGCAGCCGATCAGGTAAGCCATCCCTTCGCCCACTTTGTTCGCCGTTGCCGCCACACCGTCTTTGTAATAGCCATCGGCGTACTTCATGATCGGCGTCGCCGTCGTCGGTTTCAAGATTTCTGCCCAAAGGCGGTAGCGTGCTTTCGGCGGCACGCCAAACCCTTCGCCAAAGCCGAATCCCGGGAGCTTCGCCTCGATATCGATCACGTTCGCCCCGCGCTCATCGTTCCAATCGGCGCTTGGATCATCGGGGCGTCGCCAGCCAACGGATTTCACTGGCGGGATGCTCAAAAATTCATCGACATAGGCGCCGAGCAGTTCGCCCAACCCGCCAGCGGGCATCGGTTGATCTGTCCATGTGCTGCCTGGGTTCTTGAAGAAGGCGCGGAAGGTGACGATCAGATTCCCCCCCGCCTCGGTGAATTTTCGCCAGTTGGCGGTGTCCGTTTCATTGATCAGCGTTGGGCAGGGGATGATCGCCGTTTGGTAGCCGGTTAGATCGGCGCTGCGGGGGAGAACATCCACCGGAATATGCGCCTCCCACAACTGGCGGTAAATATCCAGCACAACCTCGTAATAGCTGAAGGCGGCGTTTTGCGGATCGAGTTCGAGAACCCACAAATCTTCGTAATCAAAGACGAGGGCGACGGGCGCTTTGGGGCGTGTGAGGGCGGGCATCTTGGCAATGTCCTCGCTGACTGCCTTCGATTCGTGCCAGCAGCGATCCGGCGTGCCGTCATGTTTCATCATGCCAGCGTGGTACTGTTCTTGTCCCCAGTTCACCGCCCGTTCGCGGAAGTAAAGGACAGCCTCTGCCCCATGCCCAAACGCCTGATGCGTCCAGGTGCGCACCTGTCCGGGCGGGACGGGCGGATTGAAGGGCGTCCAGTTTACCGAACCGGGCTGCATCTCCATCACCCAGAAGGGGCGTCCGCCTTTCATCCCGCGCATGAGGTCAAAGTTGAAGGCTGCTTCGGCGGGACCGGACATCCCGTGCAGATAATTATCATAGCCAACGAAATCGAGATCGCGGGCGAGCCGGAAATAATCGATCTCGTGGAATTTCAACATCATGTTGTGGGTGATGAAGCGCTCCGCCCCGATGTATTGGCGCAAAATTGCCACCTGACGGTGCTGAAAGGCAACCCACGACTCGGACGAAAAGCGCCGGAAATCAAGCAGCAGCCCCGGATTATGTCCGGCAGCGGAGGGGGCGGGGACGGGAATTTCATCCCATGCCGTGTAGGTGGTTGCCCAGAAACCCGTCCCCCACGCGGCGTTGAGCGCCTCTAGGGTGGCATATTTCGCCCGCAGCCAAAGTTGGAACGCCTTCTTGCTGTGAGGAGACAGATCGCGGGTGGTGCTGTGGCAGCCAAACTCGTTGTCAATTTGCCAGCCAATGACGTTGGGGTGCTGCCCCCAGTGCTTGGCAACCGCGGTGACGATGCGATCCGACGCCTCCAGATAGGCGGGGGCGTTGGCGCTGACCGTCCGCCGTGAGCCGGGGCTGTTTACTTGTCCGGTAATGGCATTCGTGTTCAAAATGTCAGGGTATTTCTTGAACATCCACGGCGGGGGCGTGGGTGTCGGCGTGCAGAGGACGACGTTGATTCTGGCATCCCCAAAGATGCTCAAGGCGCGATCCATCCAATCAAAGGTGAACTCGCCTTCACGAGGTTCAAGGCGATCCCAGGCAAATTCCATCATGCGGGCAATGGTCACCCCGCCTTCGCGGAGGAGTTTTGCATCATGCGCCCAACGGCGTTCATCCCAATGTTCGGGGTAATATGCTGTGCCAAGGCGCGGTTGTGAGAGGGGTGGAATGGTCATAAAAGAAAAAACCTCGTTTGGTTGAGTTTATGTTGTGGATAGGGCGTGACAGTACCTGATAGACGCTCTAGGGCGATGACCTGCAATCGTTTTCAAGATAGTACGTACATTCGATGCGCCACGCCGTGCCGCGATACGCACGATTTCCTCACGGTGTGCGCGGATCGCCTCAATAGTTATCGGCGTCGTGATCGGATGCCTCATTATTACCCCTATGCGGCTACTTCGGACATTCCGCAGCGGCGTTGGCGATTGCCGCTTGAATTTTGGCAATGCGGTTTTCGGGGTTGGGGTGTGTGCTAAGGTATTCCGGCTGCCGCGCCCCGCCGAGCGATGCCAAAAGGCGCTGCACTTTAAGCATCCCCTCTGGGTTGTAGCCAGCTTGAATCATCAAGCAGACGCCCAACGCATCCGATTGCAGTTCATCATCACGTCCATATTTCAGGTTGATCAACTGCCCAATCATGGCGGCGGTTTGGGCGGCGCTGGCGTCGCCGGTTGCCACACTAACCGCGCCGAGCAAGCCGTTGGTCAGATCGCTTTTGGCAATGCGCTGCGTCCCATGCCGCGCCAAAACATGCACAATCTCGTGCGCCAAGACGCCCGCCACTTCGTCATTCGTTTCCAAGCGGGAGAGCAGCGCGGTTGTGATGAACACCCGCCCACCGGGGAGGGCGAAGGCGTTGACCGTTTGGTTGTCGTTCAACACGCTAAATTCAAACTGCCAGGGGGTGTTTTGGGCGATGCTGTTGTTCACCAACCGAAAGCCGATCTGATCGATGGCGTCTTGCACCTGTTTATTTTGGTACAGCCCGCCAAATTCAGCGATCATGCGCGGTTCGGATTGCAACCCTAGCGAAATTTCCTGATCGGCGGTCAGGCTGATGTATTGATTTTGCCCGGTGATAGGGTTGAACTGTTTAGAGCCTAAGAACGAGATCACCGCAAAAACTGCCATAGCAATCCCGATCAGCAGTTGCATCGAACTGCTGCCACCTCCCGAACGTGACCGTGACATACCGGGAATCATCGTTACACTGTCCCTTTCACGTCAAAACGATCCATCGATTCATAGACACCGCCGACCACCGCCCCATAAACAATATGGCTGATCAGCAGTACGGGGCTGTTGATGGCAAAAAACCATTGGAAAAACACCGTGAAGGTATACAAGTTGATTCCATAGAGCGCCGCACCGAGGAGCGCCCCGCCGATAACGCCTACCCGCAAGCCCCACCGGTGAATGATGATGGCGATGAGCAAGGCAAAAAGAATGGAGAGGGCGGCATGAACAAGCAGCCCAACGAGAACGACAACCGCGTTTGGATTCATGAGCGCCTTATCGCCCATGACGAGGGCGGCGCTGTAACGAAGGACGATAAACCCATTGACCTGAAGCAGCAGCGGCGTCAGAACCGCTCCCACGGCGAGGAACGCCGCCCCGCCTGCCAGCCCTGCCACTGGAATCGCTCGCCAAAGAAGGTTTTTCCGTAAATTGAGGAAGAAATTCATGCTTGGTTTCCTCTACAGTCTTTGTGGTGGTTAAAGGGATCACACCCATCGGTGTGATCCCTTCCTATCATAGCGTGATTGATCCCAACGGGAATCGCTGTCGCTGCTGCGCTTGCTGTGATGATCCCCTCACCCTAGCGGATGATCCTGACCGAAACCCACTCCCCATTTTGGATTTGCATGAGGTTGATCGTCGCTAGGGTGATGTCGCCGTTGGCGTCAAATTTCCATGTGCCGGTCAACCCCTCGTACTCACCCAAGTTTTGGAGGGTACGCAAGACGCCAATCCGCGTTGGCTCATCGGCAGTTTCAAGGGCGTGCGCCATCACAGAGAGTGCCTCATAGACGGGAAGGACGAAATCAGGTGGTTTTGCGATTGTCGTTGGCTGTTTCGGGGAGCAGCCGGGCGTTTTCCCCCAACGTTCGGTGTAGGTCTTTACCAGCCCCGCCGCCCCTTCGACCTTATCAATGGGCGGGCTGACATTCGTGGCATAAACGCCTTCCAACAAGGCACGTTCAGCAGGGAGCGTCTCCACAATTAAGCCATCCCCGCCCAAAACTGGAATGGTTGGGTTGCGACGGCGCAGCGCATCAATGACGGCAAAGGATTTATCCATACTGGCGGGGTAGAAAATAACCTGCGGGTTTTTGGCAAGAACGCGCTCGGCAAGGGCGTTCAAGTCGTCCTCGCTAAGGGCAGAGGGGGTGATCACCTCTTTCCCCACAATCTCTAGGTTATAGTCTGCGGCGTTCGCTTCTAAAATCCCCGTGAGACCAGCAGAGTAGGCGTTTTCTTGGGCAATGATAAAGACACGCTTGTAGCCCTCTTGGTTCAGCCAACGGGTGGCAACCACCCCTTGCATATCGTCATCAGGGACCACGCGGAAAAATGTTCGTCGCCCAGAGGGGTAATAGATCAGCGGTTCGCCGGGGCGATCATAGCTTGATTTCGTCAGCCCCGGTGAGGTAGCAAAGGAGGACACAAGGGCAATTGGCACTTCATTTAGAACGGGAATCGTGTTGCGTGCCTCGCCGCTGCTGCCGGCGCCCCACACTGCCAAGATCGCCGCGTCCCCTTCGATAACGGGCAGGATCTTTTCGCGTTCCGCTGTTGTGCTATCGCGGTCTGTCTCCTCAGCGGTGTAAATGGTGATGAACTCAAGGGAGCGCCCTTTGGCAGCAAACTTCGGTTGGCGTTCTTCGGAAACAATTTCAACTGTACACGCCACAGCCGAGGTAAACCATTCCATATCCTCCCAGCCGGGAAGAGAGATGAGGATTTTCATCGGAGTTGGCGCAGTTTGGCGCGTTAGGAAGATGAGAGCAGCCCCAAGGAAGAGAATTCCCCCTGCCACTACCACGAGAACGGTTCGTCGTGCCATGTCACGCCTCCCATGTTGTGCTGTCCTGTTTCTCGTGCTGTCGCCCGCAAAATTCAATCTCTCTCCCTCACCGGAGCGAGAAAAAGAAAGCGCAGGGGAATTACTTCCCCGAACCGAGCGTCAGCCCTTGAATAAAGTACCGCTGAAGGAATGTGAATACAAATACTGTGGGGATTGTGGCAATAAGTGAGCCCGCAATCAGGATGGGCCAATCGGTGATGAACTGCCCCTTAAGGGCATTGACTCCCGCTGTTGCCGGATATTTATTGGCGTCTTTGAACAAGACAATCGCCCACAGATAATCGTTGAAAATCCAGGTGAACTCAAGCGTCCCCAACGCTGCCAACGCCGGAAGGCTGAGGGGCATCATGATCTGGTAGTAAAGGCGGAACTCACCTGCGCCGTCCATTCGGGCTGCCTCTAGGATTTCGCCCGGCACAGTGCGCATAAAATTACGCAAGACGAACGTGCAGAACCCCAATTGGAAGGCAACGTGAATGGCGATCACCGCCCCATATTGGTCGTATAAGCCAACCTGTTGGGTAAGGTAAAAGACGGGGATCATCAAAATTTGGTAGGGGAGCATCGTCCCTACCACAAACATAAAGTAGATCAGCAAGTTGCCCCGAAACTTGTAACGGGCAAGGGCAAACGCCGCCAGAGAGGACAACCCTAACATCCCGATGAGGGCGGGAACGGTGATGATGAAGCTGTTCTTCAAGTAGACATTGATCTTGCCTGTTGACCACGCGGTCATGAAATTTTCGGTCAGTTTCAATTCACGCGGGAGGGAGAAAAAACCATTCGCCGTCAGATCGCCTTGAGTTCGCACAGCGGTGTAGAGAGCGCTGAAGATGGGGACAAGCCAGAGCAGCGTGAAGATGGTCAAGCCGATGAGCATCAGGGGGCTGATCTGGCGGCGGCGCATCCTTTGGACGGGGACGGCTGGCAAAGCGGCAGCAGCGGTAAGAGGTGGATTGTTGATCGTCATGGTAAGGTGTCCCCTTCCTTAATATTCCAACTCGGTGCGGGCGGTGCGAATCAGGTAAGGAATGATAAAGACGAGCA
This sequence comes from Anaerolineales bacterium, assembly GCA_015075625.1. Taxonomy (NCBI): domain Bacteria; kingdom Bacillati; phylum Chloroflexota; class Anaerolineae; order Anaerolineales; species Anaerolineales bacterium. The sequence continues at coordinate 1,483,959 of JABTTZ010000001.1, read as the reverse complement.
TAATCCCCAACAGCACCACCGCCGTTGCGCTGGCATAGCCCATGTTGTAGTTATTGAAGGCTTCGATATACATGTAATTGGCAATGACCTGACTGGCGCCGCCGGGTTGTCCATTCGTCGTAATGGCGACGAGTTCAAACGCCCGCAGGGAGTCAATGACGGAGATGACCAACACGACGACGGTCACCGGACCCAAAAGCGGGAAAATGACATTCCAAAACTGCTGCCAGCGGTTCGCCCCGTCTACCGTTGCCGCCTCTAAGAGGGTTGAATCAAGGCTTTTCAACCCCGCCAAGTAGAGGATCATCACATAGCCAACCTGCCGCCAAGCGGCGGCGACGATGATGCACCACAAGACTAAATTGGGGTCTGCCATCCACCCGGGTAAATCTTTGATCGGAATGCCCGTGATTGTATTTAGGACGGAATTGATCAGCCCCGTATCGGGACGGTACATCGCCTCCCAGATTTTTGCCACCACCACCGGGGAAATGACCAGCGGGGCAAAAAACGCCATTTTGAAAACACGATTGCCGGGGAATTTGTTGTTGAAGATCATCGCCATCGCCAAGCCCATCACAGTGGGGACGAGGAGGAAGAACGCCAACCATTTCAGATTATTCAGGAAAGCGTTTTTGAACATGTTATCGCTAAACAAGCGTGCCATGTTGTCGTAGCTGAACAACTGCACTTGGTTGATGGGCGTGATCGAATCCCAATTCGTTGTACCGAGGAGGATCGTCGCCACCATGGGGTAAATGACCCATGTGGAATAGAGCGTGAGCGGCACACCCAAAAACAAAAAGGGCGGCGCTGCCCATGTGGCAAAGATGGTCACGAGATAGAAGATATAAAACAGGGCAACCGTTTGCAGCGGCGTCTCGAAGATGGTCTGAATAAAGCCGTAGGCGGTGTTCATATGGCGAACCAGCCCGCTGCGGCTGCGGATGTATTCGGTGCGTTCCGCCCTAAAAGCAGCATCATACGCCGGATCCCCAACGCGGGTGGCATCTTCTACTGGGGCGGTGGGTGTCATCACAGACAGAAGGGGAGGCATTGCCAACCGTAGCGTGAGCAACCCCGCAAACAAGACGAGCGGGACGAGGAAAAACGCCATGTTCAGCGCCCGCCGGCGCGGATGATTTACTGCAAAAGCGAGCGGCGGGACGAGCAAGCACAGGAAGGTGATCAGATTAAATGCCTGAGGGCGGCTGCCAGCGTCGATGACGCGCAGGATAAGCCCGCCAGCAAACGCCGCCCCCAAGCCGGCAATGAGCAATAAAAAGGGAAACGGCACGGCGCGAATGATGATTAAGAACGTACCAATCACCAGCAAGGAACAAAAACTAACCACCGCCGCTGCAATAGAGACACGATTATTTATGCCCATGCCGAATCCCCTCTGAATAGCATCGAAAGAAATTCATTTGAGGAAGGATGAAAGGCGCAGCGTTCTACACCCTTCACCCCCCTGTGTGTGCCAGCGACGGGGGGCAAGCCCTCGCGCTGAAAGCAGTCCCCCTTTAGGGCGAATCCCGAAGGGGGTGGCTGCTTTCAGCCCGGTATGATCCCATGCCGGGCTATAAGGCGGTTGGTCGATTATTCGCTCTTCATTTCCTCTTCGTGGAGGCGAGCGCGGGTTTCTTCCAACTCTGCCAACAGTTTGTCGATGTTTGCTTCCGACGGATCAGCAAAGAACGAGGCAAAAGCATTCAAGCCCTTCTCTGCCATTTCGGGGGTGGTGTCACGGTCATAGAACTGCGCCACGTAATCCGCCGCCTGGATCAACTCGATACCCTTCTTTTGGGCATCGTTGAACTTTTCGGTGCTGACATCGGTACGGGTGGGGAGACGATCCATCTCGTCAACACCCAACTGGACGATTTCCTTGCTGCCCAAGAATGCCAAGAACGCCTTTGCCCCTTCAAGGTTGGCGGCTTTGGCGGCGATGAAGTATCCATCCGTCGGGGCGTCTTCACCAATGGGCATTGCCGGGTCGATGATCGGGAAGCGGGTGAAGTCGAGGTCGCCCTCGGCGGCTGTCCCTGCGGCTGCGCCATTATACGTATCGGTGATGAACCCACCCATGAGGTACATGGCAGCCTTGCCCTGAACGAACGGCGTCACGGCTTCGTTCCAGTCCAACGCAGCGCTGTTTTCCATAATGCACTTGTTATCAAAGAGTTCCTTCCACTTCATGAAGGTTGCCTTCACGCGGGGGTCGGTGTAGCTCTCTTTAAGCTGCATTAGGTTGACATGGAATTCAGGACCATTCAGGCGCATGTTGATGTAGTCGAACCATGCGGCTGCCGTCCACGGACCCTTCGTCCCAATGGCGATGGGGGTAATGCCCTTCTCGTTGAGGGTCTTGCAGGCAGTCATCAGGTCTTCCCATGTTTGGGGGGCTTCCAACCCGGCATCCTTCAGGATAGAGGAACGGAAGTAGAGCGCCCACCAGTAGTAGTTGCTCGGCAGGAAGTAGGGTTTGTCTTCGTAGCTGGCAAGCGCCTTGAAGCCGGCGGGATAGACATCATCCCACCCTTCGCTCTCCCATACATCGGCAAAGTCGGCAATCAGCCCACGTTGAATGAAGAACGCGGCGCGGTTGCCCGCAAACCACGTCAGCACATCGGGGGCGGGGCTTGCCAACAAGTAGGTGCGGATCGCCTGCTTAAAATCCTCGTGGTTGATCGTGTTCAAGGTTACGGGGCTATCAGGATTTTGTTCGTTCCACAATCCGACAATCTTTTCCATAAAAGCGCGGGGGGTTGGGTCGGAAGCATTGGAATTAAAGGTCACTTCGCCCGCTTGGGCAATCACCGGTGCGGGGCGTGTTGCCGCCGCAAAGCCAACCACTATCAACGCCATGACCACCATAAGGGTCAAGAGTTTTTTAGACATGAGTACAAATCTCCTCCACAGACACAGAACGTAAAAGATACGGAACGGATGTACTTAACCTTGCCGAAAATTCCTCTATCGACCACCACCTCCTTTATGCTGAACGTAAGCTGCCTCATTCGTAGTCTGCGTAGGGTGGTCTTGTCGCCGACCCGCGCACAATGAGTTCAGAAGGAAAAACAATGGGCGAAAACCCCTCGCGGCTTGGGGTCTTTCGGCGCAGCCGCGATGCCTTGTGCGCCATGATTTCAAAGAGCATTCGGGCGGCACGTTCGCCCATCTCATAGGCGGGCTGGCGAACTGTCGTCAGGGCGGGGGTAAAGAACGAGGCATTGGGAATGTCATCGAAGCCAACGACGCTCAAATCTTCCGGCACGCGCAGCCCCGCCGCCCACGCCCGTTGAATAGCGCCCATCGCCATGCGATCATTCAGGCACAAAATCGCCGTTGGGCGAGGGACTGCGGCAAGCAGACGATCTGTCGCTTGGTAACCACTTTCCACCGTAAAGTTGCCGTACTCTAAGGGGGCGCGGTCAAAGACCAAGCCGGCAGCGTTAAATGCTTCACGGTAGCCGGCAATCCGTTGTTCCGTCGCCGTAAGTGCATCAGCGTGAACGCTGATCACCCCAATGTCGCGGTGCCCAAGCTGGATCAGATACTGGGCAATCGCCCGCGCCCCGCTGCGGTCATCGGTGTGAATGGTGTTCAGGTTGTTCTTTGCCGAGTGGTAGCCAATGGCAACCCAGGGATAGCCGTGCTGTTCGGGAAGGCTGCTAACCGGGGTGCCGGGGAGCGTTTCGAGGGTGATTAAGCCTTCGAGGTAGCCGCCCTGTACCAAACGCTGGTACTGTATCGATTCCACAACGGGGGCGCGTGGGGTGCTGAGCAGCATGTTGTAGCCCATCTCCACACAAATCGTCTCAATCCCTTCCAATAGGGAAAGAATGTGCGGATCGCCAAAAAGGTGATCGGTTTTATAGGGAAAGACGACCCCGATCATATAGGTATGCCCTTTGGAGAGCGCCCGTGCCGCAAGGTTTGGCACATAGCCAAGCGCTTCCACAGACTGCAACACTCGCGCTCGCGTCTCAGCGCTGACGTAGGGGGTGTTCGACAGGACTTTGGAGACTGTCGCCGTCGAAACATGGGCATGATGGGCAACTTCTTTTAAGGTCGCCACAGAACATAAATCCTTTATAAAACATATCGATTCAGCGCCAATAGACACTTTTTTTGTCATATTGAGCGGAATTAGCATACAGTTAAGCGCTTAACGATAAGTATAGATAGTTTTAAAGAGGGTTGTCAAGTGTGGAGGATCATTCCTCGATTCGGAGGGCGAAGGATAGAGGGGATTCCGCTCAGCCTTGTGGGGGAAAGGGAAATCACGAGGTTGAGAGGGAAGCCCCCTCAGCCGGCGACTTTCGATGAATACATGATAAATGTATTGAACGGCGTAAGGTCTAGGGTCTGTTGACGGTGTAATTCCCGTAGGGGCGCCATGCCTTGCGCCCTGCGCCGCCCGTGAGCGCCCGCTGCTTTAGCGGCGGGATCACTAGGGTTACACTGTCAACAAGACCCTAGTTGCGGGCAAGCCCTCTATTGGGGGTGTTGCCCGCCGTACTTCAAAGGGCGATCTGAGGAGAGAAGGTGAACAAGGGACTACTAAGGCTGGCTATTTGAACTTGCGCCTGTCGTTATCGTTATTGCAGTACCCTCACTGGTTGGACTGCAACCAGCCTTCTTACAAGAAGGACGGGCGTCGTTCGTTTCCCTTGATCGCCACCGCCTGCCCATCACTAAGTATATCGTGATAAGCGGGGCTGTCAACCACTGAGGGTCAATCTCGTTGAAAAATGCTGTAGGCAAATTGACAACCGAGGGTATCCTTGATCTTTCCCGACAACCATGATAGAGTTTGTAGTGCATTGAGAATTTTTTGGATGTTTCGATGAACACGTTGTATCCGTCCCCCAAAATGTGCTGTTGGCAGCCTTTTGCGCCCTGTGCGGCGTGTATGTGTGACGCGCCATATACCATACCGGGACGGTCTGACGCCCAGTAGCGCTTCACGCGCTGCCGCACGCTAAGACAGAGCCGACCCGCAAGGTCGGCTTTTTTGTTGTTTTACCCCCTTTTCGCTGTGGTAATTGGGCTGTGGCAGGGGGCAGGGTGAGCATACTAGGGAGGGATCATGAGCAAAGGGAATGTTGAGCAGATCAAACTGGAAAGTCATGGGTTGCGCGGTTCGCTAGAGGATGAATTTGCCAATGGGGAGGCGTTCCTCAGCGAAGCGGGCAAGCAGTTGATCAAGTTTCACGGGTCGTACCAGCAAGAAGACCGCGATGCCCGCAAGAACGCTCGGAAAGAGAAACCCACCGAAAGCGAACGCCACGGAAAACAAGTTTCCTTCATGATTCGTTCAAAAATCCCCGGCGGCGGGTTAACAGCGGCGCAGTACCTGATCCATGACGATCTTGCCACGCAGTATGGCAACGGCACGCTGCGCCTGACCACCCGCCAAGCGATCCAATTGCACGGCGTGATCAAAGGGGAACTACGCGAGACGATCCGCGCCCTGAACAGCGCGTTGGTGACCACCTTCGGGGCGTGTGGGGATGTCGTCCGCAATGTGATGGCATGTCCCGCCCCCAGCGGCGATGCCCCCCGCCAGACCGTGCAGGCTTTTGCCACGACGCTCAGCGATGCCCTTTTGCCCAAGACGAGGGCATACCACCAAATTTGGATCGATGGCGAGGCAATCATCGAGGACGAAGATGAACCGCTCTATGGGAAAACCTACCTCCCCCGCAAATTTAAGGCGGCGGTTGCCTTCCCGGGTGATAACTGCGTCGATATTTTCACCCAAGATGTTGGGTTGGTCGCGCTCTTTGATGAGGATGGTGTTCATCTCGGCTTTAACGTCCTTGCTGGTGGCGGCATGGGGATGACGCACAACAACGAGGAAACCTTTCCCCGTCTTGCCGATGTGATCGGCTTTGTTGCCCCTCAAGATGCCCTTGAGGTGGTAAAGGCAATCGTCACCATCCACCGCGATTTTGGCGACCGCGAAAACCGCAAACATGCCCGCCTAAAGTATGTCTTGCACGAGCGCGGGGTGGCATGGTTTCGGGAAGAATTGCAACGGCGTGTTCCCTTCACCATCCATGCCCCGCGCCCCATGCCCGATTTCCGCGTGGATGATCATCTGGGATGGCACGAACAAGGCGATGGCTGCTACTTCTTAGGGATTCCGGTGGCGAGTGGGCGCGTTTACAACGATGGCGCGTACCGCCTCCGCGACGGTCTGCGGACGGTGATCGAGCGCTTTAGCCTCCCCGTTCGGCTTACCGCGCAGCAAAACATCCTTCTCACCGATATTCACCCTGACCTGCGCCCGGAGATCACGGCGATCCTGACCGCACACGGCATTCAGCTTGTGGAGGCGCTCTCCGGCGTTCGCCGGCACGGACTCGCCTGCCCCGCCTTGCCCACTTGCGGGCTGGCAATTGCCGAGGCAGAGCGAGCGCTTCCCGACCTTCTGACAGCAATTGAGGGCGTCCTCAGCGAGGTGGGCATTGCCGACGATCCGATCACCATTCGTATGACAGGCTGCCCAAACGGGTGCGCCCGTCCCTATGTTGCCGAGGTGGGCATTGTCGGGCGTTCGCTGAACAAGTACACGATTTTCTTAGGCGGCGTTGCGGCAAATACGCGCCTGAACACCGTCTTTCGTGATCTTGTCCCCTTTGAGGAGATCGCCCCAACCTTGCGCCCTGTCTTTACTGCCTATCGAGATGGGCGACAAGGGACGGAATCATTCGGTGAATTCGTTGTGCGGGTGGGAGTAGACGCCTTGCGCGATACCATCGCTGAGGCAGTCCCCACCCCCGCTGGTGATTAAGAAGCACGATTCCCCTCTCGCCCCCGCACGCGGCGAGAGGGGGCTATCCTTAAGGGCGATATGACCAAGACGGCATTGATTCTGGCAGGGCATGGATCACACATCAGCGCAGAGACGGCGGGTGTCATCTGGCGGGCGGTGGATGCGATCCGTGTGCGGGGCGCGGCTGACGAGGTGACAGCAGCGTTTTGGAAAGAATCGCCTTCGTTTCACGCTGTATTTGCCTCACTCACCGCCACCGATATCACCGTGATCCCTCTGTTCACCGCACGGGGCTACTTCACAAAAACGGTGATCCCCGCCGAAATGGGGCTGCACGGGGCGCTGACAAAACGCGATGGTCGTCTCATTCGCTATGCCAAACCACTGAGCGCTCACCCCACCTTAGGAACTATCGTCCGCGAACGCGCCCTGAGCGGGATACGGCGGGCGAATGTCCCACCGGATCAGATCGCCATTGCCGTGATCGGTCACAGCACCCGCCGCGATCCGGCGAGCCGCCGAGCGACAGAAGATCAGGCGGCGGCGCTGCGGGCGCTCTCTATCGCAGCGGAGGTCGTCGCTGTCTTTTTGGACGACGCACCGAGCATCCCCGATGTGTACACCCTGACCGCATCGCCAACGCTGATTGCCGTCCCCTTCTTCCTTGCCGAAGGATCCCATGCGGCGCTGGATGTTCCGGCGCGGCTTGGGCTTGAACGAGGTCAGCGGGAGGGGCTGATCAACGGGCGGCGGCTGATCTACACCGATCCTGTTGGAACGGGTGAGTCCCTCGTTGAGATCATCCTCGATCTGGCGGTGGCGGGGGGTGCAGCGCTAAAAACGCCTTCCTCAGCAGGCTTTTGGTGCGGGTTTCCGCAGGCTGGCGGCAATGCCTTGATCAAGGCGGTAGAAGCGGCGGGCGTCCTCCCACTAGGCGATCTGATCCTCTCCAGCACGGAGGGGGTTTTCGCCAAAGATGGGCAAAACAACGCCTTAGCCGAAATAATCACCACCCCCGATGCCTTGCGGACACGCCTTCGTCAACCGCAGTCGCGCTTTCGTCCCCTCCCAACGGCGGCTGATCTACCGCGTGGGTGGCACGTTCCCCTAAGCAGCCTTGCCGATCTTCCCGCCGTTGTAGAGACGATTTACCCAGGCGTCGTCGCGGATTGGGCGGCGGGGCGGGATGGGACGTTTCGGGCGGGGTCGTTTGGGGCAGCCATCGCCCGCCAAACGGGGATGTTTCGAGGGCTGGCGGAAATGTCCCATGCCAGACAAGGGGAGATTGTCGCCTCAGTCTGTGGGCGCTGTGTGCGCCGTCCAACATGGTTCAACGGGGAGCTAGGCGCGATTCCCTGTGCCGAGCCGTGCAATGTCTGGTTAAGCGAAGCAAACGCCGTACTCTCTACCACACAGGAAGCACTATGACTCACGCAGTCCCCGGCACGGTCTACCTCATTGGGGCAGGTCCCGGCGATCCCGGTTTAATCACGGTGAAAGGTCTCGCCCTTCTTCGCTCCGCCGAGGTGATTCTCTATGACCGGCTGATTCCGCACGCCTTGTTGGATGAAGTGCGCCCCGACGCGGAACGGATCGATGTGGGCAAAGTCTCCGAACGCCCCAAACAAGCGATTAGCCAAGAGGGAATCAATGCGCTCATCATCGAAAAAGCACAGGCGGGCAAGAGCGTCGTCCGGCTGAAGGGTGGCGATCCGTTTGTCTTTGGGCGCGGCGGGGAAGAAGCGTTGGCGTGCCGCGAGGCGGGAATCCCTTGCCTGATTGTGCCGGGGGTGAGCAGCGCGGTTGCTGTCCCCGCCTATGCTGGAGTCCCGGTCACACAGCGGGGGATGGTCACCGCGTTCACTGTCTTTGCCGGACATGAAGACCCCGCTAAAGAGGTGAGTGGGATCGATTTTCCGGCGCTGGTTGGGGCGGCGCGGATGGGGACGCTGGTTTTATTGATGGGGCTGCTGAACCTAGAAGCAATCTTGAGTCGTCTGATCGCCGCCGGGTTGGAGGCGGAGACGCCCGCCCTGTGCATCGAACAGGGAACAACGCCCGATCAGCGCGTGGTGGGTGGGACGGTGGCGACGCTGGCGGAAGCGGTGGGGGTGGCTGGGTTTAAACCTCCGGCGATCACGGTGATCGGTGCGGTGGTCGGACTTCGTGAGGCGCTGGCATGGTTTGGGAAGGATGAGCAGTGAGCAACAGGGAAAACCTCTTTGTCATTGGCATCAGCCATCATCGGGCGGACGTGGCGCGGCGCGAACGGGCAGCGCTTTCCCCCGCCACGCAAGAGCAATTTCTGAGCGCCGCTGCAAACGGGGGACTTTCCGGGGTGGCGCAACTCGCCATCCTTGCCACCTGCAACCGGACGGAACTCTATGCCGTTGGTGATCCCACCGTTGGGGAGGACACCCTCCGCAGCCTCATCCTCACCCACACGCGATTAACAGCGGTGGAATGGCAGGAATCGGGGTATACCTATAGAGGGGATGCGGCAGTACGGCACGGTATGGGTGTCGCTGGCGGACTCGATTCGCAGCTTTTGGGGGAAGGGGAAATTTTGCGGCAAATCGTCCTCACCTACGAACGGGCGCGACAGGCAGGCAGTGTTGGGGCAGTCTTGGCAACCTTTCTTCAACGAGCCATCCACGCGGGCAAGCGCATCCGCCACGAGACAACGCTCAGCATAGGGGGGCGTTCGCTCAGTGGGCTTGCCATTCGGCAGGGAGAGGCGCTTTTGGGGCGTCCGGCGGCCGATCTCACGGCATTGGTCATTGGGGCAGGGGCAATGGCACGTTCGGCGCTGGCAGCCCTAAAGGGGCGAGGCGTTCGGCGGGTGATCATTGCCAACCGCACCCCCGCCAACGCCGAATCGCTGGCAGCGGCGTTTGGGGCAAGGCTCATTCCCCTCACGGAACTCTCGGCTGCTTTTGCTGAGGCGAATCTTGTGATCACCGCATCCAGTGGCGAGACGCCCATGTTAGTGCCTCATCATATGACTTCCGCCATTCCGCGCCTGATTGTCGATTTAGGTGTGCCTCGCAACGTTGATCCAGCGGTGGGCGATCTTCGGGGGCAGCACCTCTACAACCTAGATGATTTGCATCGCCTTGCCGAGGCACAAGATGTTGAACGCCGCCGCGCCATCCCCCACGCTGAGGCAATTCTTAGCCAAGAAGTTGAAGCATTTCTCCGCTGGCACATCGAGCGTGCAGCCATCCCCGCCATTCGCAGTGTGCAGTCCCATGCTGCCGTACTCCGTCAAGCAGCGACGCTACATCTCTTGGGGCAGTGGGGGTGGCAGTTTCCTGCCCTGTGGGGGAGGGATTGGCGGGCAATGGAATGGCTGAGCCGCCGCCTGACAAACAAACTGATTCATCGCCTGATTTACGACTTGAAGGCAGGGGTGCGGGCGGGGTGAGCGCTATACCGATCCGCATCGGGACGCGGGGGAGCGCCCTTGCTGTGACGCAAGCGGAGTCCGTCGCCGCTGCCTTCCGCGCCCTTTACCCCGAACGCCCGATAACCACCTTCCAGATCACCACACGCGGGGATCAAGAGAGGGATACCCCTCTCCCTGAAGTGGGTGGAAAAGGATTATTTACGGGTGAGATCGAAGCGGCGCTGCGGGAGGGCGTGATTGACCTTGCCGTCCACAGCCTGAAAGACCTTCCCACCCTCATGCCACCTGAGGTGATCATCGCCGCTGTGCCGCGCCGCGCCTCCCCTTATGACTGTCTTATCAGCCGCACGGGGCAGCCCCTAGCCAACCTCCCCTTGGGGGCGACACTCGGCACAAGCAGCCCACGCCGTGCCGCGCAACTGCTGAGCCTCCGCCCTGATCTGCGCATCATTTCTATTCGGGGGAACGTCCCCACACGGATTGAAAAACTGCGGGCAGAAGGCAGCCCTTACGATGGTATTCTTCTCGCCGTGGCAGGTTTGGAGCGCTTGGGCGAGGGTGTTCAGATCACCGAAATACTGCCCCCACCGCTCATGCTCCCCGCGCCGGGGCAGGGGGCGCTCGCCATCCAGTGTCGGAGCAAAGATCGTCTCATCGAGGGGCTGCTGCGCCCCCTGAACGACGCCGAAACGCGCATGGCAGTCGAGGCGGAACGCGCCTTTTTACAGACCCTAGAGGCGGGGTGCAGCCTTCCCGTCGCGGCTTTGGCAAGGGTCGAAGGCGCAGCATTGCACTTGATCGGGCGCGTTCTTCGGCGCGATGGGACGGAATCAATCACAGTGAGGGGGGATGCCCCACAGACAATCCCCCCGCACCTTTTGGGCGAACGCCTTGCCGAAGATGCCCTAAAGCAAGGGGCGCGGGGCTTGTTAGCGTGATCGCCCGTATCTCAGTGAACATTGACGGCGATTTAGTCCACCGCGATGCTGGTCCACCCCCTGCTTGCCGTGTTTCATGTGATCATCGCGATCTGGGCGTTTCGCCTCTACAGCCGCCGCCCCTCGCTAGGGCTTGCCCTCATTGGGATCATTGCGGCGGCGCTTGTCTATGACAATGCAGTGATTGTTTTAGGAAACACACTGGGCATTGGAGGAGCGCTGCGTATGTTGAGCGTTGGACGTTTCGCCGTCCATGCGTTGCTGACGCCGACGCTCTTGATTGTGGTTACAGCAGCGCGAGGGGTTAGGGGTACTGCGTTCTGACCCACAACGTCGCGCCGTCGGTGCGTAAATCGATCAGTCCGTGCCGATTCGTGGCATAGTAGCGCCCGTCCTTTGGCGGTGACTCTGGACGGGCGCTGATCCGTTCGGCGGCGAGGATCACTTCGCCATCTGGGGTGGTCAGTCGCCCGTCAGGGCTAATCGTCAGGTAGAGCCGCCCATAGCGCAGCACCCATAACGCCCCATCACGGGCTAAGGTGACACCCGACCCAAGATCAAGGTGAGCAGCATCTTCAAGCGCAACACTCTGATCTGCTGTGGCGAGGACGATCTCCCGCAGCCCTGTTTCCTCATCGTCGGTGGGCGCGGTGAGAATCACTACGCCTACACGGTAACGCCTGAGCAGATCGGGCAGGGCGGCGTTTTCCCGCGTTGTCAGCGCGGTGAGGATGAGTCCATCGAGGCGCGTTTTCTGAAAAGGAAGCTGCTCCCCAAGAACGGTCAACAAACGGTTAGGGCTGTCTCCAGCGTCAATCGCTAGATGCGCCCCATCAGGCGTCCCAATAATCACCCCGCCGCCCGGAATCAGCCAGAGATGAAGGAGTCCGTCAGGGCGCGCCCGGATCGTCACCACCAACAGCAGCGACAGCCCCGCCCCGGCAAGAATCACGGTGGGGGCGGCGGCGTGCCGCTCTACCCACCCCCAAAGCCGCTTACGAAGGATGGGCGATTTGCTCAGGACGGCTGTCGCCACAAATAAAAGGAGGTAATAACCGATCACAGCGTCGCGGTTGAAGGGAATCGTGGTGGGTTCGGCAAGGGACGCTCCGGCGCGGATCACTGCCCATGTATATGCCAGCGGAACAGCCGCCAGCCATGCCGGAATCTGCCCCAAGATGGGGAGGGCTGCCCCCAACATCAACGCCATAACACCGAGGATCATGATCCACCCCTGTGCCGGGGCGACCAGAGCATTGATCAGCAGTGAGAGCGGGGTGAACTCCGCCGAGATGAGGAGCGAAACAGGCAAAACAGTGATCTGCACCGCCGCCGTGAGAAGGACGGTATCAGTCAGGACAAGGGCCGCCGCCCGCGCTGTCTCTTTGGCGAAAAGGCGTTTGAAAAACGCCTCGGTAAGGCGCGTCATAAAGGGGACATAGGCAAGAATGGCAAAGGTTGCCAGCCCGCTGAGGATCAAGCCATAATCAAAAATGGCGGTGGGCGTCAGCAGCGTGATCACCCACACAGCAGCAGCGAGAGCGGTTAGCCCATCGGAGGTGCGCCGAAAACGTCCGGCAAGGATCGCCAACGATGCCATAATTGCCGCCCGAACGACAGAGGCGCTTCCTCCCACCGCTGCGGCATAGAGCAGCGCGGCGCCAATAGTCAAGAGCGCCACCTGCCATTTTCGGCGTAGAATCCGGCTGAAAACCGCCCCAAACAGACCGATAATCACGGCGACATTTGAGCCAGAGATCGCTAAAAGGTGAGATGTCCCCGTGCGCCGAAACGCCGCTTGCACATCGGGGGAAATTCCCGTCTCGTCACCCGTCACCAGCCCCGTGAGCAGTCCGGCGTAGGGTTCTGTCAACAGCCGAGCAAAGGTTTCGCGAGCGCTCTCGCGGAGGGCGATCAAGCCGCCACGCAATGGATCGCCCGCGCCGCTGCCGATAACCGTCACCTCCGCCCGAAACATGACGCTGAAAACGCCGCTTTGAGCAAGGTAATCGCGGTAGGAAAATTCGTCAAATTCGGGTGGGGTGCTGAGTTGCCCAAAGGCGCGAAGGCGATCCCCGTAACGGTAGGGTGGGGAGGGGGGCAGCGGTTTTTCCGTGTAGAGCAGCACCTCCCCCTCAGCCGGGCGGGTCGCATCACGCACTGTCCGAACCGATTCAACGCGAAGGCGCAAGCGAACATCGCCCTCGCGCACATCGGGCGCATCGCTGAGGATTCCGCTGATCTCGGCATAGGTCTCATTCAGGGTGGCGATGTGTGCAGCGGTGCGGCTTGGCTGCCCACTTTGGAAGCGAAGCAGCCCTAACCCAAAGGCGATCAAACATAAACCCGTCCGTCGCAGCCAGCGCTCCCCATCTTTCACAGGAACGCTCAGAGTGAGAATGACGCCGCCGATCAAGGTCACGATGGGCAATGCGCCAGCATCCGCCCCGCGCCATGCCGCAAACCCCATCCCTGCCAGCCATGCCCCGACCATGTAGGCGAGTGTCATGCCCCCACCCCCTAGACTCGCAGCCCCCTTACACCGTTTTTAGGGTTTTGGCACACCCAAAAGAAACACCCCGCCCGATCCATCGGCAAGGGCGATCAGCGTTCCATCTGCCGACCAAACACCGACGAGGAAGCCGTTGTTTTGCGGGGCAAGGATGCCACGCGGGTAATCTTGCGCCCCCGCTTGAAAACTTGCCGACTGCCAAAGATATGCCCCAACATTGGGGCGAATGGTTGTGGAGAGGAATAGATCGCCTGTGGGGTTAAAGGCTGCCGAACGCGCTGCGCCGCCGTGACCGGGCAGTTTGCCAATTATCGCCCCTGTTGCAGCATCCAACAGAAAGACATCATCGCCCTGCCCCAATACGGCGATCACTCGTCCATCAGGGGAAAAGGCAATGCCCCGATTGGGAAACAAATCGGGATCGGTCAGGTCAAACACCAGCATCCCATTTTCCGCATCGTAGAGGCGCAGGCGGGGAAAGATATTGGGAAGGGGCGTCCCCGTGCTTTCGGGGAGGAAGCCGACAGCAAAACGAATTCCATCCGGCGAAAATACGATATTTTGGGGGGATAGGTTCGGAAAACTCCGAAGTGCTGCCCCCGCTTTTTCTGGCTTACTTACTCCTTCTGGAAAACTGTAGATAAAGAGGGTATCTGAGCCCGTGCTTTGATAGGTATTGGCAATGCTGATAAGGCGTGTTGCGTTTGGGGCAAGGGCAAGGGCGCGGATATTCCCCGCTGCGGTGGGCATAATGACTGTCCCTTGCCTATGAGTTGCCATATCCCAGAGGGTGATCACCCCCTCGTTCCCACCAACGGCAAGCGTCGTCCGCGTTGGATCAACCGCCGCACGAGTGACTTCCCCCACCCCTGCCGGGAAGGTTTCCAAGATACGCCCATCCCGCGCCGCGACGAAGCTCACCTGATGATCCCCTCTCACCACCGCGATGACCGTCCCATCGGCGCTGAAAAACCCGTAACGGATAACCGTCCCACCGAATCGGTGCCGCTCTCCATAGGTCATCAAGTCCCAAACGATGGCTTTCCCCTCAGCGTCAATCGTCAGCAGCAAACTGCTGTCCGGTGCAATGTCAATCCGATTCACCGTACTGGTGTGGGCTTGCAGACTCGCCAATATTTCGACGCGGGCGGCATTTGCCACGCGGATAACCTCTCCACGCAGACGCAAGGGAACACTGATAATGGTCGGAAGCGCTCCGCGTGTGGGGTTATCGGTGCGGGGGGGGGCGCCACCGCCGCAAGCGGATAGAATCATGGTGAGGCTGAGCCAGCCCCAAGCCACTAACTGAGCAGATAAGCGTTTGTGTCTCATAGCAGACATTGTACCGAATAGCAACTCTACGGGGAAGTGAAGCAAGAAATCATTCAGGTTTGGGAATAGCCACTAAGTACAAACACAATGAGAATGCGGGATTATGCGTGATTCCGTCGTTAAAAGCAGCGGGCTGAGATCAAGCGCCGTCGGGACGGGCACCCCCCGCACACTCGACGCTCCGCCACCGCCCGCCCTACTCCCACGTGACCCCGCAGACGAAGACCAACTCGCCATCGACCCACATCCACTCGCCGCCACCACCGGGGCAGGCTGGCTGTCCGCCGGGAATGCCTGTGGGATGAGGGTAGGCGGTAGGGAGAGGGGGCGTGGGGGAGGGAGGGGTTTCAGGCAGACCTTGTAAGTCGTATAAATAGAGTTCACCCGCCTTCAATACTCCCCCAGATACAAAGACAAACCATCGTCCATCAGGGGAGAATGCCCTGGGATAAGAGGCGATGCTGTTGTTTACCTCGGTGGTAAGTAGGATGATCGTATCGTTTGCCCAATCGTAGCGCTGAATGCCCACATTATCGATAAAGAGAAGCGAGGTGCCGTCAATGGTGGCAAACTGAAGAGTACCTCCACCCTTAAGCAGCCCATTGGAAAGAAAGAAGCTGGTTTCGGGTGTCTGTGTGTTATACATCAGGAGGTACGAGCCGCCACCTTCCCCTAAAGCCAACTTTTCAGCCACACTTACCCTCAGCAATGCCCACTGACCATCCCCAGAAAAATCAATCAGATCAAAGGTTCGGTATTGGACGTTTTCCACCATTGGGAAACTTATCTTTATATCATTAACAACAAAGGATGATAATCCATTATTTAGACCATATACAAAGACGAATGCCGGAGGGGAGCAAAAATAAAGATCTCCACACAGTGTTAAAATAAATGCTGTGCTGTCTCGATTCCATGTAACATTAAAACTTTCCAATTTCCCAAATGGCTGAAAAACAGGTTTACCTGAATTAAACGTTGTTTGAGTTTGTCTATCTCCAATGAGCCATCGCCAGTATTGGTGGTTTAATTCTGTCGTAGGTTCGCCCACATAAACAAGATATCGCCCATTGGGGGAAAGATAAGAGAAGGACATATAGTAAATCTCACCATCGGATCCCTTTGCTGAGGCAGGGACGAAAATAGTATTTTCTTGGGGTGTGAGGTGGGGCAAATATGGATATACAGAATGGTCTGAAAATTGATTGGTGGCAATATTATAATGAGACCACATAAACTCCTCGATCACACTCGGCGAATTACCTTGTATTGCCACAAGGGATTGACTATCAGCTGCCCATTCAAGATAGTCAAAATCCGTTGTTGATAGTTTCCGAAGGCGGTTAGACTGCCCCTGCACCTGAAGAGTACTCCCCCATAGATAAGCAGTAATCAAAAGTGCCACCAGTCCCCTTACAAAGCGTTTGTGAATGGTACTGTAGATGCTCATTTCAAAACCTCTTAGAAAGATAGGCGTGTATATTAAGGTGCCTGTGTTGATCTTGTCGGGGTCAGTGTGGGGATAGGGGGCAGATTTGGCGCAGGTATAGCAACACGGGGATCCGCGGCAGGAGCGGGTGTCCATGAGGCTTTGATGCCCGGATAGTAAATGAAACTGCGGTGACGCGGCAAAATGGTTGGTGTTACCAATGGTTCCACATAACGCCAACCGACGGATTCGGGAAATGATTGCGAATAGGTTATCTGACAGGGAAATCCTAAGGCAATGAGCGATTGGTGCTTTCCACCCAACCCTTCGACACGAAGTAAATTCGATATGTGAACACGGTCTTCTGCCCAAATCACGCCTTTGTGGATAGGTTGTTCTAGCGTGTTGGGAGTCCCAGTGAGTACCGCCTGTAAGGTAGAAAGAAGAATGGGATCTGGCTCAAAAAACTGGGTGAAGTCATACATATGTTGGGGATAATCTATAGATTTTGAGTCATCTGCCGTGCGGCGGAAATCGGGAATGCCCCACCGATTCGATTTTGGTGCTTGGGGGTTTTG
Organism: Anaerolineales bacterium; assembly: GCA_015075625.1. Classification (NCBI taxonomy): domain Bacteria; kingdom Bacillati; phylum Chloroflexota; class Anaerolineae; order Anaerolineales; species Anaerolineales bacterium. Next base: position 1,466,974 of record JABTTZ010000001.1, on the reverse strand, counting down.
AGGATCAATTTCCTGTGCCCATGTTACATAGGCATCAGGTGAGGAACCTCCAAAGCTCATCAATGTCATATGAAGATGAGAATCACTAAAAGTTCCTAAAGTCCCTAACTGGCTACCTTCATTGACTTCTTTACCAACCCAAATATCAGGGGCAATGGCATCAAAATGCCCATAGACAACAAAGAGATGACCATAGCGAATAACAACAGCAAATGGCGTTAAATCTGGATCATGATATTTGGGAGTAGGAGTTACACCATAATTTCCCCATTTCGCTCCAGTAAATTCATTTCGATGTATCAATGCAACAACAAACCCATGATTTGCACCAGCATACACAACACTTCCCGGTGGGGCGAAAAAGTCTACACCAAAATGATATCCGGGCGCATAATATCCATAGAATTTTGTGTCATGAGCAAATCCATATACTTGGTGAAAAGTTTGAGCTACACAGGTTTGATACATGCTCACAGGGTAGTGGGTGAACACGAGTGGCAATTCTCGTTCCCATGGAACATTGTCTAAAGGCGGAAGAGAATATTCGGTGCTTATATTGGGGACATTGAAAAGGCATTGTTCAATGTCAGAGCGTTCCATGCTGAGTGATTCTACCCCATCAAAATCTTGTTTAGGAACGATGATTCCCTGTTCTTGCAAAATGAATCCCATTGTCGGCTCAATGATCTGAAACCAACGCAGCACCGCACCGGCAGGGGCGTTGGCAATGCCTTCTGTTCGACGAAACCACAGCCGATGATTAAGCGGATCTATGGCATAAGCATCAATTGTGACGGCATCTACAACAGCGATCTTTCGTTCCGCCGGATTACCGCGGATAGGCGCTCGGAACAAGTGAATGGTTTGCCTAGCGTTGTCCGAGGGAAGCATTAACTGACAGGTACTTGCGGACGTAGGTGAAGGGGTTAAGGTCGCTGTAGGGGCAGGCGTGCAGTTGGGTGAACGGTCAAAATCGAAGACAAAGTAATCGCTGTAGCGTTGAGCGACGATCCACCCATCATGGAGCGTGCCAGCTAACGTCACTTCGGCACGATACCAGACATAACCATCTGCCGAGGGTGTTTTCGAGGTTGGGTCAAGGCGGATGGGCGTGCCGGGCTGGATTGTCCCTAGAAGGGTGGCGCTGGTACTTGGCGCAGCCCTGAAATTGACCTCGCGGCAGTTCGTGTACACGGTGATGAGAGTGTTCGATAGTGTGGGTGTCAGCGTTGCTTGCGCCTGCGCCGGCACGTACCACGTCGGGGGGACGCCGAGGAACGCCATCCCCGGATGGGCATCGCGCCCCGACCCATCGGCACGGACGATAATCACCGTGCGGACGCTCCGCCACCGTCCGCCCTACTCCCAACTGACCCCGCAGACGAAGACCAACTCCCCATCGACCCACATCCACTCGCCGCCACCGCCGGGAGGAGCGGTGACGGGAGTCATCGTCGGGGTGGGTGTGGTGGTAGGTAAGTGGTTACTCCTAGCCCGCTGCTTTAGCGGCGGGCGCACTGGGGTTACAATGTCAACACACCCTAGAATTCAAGCTGCAAGGGAGAAACTCCCTCATGTTGCCCTTGTGTAGTCTACACCACCCTCAACAGACCTTGATCTCAGGCTCTCTCGCACCAATTTCAGAATATCCCGCAGTTTAGGCATTTGCCCCGAAAGGAGGCTGTTCACGCGGAACAACCGTGCCGCCAAGAGGACAAAGCCCGCCACTGTCAGCGTGAGGATCACAGCGCTGACGATGACTTGTTCGGTTGGCACTTCCCCCAACGCGGCGCGGGCAACCATCGTCACCGGCGCGGTCAGCGGAAAGAGGCTTAAGCCAATGGCGAGCAGCCCCCCCGGCGCAGCGACAAAATGGGAATGAAGTACAAGGGGAAACTGGCTGGCAGCGTCACCACGACGGCAAGCTGCGGACCCTCCCGCATGTTCGTCACCAGCGCCCCCACTGCGGCATAGGCAGAGGAAAAAGCAGGTAGCCGAGGATGAAGAAGATGCCGAGGACGATTAACTGGTTGGTGGAGATCGTAATCGTCACACCGGGGATGACCGTCCCCAATTGGGTGAGGATGATCAGGATGGCTGCGCCCCAAGCGACGGTCTGAACTAGCCCCAACAGGCTGAGCGCGATGAACTTCCCCGCCAAAAGCTCACGCGGGCGCAGCGAGGAAAGCAATATTTCCACCATGCGGTTTTCTTTTTCCTCAACGACGCTCTGCATCAAGTAGGCGCTTGTCCCAAAGGTGCTGAACATGAGGAACAAGACAAAGACATAGACGAGGATCAGCGCCGCACCTTCATGTTGATTTTGGGTGTCCCCCAGAATCGCGGAGGATGTTATTGGTAACGGCGGGACGGCGCTCCCCAAGCGGGTGATCACCTGCGGATCAACATTCTGTCCCGTCTTTGCCACCAGCGCCTCTGCTAACGCTGTCCGCAGTCCCGTTGCACTCAGGGTATTCAGGTTGAATTGGTCGAAAAACAGGTCAAGCTGCCCTGTTTTCAGGTAGTCGGCGTGGATCACGTAATAGCCGCTGATCGTTCCCTGTTCTAAGGCGCTGGTGGCTATTTCCTCCGAGGGATAAGCGATCATGCCAGCGGGTGTTTTCCCGCCGAGCAAATGGGCGAGATCGACCAAACCAAGGGGAGGAACGCCCGCTGAAGGGACTGTCCTCGCGGGGCGCTAGGGGCATCTTCTCCCGTGCCGCCCGTGCTTCTTGAATCCCTCGGATAGTGAAGAATCCTACGATCAGCAGCAGCGGAACAGCGAAGGCAAGGAACTGAAAACTACGCCGTTTGAACGTCCGCAAAATTCGTAGCGGAACACAGCGAACCATTTGCCCGTCATGAACGCACCTCCGAAGGGGTTTCCACCAGACGCGGCGTGCGAGCACCAAAGACCGCCTGCCGCAGGATACGAAAACGCCGCCCTTGCCGTAATTCAACATCCCCATGCGGAACACCCGCGCCGAAAAATAGATAGCAACGATCACCGAGACAACCATCACCCCCATGCTGAAGAGGATGTGAGCGGTGGGGACAGTTGCCAAGGAAAGCCGAATGATCAGGGCAATGGGCGCGGTTAGGGGGATCACGCTCATCAGTTGCGCCGCCCCGCCGTTGGGGTCAAGCAGAAAGACGATCACCAGCGCCAACGGTGCAACCCCACCGAGGACGATCAGGGTGGCATACTGCTGCGCTTCTTTTTCGGCGTTGACGGTTGCCCCAATCCCCGCCAAGATTGAGCCGTAGAACAGATACCCCAAGAGCGTCATGATCAAGGTGACGAAAATGAAGATCGGGGTCAGTTGCAGTGCAGCGAGAATTTTCCCAATATCCCCAAGCTGACCGCTCACGAGCAAGTATGCCAGCCCGAAAAGTCCCCACACACCAAGCTGAGTCAGCCCCAACAAGCCCATCCCTAGCAGCTTGCCGCTCATCATCTCGATGGGGCGGGCGCTGGTCATGAACACTTCCATCATGCGGTTTTCTTTTTCTTCCACCAACCCCGACATGAGGAACTGTGAACTGGTCATCGTCAGCATGAAAATGAGCGTCCCAACGATAGACGGCGGCAAGGAAGATCGCCGTCAGCGCCGCTTCGGGGACGGCATCGTTCACCCCCCGCCGGAAATAGGTCAGGTTTTCGACGGGATTTTCCAGACGGGCGGCAATGTCGGGATTGTTAAAACGGGTGGCAAGTGCGCCCTTGATCGCTTTGAAAAGGGCATCCCGCGCCCCATCGTTGAGCGCCTTCGCTTGGCTGTAATAGGCTTCAACCATGCCCGTTTTCAGGTAATCCGCCGGAATCACGTAATAGGCGTCTGCTTCCCCGCTTTTTTGGGCGGCGTCGGCTGCCGAAAGGGATTCGTAGAGCGCAAAGGGGCGGGGATTTCCCTTCCGGGGAATACGCCGGCTTGGTCAACAACGCCAATCCGTTTAAACCCGTCAATGCTATCAATCGCGCTGGTAGTCACCACCCCGATGATCAGAAAAATAGCGACGAGGAAGATCGGCAAGCCAAACATCGTAAAGAGAAATGACCGCCGCCGAAAATTGGTGAGATATTCGCGGCGGGCGATGCGGATGAGTTTGATCAGATTCATTGCACCGCCCCCCGCACTGCGCCGTTCGTCGCCGGAACACCCCCGCCACACGGATGAAAATATCATTTAGGCGTGGGACGGCACGGGCAAAGCTCGTAACCGAATAATTGGGCTGGTCGGCAACATAACGCATGACCTGATCGGGGTGACTCCGGCATCCAGTTTGAGCGTCACCGCCCGCCCGCCATCATTGGAATGGATGCTGACCACGCCTGGGATCGCTCCCCAATCGCCTTTTCCAGAGATGATCACCGCGTTTTCGGCGTACTGCCCGCGCACCTCGTCAACGCTCCCATAGAGAACGCGCTTCCCTTTGTTGATCATGATCAAGCGGTCTGCCATTTCCTCCACTTGATGCATTTCGTGGATGCTCATGATCACGGTGCGCCCTTCATCGCGCATCCGGTAGATCATCCCCTTGACCATATCCGTGTTCACTGGGTCTAAACCGGAAAACGGTTCGTCAATGATCAACAGGTCAGGGTCGTGGAGGATGGTGGCAATGAACTGCACCTTTTGGGACATCCCCGGCTTAGCTCGCTGATCTTGCTTTTTTTGTTCTCCCCAAACCCACCTCATCGAGCAGCTTATCTGCCTTGCGGATCGCCTCGGCGGGTTTCATCCCTTTCAACGATCCAAGGTAGCCAAGCAGTTCAAGGACGCGCACATTTTTGTATAGCCCGCGTTCTTCGGGAAGATACCCTATCCGCGCCTTCATCGATTCATGAAAGGGCGACCCCAAAAGGGCAATCGTCCCGCTGTCGGGTTTGATGATATCTAACATCATGCGCAGTGTTGTTGTTTTCCCCGCCCCGTTCGGACCCAACATGGAGAAAATCTCGCCCCGCCGCACTTCAAAGCTAATGCCATCCACAGCGGTGAACGTCCCATAGCGTTTCGTGACGCCCCGCACATCAATCGCGTTTTCTGCGCTCATGCTGCGCATTCCTCCCTGTAATTGTTTATCTGAGCTGCTTCTTGTTCCCTGTCTCATCTACGTACTCCGGCTGGTTGAGGTTGCATCCTCAACGCCTTCCCCTGCGTTTCCTTTTCGCCGCGCCAAAAGGAGTGTCCATTCGTAAAGGGCATAAATCAAGAGAGCAACAACCAATACGGAGAGGGAAATTGAGGTGAACTTTCGGCGTGTTGACTGCCAGCCAGCCCGCCAAGCCGGGCATAACTGCCAACCCTAAGCCCGCTGCTGCCACCTGAAAACCAATCGCGTTAGGAGCATGGCTGTTCCCCACGCGATCTCCAGTGTTGGCGATGAGTGCCGGAAAGACGGGGCGGTGAACAACCCAATGAGGACGACGCCCGCCAAGCCCACCTCTGGCGAAGGACTCCACACAAACAGCAGCGCCCCGCCAATGACGCTGATCATCGCCCCGCGCAAAAGTGTTGTGGTAGAGAGAACCTGCGCCACCCCAATGGACAAAACGCGCCCCAGTGTGAACGTCCCCCAATAGGTACTTAGCCAAGCGCCAGCGTTCACCTCACTCACCCCTTGTGCGGTAAACACCGAAAATGCCCATGCCCCCACCGTCCCTTCCACACCGGCATAGATGAAAAAGGACGATCCCCAACCACGTCATGGGGAGGCGGAGCGTTGCGAAAAGCGCGGTACGTGCGACGGGGACGGCAGAAGCATCCGCCTTCGTTTTTGCTGGTTGTCGCTCAAAGCGATCCCACAAGGGGCTGGTGAGCAGAAAAATAACCGCCAGCACAAATGCTGCCCCACCGACAAGTTGATACGCCAGCCGCCAGGATTCCTCCCGCCGTAGAATATCGGTGATGAACAGCGGGCTGAGCGTCGTCCCCACGCCAAAAAAGGCATGGAGCAAATAGAGCAGGCTAGGGTGATAGTGGGCGGCAAGAAAGGTGTTCAGTCCGGCATCGATGATCCCCCAAACCCGATGGCAAAGCCGATGCTGACGATAGCAAGCCATGTTGGGGCTACGCCGTAGCCAACCAGCCCCATGCCCATCAGCGCGGCGGCACATGCCAACGCCCGCCCCGTCCCCAACAGCCCAGTCACCCGCCCGCTGAAAAAACTGGAGAGCAAGTACCCAACCGTTGGCGGAAACAGCAAAACCCCCAAAAAGTCGGGGGTTACTTTGAACTCTGCTTGAATGGGCGTCCATGCCACACCGCGCAAGCCCTCTGGCGAGCCAAGCAAGATGAAAGCAATGTAACCGAGAGCAAGAAAGAGCAGACGTATCCAGAGACGAGAAGACGTGCGTGGTTGAAGGTTCATGGTGCGCCTTGATGGGATAGCCAATACTGGAATAAGGGGATTTTATCGTACAACCCTATTCCCGCCGGATTTTCTCCAACAACACCCCTCCTTGTAGGGGAGAATACGCCTGTTATGAGGACTGTTTGCGCTCCTTTTAATTGCCTCTTGGGATAATCTGTGTCAGACTCTCCCTATGGCACGGAAAATCATACGCTACGACCTCTATAACGATTTCTACGCTCGGCTGAATATCCCCACCGATGCGCCCATTGAGATGATCCATCGCGCCTATCGGCAGCAGGCAAAAGCCGTCCACCCCGACCTAAACCCAGGACGGGAAGTGTGGGCAACTGAGCAGTTCCGCCTTCTGAATGACGCCTATGATGTCCTGACCGATCCGCTCCAACGTGCCGCCTATGACCGTCAGCGGCGGCGGGTGTATCCCAACGAACCTTATCAGGGCGATGATTATTGGACACGCTCTCATGCCCCAACGGGCGGCGAAACCCCACCCCCCACCTTTGACGCCGAGGCTGCTTTTGAATCGTGGCGTCAGCATAACCGCACCACAACCAGTACGGGGGCGGTCTACCGGACGGCATTCCGTAACATCATGACCAGTCCATACCGCTATGTGGTCTATCTTCTTGCCCTTGTGTTGATCGTCAATTTTGTGTTTATTGGGCTTGTGGGGATAACCCGTATTCAAGAGGCGCAAGCCCGCATCCCCACATCCTCCCCACCAATGTTCCGCCCGCCATCATTACCGCCGCCTTTGTCTATCGCGTGGCAACCGTAGAAGCGAACGCCCCAAAACCAACGTGTACCAACCCTCACGCAACAATCACTTTCCCTGTTGAAGGGGCAGCGCTCAATTTTGACGCTTTTGATATTCGAGGGAGCGCCGATCCAGAGAACTTTTTAGCTATCTTCTCGAGGTGGAATACCTTGATAGTGCCTCCATCACACGTCCGCGGTGGGTGCTGCAAACGCCCATCCGCAAGCCCATTACAGAGGGCGTTTTGGCAAAGGGAGCAACGATCAGCAATTTGTTTGAAGGGCGCTATCTCTTACGTTTGACGGTCACCCTAGAGGGCGGGGAAACGCCCCCTTGCGAAGTGACCATCGTGCGCAAACTGTGACCGAATGGTCAACCACACAGGGTAAAGCGGACGCCCTAGAGAGGAGTCCCTACGGTAGGGTATGGATTTCTCTTCCCCTGCTTTCAGCCTCGTGCTTTAGCACGGGACTCACGGCATGGGGCATGGGCGCATTTTCTGATTACAGATTCAACACACCCTAAATACGCCACAGTTTGGCAAACGGATAGGATGAGGGCTGATCCATGACAAGCGATGCTAATTCTGTTTTTCTCTACCTAACAACGACAGGGCGCACCTCTGGCGAACCGCGCCAGATCGAAATTTGGTTTGTCGAACATGAGGGGTGTTATTACATGGTTGCCGAGTCGGGCGATAAAGCGCATTGGGTGCGCAATATTATGGCAAACCCACTGGTCACCTTCAGCATCGGCACGCGGGAAGATAACGCCGCCCATCGTCCCCCTACACGGGGGGGGGCGCATCCTCCCCGGAAGACGATCCGGCGTTGATCTCCGCCATAGCCGCGCTTATGGATGCCAAATACGGTTGGGGTAGCGGACTCACGGTGGAGCTTATCCCCCATGAGGGGGTATGAGGGATCAGAAGGTGGTTCGGAATCCCCTAAAACACAGTTACCCCGCCGCCTCGCGGTGGAATTCCAATAAATTTGCCACCTCTTGGGGGGTCACCTCCCGCCCCCCCGTCACAAGATAATAGACCTCTGCCCAAAAATCATCAGCTCCGGCGCTCAGCGCGGTTTCTTGCTGAAGGGTCGTTCGCGCCTCGTAGGGCGATGTCCCTTCCGGCAAGCGCAGGTGGATCACCGCGTGCGTTGGCTGCCCTTGCACACTCTCAATATCCCAAAACCTCGGCAGCGCCGCCCGTTCTAACCAGGTAGGGAGCATTGCCACCTGATAATCGCTCAGCGTGCCGCTGCGTGGGAGCCAAACAAAGGTGAACGCGGCGTAAGGGACAGTGGGGCGTTCTGGGCTGGACGGCGCAGCGAGAGCGGGCGACTCCGGCGTGCTGGCGAGAGGGGAGGCAATGGTCAGCGCCTCGCGCAGCCCTTCGGGCGGAATCATATCTGTGGGGCGGGAGGGAAGTGTCGTCGCCGCCTCAGAGTCAGCAGTGACTGCCTCAGATTCGACTGCCTCGGCGCTATCAGGGACGCTGATCAACGCCCCGCGCAGGGAACTTGCCTGTTTGCGGATCGTTCCCAACGGCACATCACCGGGGAACAGCATGACAAGGATCATCCCTTCCACCGTCTGCACCGAATACATCAGGTAATCGCTACCGCTTGGCAGTTCCACATAACTCAGTTTTGCCGGAGTTGATTCAGGGGATGGTCCCGCCGCCCCTTTTGACCACGCCTTTGCAACATCCGCCACACAGCCGCGTATGTCCTGTTCCGAAATCCCGCCCGATTGGGCAATCAGGCTGCCATCCTGAATTAAGAGCGCTGCCCGCGCTGCTGAGCCGGTGGTGATCTGTGTGAGGTAAAGCGCCATCCGTGCCAACATAGTGACCGGTTCAGGCGCGTCTGCCGCATCAGCCGGGGGTGGCGGCGGATGAGCTATGTCAGCCTCTGGGGCAGGGGCATCGCTCACGGGTTGTGGGGAAGTCTCCTCCCAATCAGGGTGCGGAAGGTTCGCGCCATGTCATCTTCAAGCACGTCGGAAGGCTCACCCTGAAGGGATGCGGGGAGGGTTGGCGCGCCTCCACAAGGGTTGGCTCATTCAAATCATCGGCGTGCTGCCAAAGCGCTAGGGGTTGAAGGTGGGACGGGCATCCGGCGGAAGGTGTTCCGAACTGCTCTCGAATGCCTCTGGCAGACGTTCCAACGGGATTGTGGCGTCATCGGTGATCTCTAATGCCAGCGCTGCAAGGGACGCCTCCACCAGCGTTTGGGCTTCCTCCGGCGGCATTTCAGGAGGCTGTCTGGTGGGGGCGGGGCGGAATCACTGGTGCGACCCGCCACGTTCACGGTGGGCGTTGTCGCCTCTTCGGGAAGGGCGGTTCGGGAGGCAGCGGCTTGCTGGTGCGCCGGAACACATCGCGGGCAGTGGCGTCGTCGGGAATGGGCGGCTCGCTGATTGCCCCACTAGTTAGCTTCCTCCCTAGATTCGGCGTATCCTCTAGAGAGGGCGGCGCGTCGGGAATAGTTAGGGTAGCAAGCGTGCGAAGCGGCTCGCTAGGGGTTGCTCGGCTGCCCCGCGTCCGCCCGTCGCCGTGCGGCGCACTTCGATCCAGCGCACCGCCGCACTTAGGGCATGAATCAGATTGCGGGCAAGGTAGGGCTTAGCAATCATCCCTTGCACATTGAGGGGACGGACGGCGGGCTTATCTCGATCTGGCGTCGTGCTGATCATGACATACAGCCAGGGTTGGACGCGCCGCATGGCATGGATCAGGGCGGGAAGGGCAATGTCGGCAATATCCGCGTCAAGGATCACCACATCGTGGGCATCGCGTTGAAGCATTTCCAGTGCGGGCTGCCCACTGGCAAAGGTATGAACGCGATAATCACCGCGCTGCTCTAGCGCCCGCTTGATCGGCACGCTGAAGGAAATATCGGGGTCTACAATCAGAATTTTGACGGTCATCGCACGCGCTCATACCTTGCTACCTTGCATTGTAGCGCGAAAATGATCGGCAGTGGGTTGGAAAATGGTTTGTCCTCAGGACAAAGACGCCATGAGAAATCCCCTCAACCAGTTACTCTCGCCTGTTTTTGGTCTACAAAGCGTAAATCGCGGCGATGCCCATCATCAAAATAGAGATCATCAGCCAAAGAATGATCCACGACGCCGTAGGAGTACTGGTCAGTTTTGCCATGGCTGCGGCATCATTCGGAATATCGTCAATCCCAATGGTTTGGTTGTTAAACAGGTAGAGGAAGTCATTGATGACATTAAAGCCGATGATGAAGGCGAAGGTGTTCAAAATCAAGACATTCGCCGTGCGGTTGCCATAGCGGGCAAGGGCAATGAACCCTACCCCTGCCGTCACACCGATCATAATGGCAAAAAGGCGGTGATTGCGGTGATCATATTCCAGCCGCCCGAACCGCCAAAAAGAGCGCAGAGAGGATGAAAAAGCCGCCATTCCATAGGACACCAACGTCACACGTCGGACACGGTTGGCGAGGTAGAGCAGCATCGCCCCAAAAAGCGCCGTTCCCACATACCCCGCCACCAAGATCAGGTGTTGGTTGCCGCCGTCCGTATAAGCAACCCCCGCCCCATTGGGGTAGACATGAAAACTGACGAAGCGCCCCCCCGTAAAAACTGCCGCCAAGCCATGCCCCATCTCGTGAACGTAGGTGACAAGCAGGTAAAACGGGTAGAGGATAATACTTCGCGTCTGCCACAGAAAAAAGACGACGACAAAGGCGATAAAGGCGATGGTGAGGACACGTTTCCGATCCAGTGGGGCTGGTGGATTCATCATCCGTTCGGCATAGCGATCTCGTTCAGTGGTCATGGTGATCCCTATCTGGTAAGTGTATAGCAAGGCGGTGCGATCTATTCTGGTCTTTCCGACCAGTCGAGTACAATAATAGACGTTGCGCAGTTGCCCTCATCCCCTGCGACCCGCCTTCGGTATGTACCTGCTCTCCCACTGGGAGAAGGGGGAATCCATTGTTTGAGTGGGCTTCGTCCTCAAACATCCCCTTTCGATGAATACGGGGGAAACACGTTCAACTGCGTAAGTTCTAAATAAGACTTACGCACGTGGTTTCGTTTACCCTGTGGTTGCAAAGGGGCAGGATGAGAGGGATGAGAACAATGGCACGCAACATCTTATTAATAACTCACCTTAGGCACAGACCCTCACCCCCTAGCCCCCTCTCCCGCCACGCGGGAGAGGGGGAATGCACTTTTTTGAGGGGGCTTCCCCCTCAAACTGCCCCTTTCGACGAATACGGGGTGAACAAACCCAACTGCGTAAGGTGAGTTAATAAGTATCATATATCAGCAGCAAAGGTAATTGGATATATGCCTAAAACAACAGCCGCGCCCCGCACCCCCAAAGCCCACCATCAGCCAACGACGGATGCCATTCGCTTTGGGACGGTGGGCGCTCCAAGCAGCACACCGCACCCAGGGGGAACACCCCTTGCCATTGCCCACGCACGGGCGCTAGGGCTGGATCACCTTGAAATTGCTTGGGTGCAGAGCGTGCGCGTCACCGATGAATCCTGTGCGGCGATCAAGGCGGCGGCTGAACAATACGGCGTCAGCCTGAGTGTTCACGCCCCTTACTACATCAACCTAAACAGCCAAACCGATGACCTGATGCGCAAAAGCGATGAACGCTTGCTTCTTGCCGCCCGCAAGGGCTATCTCGCCGGAGCGCGAGATATTATCTTTCATCCGGGTTCCTACCACAACCAACCCCCCGAAACCGTCTATGATCGCGTCCGTGACAAACTCCGCGAGATCACGACGATTTTGAAAAACGAGGGCGTCCACGTCACGCTTCGCCCAGAGACAATGGGCAAGGGGGCGATGTTCGGGACGCTTGAGGAGACAATTCAACTAGGGCGCGATGTCCCCGGTGTGCTGCCAGCGATTGATTTTGCTCACCTCCACGCCCGCACGGGGAAAGACAACAGCTACAAGGAATTTGCCCGCATGGTGAAGGCGGTGAAGGATGGGCTAGGGCAAAGCGGGTTGGAGTCGCTCCACTGCCACCTATCGGGCATTGAATACGGCGAAAAGGGCGAAAAGCAGCACCTTCCGCTGAACGAATCAGACATGCGCTATCGCGAACTGCTCCAAGCGCTGGTCGATGCCGAAGCGCGGGGGGTGATCGCCGCTGAGGCGCCCGATCCCTTTCATGTTGCCGATGCACTCACCTTTCAGGCAACCTACCGCCGCTTGCACGATCTGAAAGCAGGCATCGGCACAACGCGAGTTACCGACGAGGAGTAAGGTCTGTTGACTTTCTCGCACCCCGTCCCATTGCCGCTCGTGAGCGCCCGCCGCTAAAGCAGCGGGCTGAGAGTAGCCACCCTTTCGGGGCTTGAAGGCAAACACAGGCATAGAGGTTTTCTCTTAAGTAGGGGCGCCCCCTGGGCATCCGCGCCCTAGCCCTACGTCCCTCGCAAGGGGAAAGGGGGGAATCCACGCGGCTCTACCCCATCTAATGCCCCACCTTATCCGAAAGCATCGCCTCAACCTCTAGGGTGGTGCGCTTCCCGCCGCGATCTGTATCTCCTAAAATATCGTGGACATAGACTTCCTTCACCAAGACGATCACGATAATCGCTAGGGGAACGGACAGCAGCAGCCCCAAAAAACCAAAGAAGATGCCAGCGAACAACTGCGAAAGCAAAATGAGCGCCGGAGGCATGTTCAGTTCGTTCCCGATCATCAGTGGGGCTGCGATCTGGCTGACAATCGTTTGAATCCCAAAAAAGACCAATAAGACGAGGATTAGCTGTTGGGGTGTGTTTAGGATTGCCACCGCAAGGGTGGGAATCAGGGCAATCAGCGGTCCAAAGTTGGGGACAAAGCTAAACAAGCCTGTAATAGCGCCGAGCGCCCCAGAGAGCGGCACACCCAAAATTGCCATGCCCAATGCCGTCGCCAGTCCGGTTAGAACCATAATAATGATCTGCGCCTGTAAGAAGCGCCGCAGAGAGAAATCCAACCGCACAAGGATTTCCCGCGCACGGGGGCGATAGCTCACCGGGATGAGGCGGAGCATCCCCCGCCAATGGGTGTTGGGGTCGGCAATAAAATAGAGGCTGAGGAAAATGATAATGAGAAGGCTGACGATGAAGCCAACAATGCCGCCTATGACAGGGAATACCTGACCAGAAAGCGCCCCCAATCCGGCGACGATCTGATTCAAGATTTGGGCGGGAAAATCGGCATTTTGTTCGATAAATCCCTGTAGAAAGGGGTAGCGTTGGATCAACACCTCTGGGCGCAGTTCTTTTTGCAGCAAATCCCACGCATTAGGAATGGCGGTTGTGACCAAAATCTGGAACTGCTGTAATAACCCGGGCAAAATGGCTGCCGAGGCAACGCTGATGCCAATGATAATCAGCAGCATCGTTAAGAGGATGGCAAGTGGGCGGGGAATGCCCCGACGGACGAAAAAGCGGATGGGCGTCGTCAGAAGAATGGAAAAGACAATGGCGGTCAGTGTCAGCATGAGGATGTCTTTCGTCCACCATGCGGCTGCTACCCCAATCAGAATCGCCAAGATGACGAATGTCCAGCGCACAATTTGCCCACCAGAAAAATTGGTCGTCGTCATGGAAAAACCCCACCCCTGAGGTGAAATTTGATACTATCGAGATAATACACCTGAATAGAGAACCCGAAAGGCGTCTAAACGATGCCCCTTAAGCGAACCAATTCCTCTAAGGGGTGTCTGCACATGAGCTGCCACGAGCATTGTGAACCAAGATAGGATGCCTTGTCCCTGTGCTAAAGCACGAAACTGAGATCAGCAGAAAAGGGGGAACACACCGAAGGCGGGCTGCCAGGGGTGAGGTGAACCCGCTACCTATCTCTCACCCATGCGGCGATTGCCTCTGCTACAAGGCGGTTGCCGAGGGGGTTGAGATGGATATCGTCCGGGAAAAAGACGAGTTCCCCCCGCGCCGCCGCCGCCCCTAACACATCGCTCAGATCAAGGTAGGCAATGCCTTCCCGCTGGCAAAAGTCAGCCATCCGCAAGCGCGGCGTTTCCAGTGTCTGAAAGGTTTCTGCACCGAGGATTGGCGCGGTCAGGCTGCGGTAAACTTCTTCTTTGGTGGGCATCAGGATCATCACAAAGCGCCCGCCGTTTCCTTCCACACGCCCTCGCACGGCGCGAACTGCCGCGTAAGTCAGTTCTTCCCCCTCTTGATTACGCGGTTCAGTCAGGTCAAAACTGGCACGGAGGTAGGGGCGTCCAAAGAGCATCGTCTGTCCATGAACGCTCACGCCGTAAGGATCGACAAACAGGGCATAGTCTGCCGCCGATTGAAAAAAATCGATCAGGGCGGCGAGGGCAGAGTTTTCGACCAGCCATGCGGTAAAGGGAGAGCGTTCTCGGATCGTTTCTGGCGGCGGCGCTGTTTTGTTCGTCCCGTTGAGCAGAGCAAGCCCGTAATCATCGTTGAAATCGTTGCCATAGAACTGCCAGATCACAAGGGCGGGCTGCCCAATGGGAAGGTTCGCCACGAAATCCGTGTAAAGCCGCTCGTGGCTGACCGAACCGGTGGCGGTTTGCCCAAAATTAGCGATGGAGACGCCTAACAGAGCGCTTAGACGGGTGACATAGCAATCGGCATCATCGACATAGCAAAAGGTGTGCGAATCACCGAGGGCGAGTGCCTCAACGCGCCCATTTTCGGGTTGAGGGCTGCGAAAGCCAACCCGCCCGATCCACCAGCGGTAGGTATTCACCGTGAATTGCGCATTGATGCTCCCCGCTTGGCGGCTGTCGCGGACATCTGGCATGGCGATCATTTGGTAATGGCGGTCACTTTGCCAAAGCGGAAGGGGGGCGAGGCGCTGATCGCTGAAGGGCGTTAGGCGGACAAACCGTAAGGCAATTTGTATCCCTTGCGGAAGGCGTGGATAGGCAAGGCGAAGAAACCCCTCCACAAGGAGAAGCGAAATCAAAAGGGTGAGGGTAAAGCGAAACAGACGGCGGCGCGTTTTTTTCACGGGATGATTTCTACACGATCTCGGTTGGCAGGATCAGCCTTTGAGCAGATAACGCGATAGCGAGGTGCGGGCGTTAGTTCACGCGCACAACGCCGAAGGTGCTGCCCACCTCGCAGTAGATCAAGCCTTCTGCCTCGCGGTAGCCGAGTGTGGCGTAAAGCCCAGGCTGCACCATCAGAAACCGTGACTCGTCAACCTGAAGGC
The DNA here is from genome assembly GCA_015075625.1 of Anaerolineales bacterium. Classification (NCBI taxonomy): domain Bacteria; kingdom Bacillati; phylum Chloroflexota; class Anaerolineae; order Anaerolineales; species Anaerolineales bacterium. The sequence goes on along the minus strand of JABTTZ010000001.1, from coordinate 1,451,631 downwards.
GGGCAAGGGGGCGGTCTGCGACGCGGATCACGGCTTCAACCTCGTTCGGAACGACGATGGTGATATGCCCAAAGGTGCTGCTTGCCCGAACTCCACCAGCAATGCCATCGCCCAAGATAAGGCGAATATCGCCAAATCCAGTAGCGAAATCTGCTTGATTCACGCGGACGTTGGCGAGATCAATATCAAGTTCACCCAAATGTGTGCTGATCAGCAGTGTCCAGGGAAGGTCTTTTGCCAAGCCGACCTCCCAATCTGCCAGCGAAAATGCCCACGCCGCACCGCGCCGCATGAACAAGCGGGCATGATCGCCCCGTGTTTCCAGTTCGGGGCGGCTGCGGGCGGTATATTGCCCGGCAATCAGACGACCTTCACGCCGCAGCGCACGGATTTTTACATCGAGTTCGCCAGCACTTGCTTCTAAGGATGCCGTCCGCACCGTCCCCCGTGTGATGCCGAAGGTTTGCATCTGCCATGTCAAGCCGACGTCGCCACGCAGTAACAGTTGGAGCCCGGCAACGATGAGCAGAGCAGGCGAAAAGCGCAAAATTGTTCCGGCGTCGATCAGGCGGAAGTTGCCCAAAAGCAGCACGACACCGAGGGCGACCAAGCCAAGCGGGATGAGCAGGGGCGGACGGCTGAAGCGCATGGTGGCGAGACTCCTAAAGCCCTAACTTCTTGAACAGCCGCTCTGGAATGCTGCGGATAATTGCCATAATACCCATCCAGAACCATGGCGTGTAGACGACATCTTCACGGCGCTGGACTGCTTTGTGGATGCGCCCCCCAACGCTTTTGGCGCTGGCGTAGAGGGGGTTTTTCTTCATCCCCGCCGTCATGGGGGTATCGACAAAGCCCGGTTTGACGGTGAGGACGGCGACACCGGCTTTCGCTAGGCGGTTGCGCAGCCCACCGGCAAAGAGCATCACTGCGCCCTTTGCCGAACCATACACATAATTGCTGCCTCGCCCGCGCTCCCCCGCCACCGAGCCAATGATAGCAATTGCGCCAGATTTTTGCGCCTCAAAGCGGTTGGCAAGAAGGGTCAGAAGGGAGATGTAACTGAGGGCGTTCGTTTGGAACTGCTTGAGTGTTTCAGAAACGCTGCTCTGAGAGGCTGCCTGATTGCCCAAGGTCCCCTGTGCCAAAAGCGCCACATCAAGACCGCCGAGGGCAGTAACCGCCTCATTGATCAAGGTTTCATGGGCGTCCAAATCGTCAAGGTCATAGCACAACGTCGCCACCTGTGACGCGCCGGCAACCTTCAGATCGCGTTCACACGCGGCGAGTTTCTCGGCGCTGCGCCCCACAAGGCAGAGCGCAGCGCCCTCGGCGGCAAAGCATTTCGCGGTCTCATGGGCAATGGCGCTTGTTGCGCCCAAAATCAGGACACGGTTGGTCATGGTCAGGGTTGTTCTCGATTCACGTTGTGACTGGGCTAGACCGCCGCCGTCACGCGCCGCCAAAAGGTGCTGGAAAAAGCCGGATCAACATAGGTGGCGAACGTTTGCCACTGGGGGTAAAAGGCTTGGAAATTCGCCGCCGACATGCGGGCGTCCTTTGCCGGATAGACCACCCCCCCTACCTCGCGGACGATGCTATCTAGGTGATCCAAAAGTTTCAGGGTCGATTCGCCGCGCATAGGAAAATCAAGGGCTAAGGTCACTCCGGGTTGAGGGAAGGAGAGCATCCCGGGCGATTTGCGCTCGCCAAAAGTCTTTAAGACGACGAGGAAAGACCCTTCGCCCGATTTCCCAATGGCGTTCAGGATCGTTTTTAAGGCGCGGTAATCGTCGTTATAGGGGACAACGAATTGATGCTGCAAAAAACCCCGTGCGCCGTACATCCGATTCCAATCGCCAATGGCATCCAGCGGATAGAAAAAGCCATCGTAAGGGACGACACGGCGAAGGTGTTTCACCGGTGGCATCCGATAAATGACCTCATTGAATGCCAGCATTGTCAAGGGATTCAAGGCGAACGAGGGCGCATCAATAGGCAGCGCCGGAAGGTTCTTCGCCTTAAGCGCTTTCCCCGCCAGTGGTTGCAGGCGGTCATGGTTGCCTAGCATGGTGAATCCACGCCCCCCCGTCCGTTGGAAGGTGAGACAGTCTAGCCAGGCGGCGGTGTATTCAAAGCGTTCGTCCGAGTCGCGGGCGATCTCGAAGTATTCCTCAATCGTCCGAAATTTGATCCGTTCTTCGGCGATGTAGGGACCCGGAATGCGGCGGAGGCGGAATTCTGCCCAGAGAATCAGCCCGGTTAAGCCCAAGCCGCCGATGGTGGCGCGGAAGTAGTTGGCATTTTCGGTGGGGGAACAAAGCAGCCGTGAACCATCCGAACGGAGGAGTTCAAAGCGCGTGACATGGCAGCCAAACGTCCCCCCGCCGTGATGATTTTTCCCGTGAACATCGTTGGCAATTGCCCCCCCAATGCTGACGAACTTTGTCCCCGGTGTGACGGGCAGAAACCAACCACGCGGGACGAACGTTGCCAAAATATCGGCAAGCATAACGCCCGCCTCACACTGCAACAGCCCGCTTTCCTCATCAAAGGCAATATAGCGGCGCAGTCTGGTCATATCGATCAATGTTCCGCCGTTGTTCAGGCAGGAATCGCCGTAGCTGCGTCCGTAGCCGTGTGGGAGGACGGTCTCGCCCATCTCAAGCCCGCGTAAATCAGGGATGTCTGTTTGCCAATGGGGAGCAATGATTCGTTTGGGCGTAGAGGTAGGGTAACGTCCCCACGAATCATAGCGCCGCGCCCGCATCGTTTCTGTCAGGGCAGGGGTGGGCGATTCTTCGAGCGTTTTATCTGACGTGCGTTGTGCGTTCAAACGAAATTCCCTACGATACGGCTCATAGGCGGCATTGTACCCTAGCGCCCGAAGAAACCCAAAGCCCAAGCTAAAGCGAAGGTGAGGACAAGAATGACAAGAAAGGTGAGCCATGCCCGCGCCCGCGCTGCAAAAAAGGGCGTACCATCAGGAGTGGGGTTGGGGGAGTCGGTCATCTTTGATAGCTCCAATGGGCGACGGCAACGAGTCGCCCGAACGACATAAGCGGCATCAGGCGGAAGGTAGTTTTGCCAGAAATGCTAAGGCATCCCCTTCACGGTCAAAGAAGTGGACGTTTGTCGCCCGCTGCGCCCGCGCCAAGCCGCTGATCATCATCCGCGTCATCATCCCCGCTCCCAGAAAAACAAGCTGATCGGTCTTGGGGTGTCCAATATCCGGGCGGCGGGCAATGCTGACCATATCAAGCGGCATGGATTTCGCCTTGCTGAGATCGAAAAAGAGATGCACCTTGTTCGGTTGGTTGTCTAACATGGTGTGAACGTCCCGCAGAGCGTCCCACATCTCCTTCAGACTCCAAGGATCGGTCACGATGAGGCGCATCACCGGGCTGGTTTCCATCATCAGTTTTTGGATAGGCATGACGGTTTATCCTCATTTTCACTAAATTGTACACCGCGCTTTCGGTTGGTACACTCTCCCCCCATGGAACTTGCCGTCTACCTTCGTCTATTCCGCCGCTGGCTGTGGTTGATTCTGATTGGCGTTGTGCTTGGGGTGGGCATTCGTTGGCTGACAATGCGTGCTGCCACACCACTTTACCAAGCCGCCACGACAATTCGCATTGGCTCATCGGGGGCATTGGCAAATCCAGGATCGTCCTTGATTACCACCGAATTTCAACTGGCGCAGACCTACGCTGTCCTTGCCAAAACCTACCCCGTGTTAGAGGCGACGGTAAACACGCTCAAACTGCCTATTCCCGCTGAAAAACTGCGCGATCTGTTCACAACGGCGGTTATCCCCCAAACGGCGCTCCTCACGCTTACCGTCACCTATACCGATGCCGCCCTCTGCGCCGCCATTGCTGACGAACTGGCGCGGCAGTTGATCCGCAACAGTCCGACAAATCTCACTGAAGATCAACAACGGCAAGTGTCCCTTCTGCAAGACGAGATCAGCAGCGCGAGTGAGCAGTTAAGGAAATCGCGGGCGAACCTTGCCGAGGTGGAAAGCAAACTCAACGTCGATCTCCCTGAGGCGGATCAAACGCGCCTAAACCGCGAACGTGCCGATCTGATCGCGCAAATTAACACCGTGCAGAGCAACCTTGCCCAACTGACGAACACCCTGGCATTGATCCAACAAGAGGGAACAGCAAACGTCCTGACTGTTGTTGAACGCGCTCGCCCGCCCCAAGCACCGGTAGAGACGGGCGGTCTGGGCAGCTTGATTTTCGCTGGCATGATTGGGGGAACGTTGGCAGCGGGAGCGGCGTATCTGCTGGAAACGCTCAATGACACGATCCGCCTTCCTTCGGAGGTGACAGGGTTGGCAGGTGGGATACCGCTGCTAGGGGCGATTCCCTCCTTTGGGCGGCGGGGGACATACCGCGACAAGTTGATCGCCCTAGAGCAGCCGCACAGCGCCGCGGCTGAAAGCTACCGAGCGCTTCGGGTGAATTTAATCTTCACCGAGGGAGAGGCAGCGAATCGTCCGGCTGTTTATGTGATCAGCAGCCCCAACCCCGAAGAAGGCAAGAGCGTTACCGCCGCCAACCTTGCTGTTTCCTTTGCCAATGCCGGACTGCGCGTTCTGCTGATTGATGCCGATTTGCGCCGCCCCACGCAGCACGCCATTTTTGGCATTGCCAATGAGGTCGGCTTGTCCAGCGCCTTAAGCCGCCGCTTTCTGGCACGAGTAGCCGAATCGGCAAAAGCTACCGCCGATCCAGAAGATACGCTCGATCTCACTGCCGTTGATCTCTCCAGCGTCTTGGATGCCGCCTATATTCGGGCATTGGTGGAAAGCCTTGCCAGCCCTACCGCTATTGCGGGTTTGGATGTGATCACGGCGGGGCGCATTCGGGCGACCTCCTCAGAATTGTTAAGTTCCCCTCCGGCGCAAGCGATGGTACGGGCGATTGTTGGTTCAGAACGACACCATGTGGTCATTCTGGATGCGCCCCCCGCCCTCACCATCTCGGATGCGGGCGTGTTGGCAAATGTGACGGAAGGGCGCATTCTTCTTGTGGTAGAAGCGGGGCGAACACGGCGCGGGGCGCTGACGAAAACGGCGGGAAACTTACGCAGTATCGGCGTCCGGTTGGCAGGGGTTGTTGTCAACCGCTTGCACAAACGAGACGCCGAAACGGATTACAGTTACGCGGGCTATGCTCCCTATGGGATGAACGCTCCAACGGAGAGTCGGTGAGGGTTACGCCTCCCCGTCCTCAAGGGCGTCTTCTGGGGCACCCTGCCACAAACGCGCCAACGAAACACCAAAAAGGATGGTCATGGTGATGGCACTCACCACGCACCATTGACACCATTCGTAAAGAACGAACGCCTCGATTGCCGTCAGGTACATGCTGAACAGAAACCCGAAAAAGGTCATCCCGACGAGGATTAGCCCTCCCCAACGCTGCAAAAACGGCACGCGCCGCTCAAGAATCAAGGTGGCAAGGATGGTCAGATAGCCAGCAAAGCCTAGATACCCGACGTAAATCCCCCCTTTGCCGCCCTCGCTTGGCGGGAAACTGGCGTAATAGGAGGCGTTCACCACCTCGCAATTGCTGACGCCCTCCACGCATGCGATCTCCGTTCCGGTGGCATGGGTGTAACTGAGATAGCCCGCCACAAACAAGCCCAGAATGGCGAGGGCAAGGCTAATCTGGCGGAGGCGATCTCTCGGTTGGGTGGTCATGGGACTGCTAGGCGCAGGGAGGGTATTTGTTGTCATGATAAACCTTAATTCATTGCTTCGTATTCTGTGAACCCTGTCCGGCATTATAATTCCGCTGTCCTGAGCAGATCAAGAAAAAATCTCATGAGAGGGGAGGGGTGGTGTACAATTTGTAGCGAGATCCCATAAACTCTAAACGTCAGAAAAGAAGGACAATCACGATGTTGACGACTCGTTTCCTCCGTTGGAGCGCCGCCCTGTTATTCGCCGTTGTCTTTGCCGTAAGCAGCCTCACCGCTGCGGCAAGCCCCAATCCCCAATCCAGCCCCACCCCTACTGCCGCCCCCCCCACCGGTGGGGCAACCATCGCCGCCAGCCCCACCCCTACCGCCGCTGCTCCCACCACCAGCGGGGCAACCATCGCCGCCAGCCCCACCCCTACGGCGACTGCGAGCGCCGTTGAACCACGTTTCCCGCCTTGCCCCGACCCGGATGCCAAACCGATGTCCACTGCCGCTTCAACGGCGGAAAGCACCGCCGAGGCAACCCCAGAAGGAACAAACGCACCCACCATCGCGGCGGATTTTCAACCGGGCTATCTTGGTGTGCGCGGGGAAGATGTTGCCAACTGCGGGACAAAAGTCTTAGAGGTTGTCGCGGATAGTCCAGCGGCGAAGGCGGGCATCGCGGTGGATGATGTGATCGTCGCCGTCGATAACCTCCCCCTCGGTGGGGTCGATGCACTGCGCGGCTATGTGACGACGAAAGCCGCCGAAACATCCCTTGAGATCGTTTTGCAGCGGGGGGGCAAAGAGATGGTTGTGAAGGTGACGCTTGGCAAACGCCCAACAATCACGCCGCCGACGGTTGCCGCCACAGCGACGAAGTAATCCTGTGTCCCTAACGGGTAACCTCCTCCGCACCGTAGGGACGCCCCCTGGGGCGTCCTTGCCTATGATCCATGCCTGGCAGTATGAGATGCAGCCCTAAAAATTTGTGATTGGCAAGCCCAAGAGGGTTTTAAAGACATACCAGCCCGCTGCTGCCACTTCCCGAAGGGTGTTAGAGAGCGCCGTCCGCCAATGAAGTCCCCCACTGGTGACCTGTGCCGGACTGGAGACAACGCTGATCCCTTGCGCCCGAAAGAGCATCTCTGCCCGCCAGAGATGGTAGGAATCACTGACTAAGAGCGCAGTCTGCCAGCCCTGCTGCGCCATAATCGGCTTTGATTCAAGGGCGTTTTCTTCTGTGCTGAGGCTCTTTTCTTCAAGGAAGATTGCCGAGGCGGGAACGCCGAACGCCTCCAACCGTTGTTGACAGGCACGCGCTTCGCTATTCGGGTGGCGGTCTGTATAGCCGCCCGTGCAGAGGATTGCCGGGGCAAGCCCCTGCTTATACAGGGCGAGGGCGTGATCAATACGCCGGATGTGGCTAGGAGAGGGCGCACCGGAAGGACGAGTCCCCGCGCCGAGGACGATGATCACCGCAGCGGGGGCGGCGCGGTCTACCTGCCCATAACTGTAAATGTAGAGCGCGAACCCAAGCGGAAGAAGGATCAGCGCAACCAAGCCAATGATGATCCCGCGCTGCCAAGATCGGCGGCGTTTTGCGCTGTCGTTTGCTATTCGGACTGTTCCCAAAAGGCGTGAACCTCGTTAGAATCTGACCATGCTTCGATGATAGGACAAAGCCACTTTCTTATGGACACAATTGATCTCCGCTCCGACACTGTGAGCCACCCAACCCCTGCCATGCGCGAGGCAATGGCAGCCGCCGTTGTCGGTGATGATGTTTACGACGAAGACCCCACCGTCAATGCCCTTCAAGACTATGCCGCTGATGTGCTTGGCAAAGAGGCGGCGCTGTTCGTCGCCAGCGGCACACAGGGCAACCTTGTCTCTATTTTGGCACACTGCGGGCGCGGCGACGAACTGATCGTCGGCAAGAGCGCCCATATTTTCCAATGGGAAGCGGGCGGATCGTCGGTGCTTGGGGGCGTCAGCATGAGCCAAGTCCCTGTGCAGCCAGATGGCACACTTCGCCTAGAGGATATTCAAGCAAGCCTGCGCGATGCCACGAACGTTCATCAACCACTCACCCGCCTGATTTGCCTCGAAAACACACAAGGGGGTGTGGGCGGCGTACCGATTAGCGCTGAGTACACGCAAAAGGTTGCCGATTTTGCCCATGCACGGGGGTTGAAACTCCATATTGATGGGGCGCGTCTGTTCAACGCAGCGGCGGCACTGAATGTTCACCCCCGCGATCTGGTGAAGGGCGCTGATTCAATTCAGATTTGCCTGAGCAAAGGGCTTGCCGCACCGGTGGGGTCGTTGGTCGTTGGCTCGCGGGAGTTCATCCAACGGGCGTACCGGATGCGTAAATTGGTGGGCGGGGCAATGCGCCAGGTGGGAGTTGTGGCGGCGGCGGGGCTGATCGCCTTGCGGGACATGCGCCAGCGCCTCGATGAAGATCACGTTCATGCGCAGCTTTTGGCAGAGGCGTTAGCCCTTGCGCCGGGAATTACGGTGCATCCCGTCCACCAGCGAACGAACATGGTCTTTTTCTCAATTCCAGAGACGATGGACAGTGCCGCCTTCCGCGCCGCCATGAAAGCACAGGGGATTATCCTCAGCGGGGGACCGCATTTTCGACTGGTCACCCATGTGTGGATCACGAAAGACCGCGCCCTGTTTGCGGCGGCGGCAATCCGTCACTATATGGAGAAACATGCCCCGCTGACAACAAAAGGGACGATGCTTGAGGGACAAACAGCGTATTAAGGGCGCGTGGCGGTGGGACACTCCCCCACGCCCACCCACCGCCCCGCCACCCCTCTGGTGAAATTCACGGCACAGCACGCTATACTTGCTTGGTACACAATCAAGACAATCCTTCCGAAAGGATTCAAGCTATGGCACTCGCTGTTCACAGCCAAGACTACACCATTGACCGGATCGCCGAATCGCTCGGTGATAAAGCCGATTATTATCTGAATCACAGCAGCCAGACGATCAGCAAAGAGACCCTTTACCTCCCCGGCGGCGATTTTATTGATCGCGTCTGGGCGGCATCGAACCGCAGCCCGCAAGTCCTGCGCAGCTTGCAGCAGATGTTCGATCATGGACGTTTGGGCGGGACGGGCTACCTCTCTATCCTCCCCGTTGATCAGGGCATTGAACATTCCGCCGGAGCGTCATTCGCTAAGAATCCCGCCTACTTTGATCCCGAAAACATCGTCAAACTGGCGATTGAGGGCGGCTGTAATGCTGTTGCTTCAACCTTTGGGGTGTTGGCATCGGTGGCGCGGAAGTATGCGCACAAAATTCCCTTCATGGTCAAAATCAACCACAACGAACTGCTCACCTACCCAAACAAAGCCGAGCAAATCCTTTTTGGGACGGTGCGCGACGCATGGAATATGGGCGCTGTCTCCGTTGGGGCAACGGTCTACTTTGGGTCGGCGGACGCCACGCGGGAGATTGTGGAAGTGGCGCAGGCGTTCGCCCTCGCGCACGAGTTGGGTCTGGCAACCGTCCTCTGGTGTTACACCCGTAACAGCGCCTTCAAAGTGGACGGCGTGAATCATGAGACCTCCGCCGACCTCACCGCACAGGCAAACCACCTCGGCGTGACGATCCAAGCCGATATCATCAAGCAAAAACTGCCCACCCAAAATGGCGGCTTCAAGGCGCTCAACAGCGGCAATTCCAGCTATGGCAAACTGGATGAGCGGATGTACACAAAGTTGGCGAGCGACCACCCCATCGACCTCACCCGCTATCAGGTGGCGAACTGCTACATGGGGCGGGCGGGTTTGATCAATTCCGGCGGGGCAAGCGGCGCAAACGACTTCGAGGAAGCAATCCTCACGGCAGTGGTGAACAAACGCGCCGGCGGGATGGGGTTGATCAGCGGGCGGAAGGCATTCCAACGCCCGATGGACGAGGGTGCGTCCCTGCTGCGGGCGATTCAGGATGTCTATTTGTGTTCGGAAGTGACCGTCGCCTAACAAAAATTGGTGATGGTTGGGGTGCGATTTAACGTTGGCATTGTTCAGGAGAGGGATTCCACCATGCGCGTGGTACGGATTGGGTTGGCGCTGGTCGTCGCACTGGCTGTTGGTAGTTCAATTGGGTCGCTCCCGCCGGCACGTTTGGCGGCAGCACAAAGCGGCGACGCCTGCACCGTGTTGGCAGCAAGTCTGATCACACGCATCAACGCAGATTGTCAGAACCTCGGTGCGGGGAGCATCTGTACGGCGGGCGGTGACATTCCGATGATGTTAGCGGATGCCGCAGAATTCGGCGCGGGCGCTCTGGATATAACCAATGGAGAATGGTCGATTCACCGCTTCAATATCCCGCTTACTGAAGATGCCGATGCGCCGAGCATCTACGGGGCGCTCTTTGGCAAGGCAACGCTCACCCGCCTCGATGATCCCGCCCGTCTCACGGTGACGACGCTGCCCGTGCAGACCTATGACGAACTCGCCGTCCTGCTGCGGACGGGGGCAAGCACGAACTTTCCCCAAGTGACGCGCCTGCAATGGAAGGACGAAGGGCAAGCCGACGCCCGCAACGCGAATGGTTCATGGGTGCGCGTCCGCTTTCAGGATATGGTCGGTTGGGGACGGGTGGAGTCGCTGAACATCACCGGAGATGTGATGTCCCTACCCATTTTGCCCGATACCGATCTGCTGCCTCTGCATCTGTTCCCCATGCCCTTCCAAGCGGTGACGCTGAACAGTGCTGAGGAAAGCCCCTGTGTAAATGCTGGATCGGGCTTGCTGCTCCAGACGACGAACGCCGCGCCCGCCGCCATGCTGATCAACGGCGTTGCCGTGACGCTCAGCGGGGGGGCGGAGACCGAAGGCGGGACAGTGGCGCTGTTGAAAGGCATTGCAAAGGGGAGTTTAGAGATTTACACGCTGGCAGGCGAAGTGACCCTCAAAGCATTGGGCAAGGCGGAGACTGTTCCAGCGGGGCAATTTACCCGTGTTCGGTTGGGCGGGGCGGATGGCATGATTGCTATTGCCCCGCCGCGCATCCCCGATAACTACAGTTTCGAGAGCATCGCTGGCGCGCCGATTGATGTGCTGCCCAACCCCGCCCCGTGCTATGTTGGCGTGGTGCGCGGGGATGCCCGTGCCAGTGTCCATGCCCTGCCGGGGGATACACGGGCGCTGGTCTATCTCAATCCGGCGCTCAGTTATCCCATTGTGGGGCAGTGGACCGACGCAGCCGGGGCGCTGTGGTGGCGAATGAACGAGAAAGCCGAGCGCTGGATTGAGGCAGCGACAGTACGGGCGGCGGGGGCGTGTGCGGCAGTGGCAAAGGCTGAGCCAAGCGCGACAACCGCCGCCCGCCCCGCCGGAGGTGATAATTCGGGCGGAAACAGCGGAGCAAGCGGCGGTGTTCCCGGTGGGGGCGGGTTTGCGCCCTCGGCAAAGACGGTCTGGAACGTTGAGGTCAGCAACGATCAAATGGTGGGGACGTGTGGAGGTGGAGCGTTGAATTACTGCGCTCACCTTGCTGCCATCACCCCAAGCGGGTCGAACCTGACATGGAAAGGGCAAGAACTGAAGGTCTATACGCTGCGCCGTGTCCGCGAAAACGTTTATAGTTACGCGGGGCGGAACGGCTTGAACGATGGGAATGTAGAGATGGTCATGGTCTTTAACAGCCCCACGACGTTCACCATGAACCTGACGACGGTCTATGATCGGGAGAGCGCCTGCCAACACATTCATACCTTCACAGGGGCGATTCGTTGAAATAGTCTAAGGTGAAGTAGACACGCCCTTTGGGCGTCCTCCACACGTTCGATTAGCTTGAGATGGGGTTTTATATCGGTATGGTTCGCAAATTCACTTTGTTCATGCTCACGGTGGTCTTGATTCTCACCGTCCTACCGGCGGGGATCGCCGCCGCACAAGAGCCACACGCTTGGACAACCGTCGATACGAATGTCCGCGTTTCGCCCACCACACAGGGTGCCGTGATCACGACGCTCAAAACAGAGACCGCCGTCTTTATTGATGGGCGGAATAACAACAACGGCTGGATTTTGATCCATACAGCGGATGGCGTGCGCGGGTGGGCATTCGCCCGCTTGTTTCGTTACGCGGCGGGCGTGTTTGTCAGCAACTTCCCCGAAAGCAGCGAGACGTTCACGCCGCCGGCGGCTGCCGATCCCGTCGTTGAGCCATCCGGTCCGCTGCCCTCCGGTGTCGGGGCGCTGAACGCCCCCAACGTCCCCAAGATCACCCCCGCCATTCGCACGGCGATGCGGGCGATCATGGCGAAGGGGAAGGATTTGGGAAACAATTTCCGCGTTTTTTCAAAGGTGGGCGATTGCCAAACCGATCACCACAGTTTCCTCAAACCGATTGGGTGGGGGCAGTACAATTTGGGGCAGTATGGCTACCTTCAAGAAGTGATCAACTACTTCATGGTGCAGCCGCGTCCAGACGCCAACAACCCTTTTGATCTTCAGAGTGTCGCCAGTAACAACGGCTTTAACTCAAGTGCCGTCATGCAGCCGGAGTTCGCCGCTCCCTATTGCAACGCCGGAGAACAGCCGCTTGATTGCGAATATCGTCTGAACAAGCCCGGGATCGCTATCATCATGTTTGGCACATCCGATGTGCTGGTCATGCTCCCAGAGCAGTTCGATAAGTTCATGCGCCTTGTGGTCAAGAAAACGCTTGACGCGGGAATCATCCCGATCCTCAGCACCTTCCCCGAAAATCCGGCAGTGGCGGAAAAATCGCGCCAGTTCAACAAGATTGTCTTGGCGATTGGAAAACGCTATAACGTGCCAGTGATGAACCTTGCCGACGCCGTGCGTGGGCTGCCAAACAATGGGTTGGAGCCAGACGGAATCCACCTGACGAACCCGCCGAGCGACAATGCCGGCGTCATTGATGAGGCAAATCTACAATACGGCTTCACCGTCCGCAACCTCTTGGTTTTGCAGACTCTCGATGCCGTGTGGCGGGGAATTTTGAACTAGGCTCTGTTAACATTAGGGTCTGTTGGCGTTTTGGGTTCAGAACCCCTAAACCCCTGCCCCCTTCCTCCGTAAACAGGGGAAGGTGGGTAGGGCGCGGACGCTCCAGGGGGTGTCCCTACGGGGCTGGATAGGCTTAGCCTCACAGGGGTATTCCCTTTCACATACCCATGAATCTTCTCTCTGAATTCTCCTGACCTGTTGACAGCCTTCAAAGAGTCATGTTATCATGACTCTCGTTATCGTTTTGCCGTTTACCCAAACCGTTCGGAGAAAAGGAGACGCACGAATGCAAGTCAAACCTTCTGCCTCTGTTGAGGCGGCGTTGCTGCGTGAATCTCTGGAGACGGTTAGGGGCTGCGGATAGGTCATTTCCCACCCGCCTTTCCCCCGTCAGCCAACACAGTAGGATTCCCGCAGACAAGCGCCGCGCAGACGCCCCTTTATCGGTTTCGCGTTCATTCGGCTTGCTGTTCATTTATCTTGTCTGGAGAACCCTATCGTGTCGCCTATACACACGACTCACGACGATTCCAATCTTTCCGCCAACGATTCACACGAGGATACGACCTTCGATACCTTTGATGAGTATGAGCGTACCTTTGATCCGCTGACCACAGACCGCCGCGCCCGCCGCCAGCGCAAACCCAAAGTGAAGCACACCCCCAAACGCCCCGCTGAGGAGGTGATCCATTCGATTGCTGAGACGGAAGGCTTGGAATCAGGCTTTAACACGACCTATACGCCCGGGTTGTTTGAAGAGGGCTGGCTTTTGGAGGCGCTCCGTCCGTTCTATGAACAAGCGCTGATCAGCGACGTATTGGCGCGGGTGAAGGGCGGCAAAGAGGCGAACGTCTATCGCTGTCAGGGACACCCCTCCACCGGTGTGGATTTGCTGGCGGTAAAAGTCTACCGCCCGCGCATGTTCCGCAACCTGCGGAACGACAAAATGTACCGTGAAGGTCGCGCCCTGCTGAACGACAATGGTCACGCCATCAAAGCAAATGAGCATCGTCTGATGCGTGCCATTGGCAAAAAGACGGCGTTTGGCGAACAAGTTGCCCACACCTCGTGGCTGATGTACGAGTACATCACACTGGAAACGCTCTACAAAGCGGGGGCAGCCGTCCCCAAACCCTATCGGGTTGCCGAGAACGCCATTTTGATGGGCTACTGCGGTGATGCCTTTAGTGCTGCGCCCGCGCTTAGCGAGACGACGCTGGACTACGAGGAAGCCCTCGCCCTTTTTGATGTTGTCTTGGAAAACGTGACGATCATGCTCAAACACGGGCTGATTCACGGCGATCTGTCGGCGTACAACATCCTTTACTGGAGTGGGGCGATCACCTTGATCGACTTTCCACAAGTGACTTATGCGCAGAGCAACCCGAATGCCAAATTCATTTTGGAACGGGATGTGCAGCGCGTTTGCGATTACTTTGCCGCCTGTGGGGTGGAACGTGACGCGGCAGCCATCACCGGACAGTTGTGGCAGAACTACGGCGAAAAGCCATACCGTGACCAACTGGCAGATTTATCGCGCTTGGAAGAGGAGTAACCTTCTCCTAGAGGTTGCGCCGCTTTGCTCCGGTGCTTTTGCGCTCGGCTGAGATCAGCAGAAAGCACACCCTGATCTCAGCCCGGCGCTTTAGCGCCGGGAATACTGGGCAAACCGTGTGCGGGGTCACTCTACCGCGCCAGCGCGATCAGGCGGTTGTAGATCACGACGTGGTTTTGGATGATACTCGAATAGGTAGGTGCATTGCCCGACCCGTTGTAGATGCTGGCGAAGGTCAGGTAGTCCCGCCGCTGAAGTGCCACCAACGCCGGAGACGCCGCGCCCGTCCGCCGGACGAAATCAAAGACGCCGATCAGTTGGGCGTGGACGCTGTTTGAGAAGCGGTCAAACATATCTTGGACTTTTGTGTAGCCGAGGCTGGCGAAGTTGAAGCCCATGATTTGCGGCGCACCCATACTGATGCTGAGCATGGCGGCGGTATCAGCAAGGCGGCGGGCAAAACTAAAGACAAGCCATTCTTTTTCCTGATTCCCGTGAAATTCTTCAAAAGCCGCCGCCGGATTCGCCCGCCATTTATGCCCTCGAAATTGTGTTGCCAGATCGAAGGTGAAATGTTGATCAAAAAGCGCTTGGTTTTGCACGCCCCAATAGCGATAGAAAATATGATTCTCGAAGCGGATAATCATCCGGTTATTCGCGCCGAAGGCAAAGCCGCCGCTCTCGGCGGCGATCACGGCGACGACGGTATTCACCGGAATATTCAACATCTCTGCCATGACGCGCAACAGATTCCCATAGGTGTTCCACGTCCGCTCAATCACGGCGTCGCTGCTGTTTACCCGCTGCGGTGGGATTAATTCACGCGGCGCAAGTGGCAAGGACAGCAGATCAAGGTTGCTGATCAAAAAGCCCGGCTTTGTCGTGATCCCGCCCGGATTAGGCGTCGGCGTGGGGGTGGGGGTGGGGGTGGGGGTCGGGGTCGGGGCTGGATTCAGATTCACAAACTGAGCGGCAACGAATGCCTCCCGCCCATCATCGAGCCGAATCTTGAGCCATGTCCCCTGCTGTGCCACAAGATTCACCCGCGCCCCTTGCGGAAGGGTGAACAGCACAGCGGCATCAAGGCTTGGCGCAACACGGACATTGAGTCCGGTGGTCACTTGCCCTTGCCCGCTCAGCGGTTGGGAGGGGGCAGCGCTTGGTGTGCCGCCACCTGTGTTTCCACCCGTCCCCCCGGTGCCGCCGGGGAGTGAATCAACCAGCCGCAAAAAGACCCGCGAGACAAAGCCCTTCGTCCCGCTCGGAATCAGTTTGACCTCTAACCAGCCGAATCCGGCATCGCGCAGGATTTCCATTGCCGCATCGCGGGATAAGACCTGTACAATCTCGCTGTCTGTGGTGGGGCGGGCGCGGAGATTCAATTGGGTGGCGTTTACGATCCCAAACTGTGGCATGATCGATTCATCCTCTCTAAACATACATTCAGCGCATGTGAGCCTATCAACGAGTGTACAACACTTTCAAAAGGAACAGCCCCCTTGACATATCGAAATCAATCAATATAATTGAAGATATGAACGTTGATCCGATGTTGTTTGCCAAAGCGATTGCCGACGAGAACCGTCAGGCGATGATGAAGCTTCTCTGCTGCGCGACGCTGAACGTCACGGAGATTGTAGAGGGGCTTGGCGGGCGGCTAAGCCAGCCAACGGTGACCCACCACCTCCAAAAATTGGAGGAGGCAGGGCTTGTCGTTGTTCGGCAGGAGGGTCGCCACCGCTTTTACACCCTGAATCAGGAAGTGGTCACCTATTGTTGTGGGGTCTTAATGCGCAGCTTTGCTCCAAACTTTACCTCCACGTTTGCTGGCGGGACAATTTCCGTTGAGGATATTGGCTGAACGTTCAGCCCTTTTTTTACCTTAATATATCGACGTTCATCAATACATCAAGGAGACTCATTATGTCGGATGGAACAACAATCGACCCCAACGCCATTCGGGAATCGGTGAGCGCACGCTATGGCGCACTGGCGGAAAACCGTACCTCGAACGTGGTGGGGGCAGTCTGCTGCGGGGATGGGGCATGTTGTGCGGAGAATGGCTGTGGGTCGCCGCTTTATGGGGCAACCATGCTAGAGGGTGTGCCAAGCGAAGCCGTCCAAATGTCGCTTGGCTGTGGCGACCCGGTGGGCATTGCCTCGCTGCAAGCGGGGGAGACGGTCTTGGACTTGGGCAGCGGGGCGGGCATCGATTGTTTCCTCGCTGCCAAGCGCGTGGGGGAGACGGGCAAGGTGATCGGCGTCGATATGACCCCCGCCATGCTGACAAAGGCAAACGCGAACAAAGCGACGGCGGGTGTGAGCAATGTGGACTTTCGTTTAGGGACGATTGAAGCGCTGCCCGTAGCCGATGCCAGCGTTGATGTGATCCTCTCGAACTGTGTGATCAACCTCTCGCCGGAAAAGCCCGCTGTGTTTCGAGAGGCGTTCCGTGTTCTGAAATCAGGGGGGCGGGTTTCGATCAGCGATATTGTCACCGATGGGGAGTTCACCCCCGAACAGCGCCGCGACATGGATCAGTGGACGGCGTGCCTCACCGGGGCGATTGATGTGCAGGACTATACGCGGCTTATGGCAGAGGCGGGCTTTGTCGCTATTGAGGTGGTGGATAAGACCGACCCCGGAGCGCTCATTGATCGCAAGCCCGGAATGCCGCATATCTTCAGCGCTCGCATCACGGCGCGGAAGCCTTAAGCTCGGCAACGACTGCCAGCAGCCGATCCGCGATCCGCACCCATGAATAATCGGCGGCATCGCGGGCAGCCGCATCGCCTAATTTGGCGCGAAGATTGGGCTGTTCCAAAATCAGCCTGATCTTTGCCGCCAACGCCTCTGGTTCGCGGACGGGGACATGGTAGCCATTTTCCCCATCGCGGATGAGGAACGCCAACCCGCCCACATTGGAGGCGATCACGGGCGTCCCGCACGCCATTGCCTCCAGCGCCACCATCCCGAAACTTTCGTAGTCGGAGGGCATGATCAACGCCTCGGATGCCGCGTAATAGTGATTCAGGGTATCTTGATCCTTTGCCCCCAAAAAGACGACAACATCACGCAGATTCAACGACTGAGACAGCGCCTTAAGGCGATCCATCTCGGCATTTTCCCCGCTGGTGGTCGGGTCGCCGCCGATGATGCTTAGGCAGAGGTTTTCGGTGAGGGCGGGCGTTTCAGCCTTCAAGAGTGCCAGCGCCTCCAAGATCGTATCGACCCCCTTAAGCGGTTCGATGCGCCCGACAAAAAGTAGTAGGCGGGCATTCGGGGGAAGATTCAACGCCGCTTTTGCCCTCTCGTGTGGCATGGGGTGGAACTGTTCGGTGTTCACCCCCGGCGGGACGACAGCGATTTTCCGCCGTGAGGCATGGTAGAGCCAGAGCATTTGCGTCCGTTCGGCAGGGGTGGCGGCAATGACCCGATCTGCCCAACTCATAATGTCTGCCTCGCTGAAGGAGCGTAAGTCGGCGGGGCGATCTGTGCGACGATCCCCCTCTGTGGCGGTGATCCGCTCTTTCATCAAACCTAAGGTGTGGAACATCTGGATGAGGGGGACATGCCACGCCGAACGAAGGGCATGTCCGGCAACCCCACTGAGCCAATAATGGCTGTAGATCACATCGTAATGTGTGCCTTCGGTCTCGGCAAAGCGCAGAACGTTTGCGCTGAACTCAGGCAGATTCGGGTAGACCTGATCGGGGTCGAGCGGGGCATTGGAGCCCGCCGGAATATGGATCACACGGGCATTCTCGCCAAGTGGTTGATTCAGGTGGGGTAGGCAGGGGTCTTGGCGGCGGGTGAACACATCCACCGCGATTCCCCGCCGTCCAAACTCCCGCGAAAGTTCGCGGACATAGACGTTCATCCCGCCCGTCTTTTTCCCCCCAAGCACGGCGAGCGGGCAGGTATGGACGCTGAGCATGGCAACACGCGGTTGGTGGGTCACAGAGTTACCAACTGATTCCCAAATTCTTCGCTACGGTGACCCCCGATTGTAAGCCATCTTCGTGAAAGCCATTCCGACACCACGCCCCGCAAAAATGGACGCGGTTCGTCCCGTTGATCTCTGGGAGGCGTTTCTGGGCGTTGATCGCGGCGAAATCGTAAAGAGGGTGGTGGTAGGTGTACCGTCCGATCACGGCATCGGGCGCGATCTCACGCTGCGGGTTTACGGTGACGAAGTAATCGCGCTTTGCACCGAGCCCTTCAAGGTTTTGCAGCATGTTCATCCAATAGGTCATCGTCACTGGATAATCGTCCTCGCCTTGCTGGTAGAGCAGGTAATTCCACGATTCCCATGCCCGTTTGTTGTGAGGCATAAAGCGCGGGTCGGTGTGCAGCACAACCTCGTTGGGTTGGTACTTAATATTCCCCAACACATCCTGTTCGGCGGGGGAGGCATCCGCCAACATCCGCAACGCCTGATCGGAGTGGGTGGCAAGGACGATCTGATCTGCCTCACATTCGCTCCCATCGCGCAGTTTGACGACAACACCTGTCGCCGTGCGGCGGACTGCCTCCGCTCCATTGTTGAGGCTGATCCGATCTCGGAAGGATGCGGTCAGTTTTTCGGCGTACACCTTGCTCCCACCTATGACGCTTTTCCAACGGATGCGTTCTGAGCCAAGCATCCCGTGATTGCGGAAAAATGTAAACAGGGACTGCGCCGGATAGTCCGCCGTGAACTTGTAAGGAGATGACCAGATCGCGCTGGTGGCGGGGATGATGAATTCCCGAATCAGGAAGGGCGAATAACGTTTTTCACGGACAAACTGTCCGAGCGTGTGATTGGCATAAGCGGGATCGTTGTGGGCGGCGTTTGCCTCACGGTTGAAGCGAAAGTAGTCGATGATGAAGCGCCAAAAGCGCGGGTTGATCAGGTTGCGGCGCTGGGCAAAGGTGTTGTTCAGTGTCTTGCTGCCATACTCAAAGCCATTCGTTTGGTCGGAGACGGAAAAGGACATCCATGTAAGCTGGCTAGGGACGCCCAGTTCATCAAAAAGGCGGACAAGACCGGGATACGCAGGCGGGTTAAAAACGATAAATCCGGTGTCAATGGGGATGTCCCGATCCCCTTCGCGGGCGATCTTCGTCGCCGTGTGTCCGCCAATGTAATCATTCTGCTCAAAGACGAAAATATCATGGTGAGGGTTCAGGAGATACGCCGCCACCATGCCAGCGATCCCCGTGCCGATAACGATCACACGCTGTCGCACCATGCTGCCTACTTTCTGGTGATAAGACCCGATGGGATTTTAGCATACACGCCTACATCCCCCACCATGTAGGCGTGTTAGACCCTATCCGTACAGGAATGATTCCCCCTCTCTCACCTACGCTGAGGAGAGGATAGGGGGAGTGAGGGCGTTTTTGAACTAGGGTCTAGGTTCTGGTGATCGTGTAATTCTCGTAGGGCGCAAGGTCTTGCGCCCATCCCCCTGCGTGAGCGCCCGCCGCTAAAGCAGCGGGCTGAAGGCAGCCACCCCTTCGGGGCTTGGAAAGCCTAATCCCCACCCCGTCAACAGAGAGAGGGAATGAATTCTTCCCCTCTCCTCGCTTGCGTGGGAGAGGGGCTAGGGGTGAGGGGTTCTGACCCAAAAACCTCAACAGACCCTAGTGTGTGTAGGCATCTGGCTATATTGCTTGTGGCGAGAGGGTGGGCGAGGCTGTCTACATGTCTACAGGGCATACCACAAGCCAGGACCAACCACGTGTCCAAGCCCTCGGATATGTTTCTCGCTGGTCTGGTAATAGGCTTTCAGGGCAGCCATATCCTCATCCGTGTAGTGGGCATCATCTTCTGGTCCTGCCCAACGGAGAAAGAGGTGATCGTAGAGGATGCGCCGCGCCTGAAGTTCGGAGAGATCGAGTGCCAAATGATTTAGGACATAAATATCCGTCTTGCCGTTATCGAGGAGGGGCGGCAAGATGCTGCCCACCCGCAGCCAGCCAGCCATGATAAGTATGTCGATCTGTTCGGGTCCTTCGGGGAAACAGGCGCGGCGGAGCGCTTCTTCAGTGGGCATCTTCTGATTGGCGGCGTGGTGCATCAGCGTGCGGGCAATGGCTTCCTCGGCAAACGTGCCAGCGGTAAAGCCAAAGAGTATCATACGCTCACCCTCTGGCGTTGTTTCCCGCAGGGTCTCGGCAAGGGATTCAAGGTCTTCACAGACGGGCGCCGCGTTGGGGGCAAGATCGTAATCCCCATAAAGACGGGCGCGAATGCCAAGACGCTCATACAAGTCGCAAAATGCTCCCGTCAGCAGCAGAGCGCGGCAAGCGCCTACGGCCATCTTCAAATAGCGCTCACTGCGTCGAAAATTCGGCGGGTAGAGGATTGCCGAAAGGATAGTTTTGACGCCGAGGCGGTAAAGGGACTCGTAAACGGCAACATGACTCGCCGCTGAGTACTGCGTATAGGCATCGAAGTCGGTGATTTCCCTTTGATTGGTTTCTAGCAAGTAGTGGCGGCGTGTCCCATCAATAGAGAGCATCACCGCCACCTGGCGCGGAGTAACCATTGCTGCAATCGCCTCCGAGGGCGCGGCAAGCCATTCATCTAGGGTGGGGATGGTGCTGGTCATGTGTCAGTGACCCCACGATTGACCACCGAATCGACACAGGAAATAAGGCTGTGAAGTTCAAACGGCTTTTCCAGAAAACCATGAAAGCCATGCGTCTCAATTTGGGCTGATGTATGCCGATCTACATAAGCAGTGGTTGCCACAATGGGCAGCCCGGGGCGCAGTTCGTGCATCCGTCGCACCGCCTGATACCCGCTCATGCCCGGAAGTCTGAGGTCGAGGATCACCACATCGGGACGATTGTGTTCAAGGTAATGTAAAGCGTCCTCGGCAGACTCGACACAATCGACCTGATGATTGTCATCCGACAGACACGTGTCCACAATCAGATGGTAGCTGCGGTTATCCTCTACATAAAGAATGGTGATCGGCTTGCTCTCGTTCACCTTGATTTTGGCGCAGCGCTGCCGCAGCCAACGTTCCAGTGGGGGAACGTAAAAGAGGGAGCGTCCGATCCATAAGGCGCTGTAATCGGGATCATGACTGTTGAGAAAGTCTACCCCCCGTGCCAATGCCTTTGTAACGCGCATATGCTCTAAGAGTTTCGCCTCTCGAAGCGCCTCTAGCGCCAAAAGCGCATAACAGGTTTCTTCGGAGGTGGCGCTGTAAAACCCCCACCCGCCAGAGGGAAGCTGCTGGTTGAGGAAAATCTCGCCCGCGTTCACCGCCAGTTTTTGGGCGGTGGGGTGATGGAGCGGGGCGAACAAACGCCCAATCTCACCGAGGGTGTAGTAAGGCGAGACGTGCCATTTGCAGCGAGGAAAGCCATTCGTTTCCACCATTTCGCCCGCGATCCAATCGAGGATGGCTGGCGTGTGAGGGTTTTCTGCCCACGCCGCTACTGCATGGACATTCGTTGTTACGGCGGGCGTCCGTTCATGGCGAAAGGTGAGGTAATGATCGCACTCAAACATATCCTCTAAGGCACCCATGATTGCCGCCCGTTCTTCGGTGGGAAGGTTCAGGGCGATCACTGCGCCAGAGGTTGTATCCACATCGCCCGGGAAGGTCGAATTCCCCGCTGTCGAGATCAGCTTGCCATAGGGTTGAAGGGCGCGACGCAGTACGGCGACAGGTTCTATATCAGGGATTGCCTCTCGCGCTGGATCGTTGAATAACAGCAGCCACGCGGTGGCGAAATGCGGGGCTTGGTCTAATGTCCCCATCTGCCCTAAGAAGGGATTCATGTTTTGGACGTAAAGCCGCAGCCGCTCTAATGAGGGGTTTGTGAAGCCTAAAGCATCGCAGGCAAGCAAGAAAAAGACTGATGAACTGGGCGAATTGCTCAGCGAGCCATTTTCCACCTGAAAGTGGCAGAGCAAGCGGGGGAGATCGATCCGTTCGCGCAGGGTGTAGACCCATTCGCCAAAGAAGCCCGCCAGCGAGATGGCTGGATCATAGAATAGATCAAGGGTGATTAGTTTGGTCCACTTTAGGCGGTCATAATCGATATCTTTTTGGACTTCCGGGGGGTGGCTCACGCGCAGCCCTAATTCCGCCTCGGCATAGGCATCCAGCGCCGCAATTTGCCCGCCAAAGTTGATCGTCCAATTGGAGGGGAAGCTGGTCGGAATAGTGGGCAGGCGTTGGAGCGCCTTCTCTGCATGGTGGCGCTCTCCGCCAACATAGAGGGCGAGAGCAGCGGCGTAGGTGCAAAGGTAGAGGTATTGCCACGAGAAGGCATCGCCCCATGTTCCGTCACTGTTTTCATATTTCAGCAGCCAGCGAAGGGCAAGAGTGCGCTGCTGCCCATTATAGAGAGCAGCAGCCGCAATGTCATAAGCGGAGGGTGAGAGGTGGTCTGGGTCGTTTAGCGCACACTCTAAGGAATAGGTCATCAGATGGTGCGGGTGCTGTGGTGTTCAACCGGCAACAGTCCGCATCTCCTTTCTTCTCAGATTATTCGTGTGTTCAGCGCCCCTATTAGAAAAAGGCGATGGTATTCAGCAACGATATTCAACAGTGAGTCCCCAGCCGCTCCCGCTATAAGCGGGTTTCCTCTGGTCTTTACTGGTTAGAGCCAACAATGCCTTGCAGGTACTCAACAAGTTGTTCGGGCTGAATGGGCTTAAGTAGGTAGCCATCAAAGCCCTTTTGGACAAACTGCGGAACGCTATCTAAGGTGTAGTAGGCAGTTGTGGCAACGACAGGGCATTGCACCTGTGGGTTGGCACGAAGCGCCTTCAGTACCTTGTAACCATCTTTGCCGGGCAAGACAATATCAAGGACGATCACATCGGGAGCGGTTTGGGTCAGACAATCCATTGCCTCGCTTTCTGAACCCGCAATCATCAACTGAATGTCATGATAGTCGAGTACCGCCTCGAACAAGTGCCGCGTTGAGAGGTCATCGTCCACCAACAGAACTTTCGTTAGGTTCGCCATCCTATGCTCCTTATATAGGTTGCAACCCAGCCAGAATTTGGCTGATGTTGTCGATAAAGGTGTTCGGGTTGAGCGGTTTTACCAAATAACCGCTAAAGCCGGCAGCCAGCCCTTTTTCGCGGTCTCCTGCCATCGCCAACGCCGTAATCGCAATGATCGGCAAGGTGCGCAGCCCATTCGGTGCGCTGCGAATGGCATCCAGAACCATCCAACCGCTGACCTCAGGCATTTGAATATCAAGCAGAATCAGGTTAAACGCATGAGCGGTGTTCAAAAGACTCAACGCTTCTTTGCCAGAGGTCGCCACGGTCACAATGGCATCATAAAACTCCAAGATGTGACTAATCACCATTCGATTGCTGTCGTCATCGTCAACAACCAAAACATTCCATGTGGTGGGATCATTAGTGTCCATTCTGAAGCCCCTCTGGTGCAGCAGTGGTGGGTGAGGGCGGGTTGTTCGGTAAGGTCACGGTGAACGTTGTCCCCGTGCCAAGTGTCGAGTGAACCTGAATACCCCCATGATGTAATTCAACGTAGCTTTTGGCGATGGCAAGCCCCAGACCTGTCCCCTCGCGGGTACGGGAATCAGAGTTATCCGCCTGATAGAAGGGATCAAAAATATTTTTGACCTGTTCGGGCTTAATGCCAATGCCCGTATCTTGAACTAAAATTTGCCAATCCTCGGCGCTTTTCTTGCGCACATAGACGGTGACTTGTCCCTTTTCGGTAAACTTTATGGCGTTTCCCACTAAATTTTTAACAACCTGTTTCATTTGCATCAGGTCGCACTGAACTTCGGCGGGAAGGTCGTAATCAATTTCCAGATTCAGATCAATGCCTTTGCTAATGGCAAGGCTGCGGAGGGACAGCACTGTTCCGGCGATGAAATTTTCATCTTGGGGGTTTACCGCGCTGAAGTTAGGAAGGATGCGCCCCGAAGACACCTTCGCCAGATCAAGGATGCTGTTGATCAGGGTCAGCAAGTGTTCGGCGTTACTGCGCGAATCTTTGAGCATCCGCTGCTGTGTAGCAGAAAGGGGGAGCGCCTCTTTCTTGTCTTTGATCATCCCCATTTGCAAAATGCCGATAAAGCCGATGATTGCGCCCAACGGGGTGCGCAGTTCATGAGACATGATGGAGAGGAATTGATCTTTTGCTTTGTTCGCTCGTTCGGCGTCGTTGCGGGCAACTTGGGCAACACTCAACGCCTGTTCCGTTTCGCGGCGGGCAGCCTCGGTAAAGAGCAGGCGGTTATCAAACTCGGTGAGCAGCAGGTAAAGCAAAATGGCGATGCCGAACAACACGAGGATGTTGTTCATCACAAATTGAACGGCAATACCGCTGTATTGCGGATGGATAAAGGCGACAAGCGCCACCAACGAGGAAATCAGCACTGTCAGGGGGAAAATCGTTCGCCGGGGGAGGACGAGGGCGACGACGACCAACGTCAACAGGCTGCCCGTGATGGAAACATTTGCCGGGGAGCGCGGAACGGTGAGGATGAACACCGAAAAGACGATGAACATCGCCACAAGAAGATACCCCGCTAGGGTAATTCGCCCTTGCGAGATTGCCAACGCGGAGAGGATCAACATGATCCCTGCCAGCAGCTCCGCTGTTGGGTAGGAGATCAGTTCCCAATGGGCTTCAAAGAGGAAGAGGGAAGTGAACAGCGCCAAACAAAGCACCGGAAACAGCGAGGCAACCAGGGTGCGGATGGTGCGCTCCCGAAAGACGAGATTCAGATCGGTGGTACGTGGTTTGAACCAGCGGGTCAGCGGTTGTATTGCTTTGTTCACAGCACGGTTCTCCGAAGGTTCAGGTGAATTAGATAAATCAGTTTAGAGCGCCGGTGGGCGTGGCGTGCGTTTGATCCGTTCGGCAAACTGCGCCAGTTCTTCCACCTTGACCGGTTTCATCATAATGAAATCGGCATTTTCCATCTCTGTCCCTTGCATATGCGAATTTGCCGTCACCACGATGATGAACATTTCCTGACAACCCGGTAATGACCGTACCACTTGAAGGACGCCGTTCCCATTGAGAATGGGCATATCAAGATCAAGAAACAAGGCATGAAAACGACGACATTTCAGCGCGTCGAGCGCCTTCTTTCCATTGTCCACTGCCTCCACTTCATAGCCAACATGTTCAAGCACCAACCGAATGATCTCTTGAAAGGCTGGACTATCGTCGGCAATGAGAGCCATCGTTCCCATAAGGTGCTTACCTACATTGCGTGTTCAATCAGGAAAACCACACGGGCAAGGTATTCGTCTGAGAAAGGCGTTTTCACTTGCTCCCCGTTGTGTATGGTGAGAGGATGGGGTTAGGTGAAGGTGCTAACGAATAGGTTGATCACATACCATGACACGGTACACAGATAGTTAGCCTATCCTGTCTCTAACTGCCTCTATTGACGCTGGATTGCCTATAGACTTAACACACACCGTAAAAAGACTTACATGAGTCTCTCTACTGACTTTCTCAACTGATTGAATAGTAACATATCGTTCGAGAGAGGTTGTGTTGCAATTTCATAACAAGCGGGAAGGCTGAACAGTAGCCTGTAAAAGAGATAACCCTTCGTTAATGAAAGCGATCCATGCGGCGCTGCGCACGGTTGCCTAAAAACAAGGCAGCAGCAACAATAACCAAAAGTCCGGCAGAAACCGCCCCACACAGCACGGCAAAAAGCTGTCCAGGATAGTTGACGGCAATGAACGGCGGGGTATAGAGACGTTCCCCGGCGGGCATTGCCGAAGGGGTGCTTAACCAGCCTTTGGTGGTGAGGGCAACGCGCCATGTGGCACTTTCTGCCCGTTCCGTTTCAGTCAGCGCCACAACGCGCCACGCTACAACGGCGGTGTCGGCGTTGAAGGTCAGGCTTGTTTCGGGGAGGGTTGCCGTTAAGACCCCATTGATCCACACCTCATACGTTGCTGCTGCACAACCCGCATCCCACTCTAAGGTGAGGGGGTTATCCGCCTCACCGCGATCTGGTGGACGCGGATTCGTGGGGGCGCAAGGGCGGCTTTCGGTAAGGGCAAGGGGAGGCGCATCCCATTGGGCAATGAGGGTGACCTCACCGCGCCCAACATAGACACGCTGCAACCCCCCATTGACCGAGCCAACGAATAAATCATCCCCCCGCAGGGCAAGGTGTTCACCCGATCCACTGATCCCAATTTGCCCAGTGAGTGTTGCGCTGGTTGCGGTCAGATCGATGATCAGGGCATCCGCGCCCTGCCCATTGCCGGCGTAACGCCCAATATACAGACGGCTGCCGATGGCAAGCATGTCACTGACCACCCAGGCACTCGCCCCTTCCGGTTTCGTTGTTGGCTCTAGGGAGAGTCGTGTTTGTAGGCGGGGTGTCCCTGTGGCAAGGTCAAACACATAAAGCGTGCCGCTGCCCGCCACGTAGAGCAGTGTTCCGTCGCGCAAGACCTGATCGGCGTTCGTCACATCGTTCAGGGTGGTTAGGGGTGCCCCCCCCTGAAGGGCATAGGCATGAACGCCCGCCGCCCCTTCTGCTACCCAAACGTGTGCTTGGTTCACATCAAGAGCGGCGCTGAACGCTTTCCCCTGTGGTTTTAGCTCCCCAAGCAAGGTAATCACTCCGGTTGGGCTAATTTGGGCAAGCCGGACACCGCCATCAAGGGCGGCAATGAGAATCTGATCACCAACGATGCGCAGCGTATTCCCCCCACCGGGAAGGTTATCGATGATCACCCTATCGGGGGTAAGGGTGAAAATCCCCCGTTCGGTCAAGGCGACAAGGATCCCTTGTGCGGTCATGCCCACCCCACCAATGATCCCTCGTTCAAGAGGGATTTCATGGGTGACAACGACAGCCGTAGGGGTCACTTCGGCAAGGATCAGCATCGTGCCACGCCCAATGAGCAAGCGCGAACCAGCCGGATCAGCCCAAAGGGCGGTGATAGGACGGCGAAGGGCGGTGGAATCATCGGCATGGGTGGGCTTTATGCCGCTGTTAACGATCACCATGATCAGGACGATCACGAGGCAGGCACGAATCATCAGGAAATCAGGGCGAGTACCCGCGCCGTCCCCACACTGAGGACGATCAAGGCTTGGGCGGGTCCGTAGGTAAGCCAGATGAGATCACCAATTAAAGGAAAACGCCAACCGGCGAAGATTTGCCCGGCGATGATCAGGTCGCTGATCACGAAAAGCGCCGCTCCAATTGCCAACGGAAAAAAGGGGGGTACGGAAAAGGCAAGCGACCATGCCACCCCCGCCATCCCCGTCAAAAGAAGGGCATAGCCCAAGCCCGCGAAGCGCATTACCTGCGGGAGGGCAGTCTTTCCCCGAAACATGATCACATACCAGGCCACAACGCCGATCACCAGCCAGACAGCAAGCGGGGCAAAGACAGCGGGTGTTTCGGGGTTTAGCGTTCGGACAATTTGAAGACCGCCGAGGAAGGCGATGCTATAGAGAATATGCCCAACGCCAAAAGCGCCCATCCCGCCGATGATGTTTTCCACCGCCATGAACAGATCGCCTACAAAACCAGCCGTCATGCCGAGGGCGACTAAGAGGGCGTAGGACTCAATGAGCGTCCCCCGATGGAGAAAATAAAGACTCCATCCCGCCAAAACAAGCGCCAACGACGATCCCAAACGGTTTAAGGTAGGGATACGTTTTGTTTGGTCTGCGTTCGGCTTTCCGAATACAAACCCACCAAAGAGCAGCCCTGCCCAAAAGATTAATGTGCCATAAAAAGGGATAGTCATGATCGTCTCACTCTATCTGTGGTTAATGAATACTACTCTGCCAAAACCTCGCGGATGTTACTTTCGAGGGCGATGGGGGCAATTGGTTTGACCAACACCCGTGACACCATCCCTATCGATTGTTGATCGATCAAGTTTGGGACGGCGGTCAGCATAACAACCTTTGTTTCGTTAAAGCGCGAGTCGGCGCGGATTTTCTGTAAAACATCCAACCCCGTCACCGAAGGCATTGCCACATCCAAAAGAATCAGGCGGGGCGTTTCCGTATTCAAAAGCTCAAGCGCCTGTTTCCCGCTGCTCGCTTTGATGATAGGCATGTTCAGACGTTTCAAGGCGATTCCGAACAATTCAAGTAAATCCGAGTCATCATCAACAATGAGAATAGGGCGTTCTATGTTCAAGGTATCTCCGGGGGTACTGCCGCGCTCTATGCCCTCACAGTATAACAGAGAACGGGCAGAGGGCGTGTCACAGCGGTGTTGCGAATTGTCATTTCTTTTTCAGAAGGACATCACATCCAATGGGGTATCCCAATCCAAAGGCGCAAGGACTTGCGCCCCTACAGGGATTAGAATGCCAACAGAATCTAGTGCTACAATCCGCCGGACAGGTCGTAATCTCAACCGCAAAAGGATATGTACCCTTATGGTGACAATTGGTGTTATTGGCACGGGCAATGTCAGCGCTCAGTATTTCAAAGGTGTGCGTGAGTTCGCCGGAATCACCATTGGCGCATGTGCTGATAGTGATCAGGCTCGCGCCCAACATGCGGCGGCGGAATGGAGTGTTCCCCGCGCCTTGACCGTAGATGAGCTGCTTGCCGATTCGGGAATTGACATTGTGTTGAATCTGACGATCCCCGATGTTCACGCCGAGATCAGCCTACGGGCGATTCAGGCGGGGAAACACGTCTATTCGGAAAAGCCGCTGGCGGTAAGCCTTTCCGACGCCCATGCCGTTCTGAAGGCGGCGGCGGAACGAGGGCTGCGCGTGGGCTGTGCGCCAGATACCTTCCTCTTTGCCGAACACCAAACCGGACGAAAACTCCTCGATGAGGGGGTGATTGGCGATCCAGTGGCGGCGGCGGGCTTCTTCATGGGTCGTGGCCCGGAAGGGTGGCACCCCAATCCGGCGTTTTTCTACCAACCCGGGGCGGGTCCGCTCTTTGATGTGGGCGTCTATTGGGTGACCTGCTTTGTCACGTTGTTGGGAGCGGTGCGAACGGTGACGGCGGCAGCGCGGGCGTCGTTCCCAGAGCGGATCGCTGGCGATGGGCGGCGTATTCCGGTGAATGTCGATACGCACATCAGCGCCTCGTTGGAATGTGAATCAGGAGCAATTGCCACCTTGATCAGCAGCTTTGATGTGCAAGGGCATCGCCTCCCCCGCCTAGAACTCTACGGGGCAAAGGGGACGCTCGCCCTCCCCGATCCAAACGGGTTTGATCCCAGTGTGCGCCTGTATATCCCTAATGGGGCAGAGTGGGTGGAACAGGACCAGCCCTATAATCGCGCATGGCGGCGGGGCGTGGGCTTGGCAGATATGGCGAACGCCATTCACGAGGGACGTCCCCATCGCGCCAGCGGGGAGCTTGCGCTGCACGTTTTAGAGGTGATGCATGGCATCATTGAGGCGGCACACAGCGGAAAGCGGGTGAGCATTGAATCGCGCCCGGAACGCCCACCCTTGCTACCCTTGCCCGTTCCCGCGTGGTGATTCCATCGGGTGGGAGGCGCTCCCCGCCTACCTACCCTTATCGCCCGTCCGTTTGGGGGCAAGGGAGCGCCGCCGAAGGATCGTTGTGGCATCGGCAGTCGGTGCGGGCAGCCAGACGGTGAAAATTGTTCCCTTGCCGAGGGTGCTTTCGACGGCGATTGTCCCCCCGTGCGCTTCGACAATTCCCTTTGTAATTGTCAGACCAAGCCCCACACCCTCGCGCTGCCCACGTTGGCGGCTCTTATCGACCTGATAAAAGCGATCAAAAATGTGGGGAATATCGTCGGGGGGAATACCCTCTCCCGTATCAATGAACTGGATTTGCACGCCGAGGTTGGCGTAGATCGCCCGAATCACTACGGCGCCGCCCTCTGGGGTGTGTTTCAGGGCATTATCAGCAAGATTTGTGAACACCTGTACCAGCCGATCCCCATCGCCGGCAATAGGCGGCAGGGGCGTCGTCTGTAGGGAAAAGCGCACCCGTTTCGCCGCTGCTTTGGGCGTCAGACGGTCTTTGACCACTGTCAAGATCGCCTCTGGCTGAAGGGTATGGCGCGTCATGTTCCAACGCCCCGCCTCGATGCGTGCCAGATCAAGCAGTTCCTCAACCATCCGATTCAGGCGCCCCGCTTCATCATGAATGATCTGGGCGGCGTGTTGGGCGGCGTCGGGGTTGGCGACGACCCCATCGATGATTGCCTGCGAAAACCCCTGAATTGAGGTTAGCGGGGTGCGCAGATCGTGAGTGACATTGGCAAGGAATTCGCGCTGCGCTTGCTCGCCTATAGCGACCTGCTCCGTCATTTGGTTGAATGCCTCGGCAACAACGCGCACCTCGCGGACGCCGCGCACGGGCGCACGGGCGCTCCAATCACCCCCTGCAACACGCCCCACTGCCCGCGCCACCTCTTGCAAGGGATGGGCAACGCTGCGGGCGATCAAGACCGCCATCACGCTGGCGACGAGGAGTCCGATCAGCCCCGCCTGAAAGAGGGGAATCAGCAAATCTTCTCCATAATAGGCAAAAAAATCACGGAGCGATAATTGGCGCGGCGCACGAAGTGCCAAAACATAGACCCACGCGGTGGGGGCGTCAAGTGCCGCTGGTTGGGCAAGATAGCGCCACTCTGTACCATCCGGCTCGGTGTACCCGCCGCGCCTCATGGCACGGGTGTCTATCCCCGTCTCTGCCACATCCGGCGGGGCATACGGTTCACCTTGCAGCCTGAGCGTCGCCCCAAGCGCATCATTGCTAGAGTCAAAGGCAACAACCCCTGTCGTCCCATTCACAATCAGGATGCGCACATTGAAATTGCGCAGGCGTGCTTGGCGGGCAAGCACAGTTAGAAGGCGTTCTTGAAGGCGTGTGGGCCCGCGCTCTGGAAGGGTTGCCAACCCTTGTTCTTCGCGGACGGCGCTCATCATCGCGGCGAGGCGGGCGCTGAGTTCATCGGTGGGGACAGGGCGCGAGCGCAAGACAATCACCAGCGCTACACTGATCACCGCCAGCGTGACGCTAAGAATCAACCCATAGGAGAGCAGCAGCCGAAAGCGGAGGGAGGTCACGGTTTTTGGGTGAGTTTATAGCCCACCCCCCAAACGGTTTCAATGCCCACACCAGCCGGTTCAATTTTACTGCGCACGTGGGCAACGTGAACATCCACTGTGCGCGTCTGCCCATAAAAATCAAAGCCCCAAACGAGATCAAGAAGCTTTTCGCGGCTGAGGACAATCCCCTCGTTTTCGGCAAGGGCAAGGAGCAGGTCAAATTCTTTCGTGCGCAGGTCAATTTCGCGTTCGCCAACGTGAACGGTGCGGCGGGCGGGGTCAATGGTCAGGTCGCCAACGCGCACGGCGGGGGCGGTTTCGGGGCGGCGTGTCACCCCGCGCCGCAGGATCGCCTTGACACGGGCGACCAACTCGCGGGGGTTGAAGGGCTTTGTTAGGTAATCATCGGCGCCCAGTTCTAAGCCGACAATCTTATCGACATCATCATCGCGGGCGGTGAGCATCAAGATGGGAAGATCGCTCTCGGCACGGATGCGGCGGCACACTTGCCACCCGTCAATTTTGGGGAGCATCAAATCAAGGACGACCAGTGCCGGACGATCTTTTTTCACCCGTTCCAGCGCCACCTCGCCATCGCGGGCGCTGATCACCTTGTAGCCCGCTTGGGTGAAGTACAAGGTGGTCAGTTCAATGATGTTCGCTTCGTCATCAACAACCAAAATTGTCTCGTTGGGCATGGACGCACTCTATCCTCGTGCTAGGTGTGCTAGACATGCTAGACAAGAAGGATTATACGGGAAATTGGCTGTGAATCCATAATCGGAGGGGGCATTCCAACGGTGCGGGGAGGCGCGGACGCGCTGTAGCGCGTCCCTACGGGGTGCGGGGGGGGGGCTTACCCCGCGTCAAAGAGGCGTACCGGAAAAACAGCCCCGACGGGGGCATCGGTGACGCCTTCTGGAAGCACCAACAAGCCATCCGCTGCTACGAGGGAGGTGATCACGCCGGAGCTTTGGCTGCCTGTGCTGTAGGCAACCAGCCGCCCCTCGCGCCGTTCAAGGCGAACGCGGGCATAGGTGCGCCGTCCGTCGCTCGTCATGCGCTCTCCAAGTTCTGCTTCGCTCATCCCCGTCTCGGCGGGCAAGCCCATCATCATGAGCAGTGCGGGGCGGACAAAGACATCAAAGGTGACGAGGGCGCTCACCGGGTTGCCCGGCAAGCCGAAGAACGGCACACCGCCGACCAGCCCAAAGGCAAGCGGTTTGCCGGGGCGAATATTCACCTTCCAAAAATTGAGCGTCCCATCTGCCTCTACCGCTGTTTTCACGGCATCGAACGCGCCCACCGAAACACCCGCCGAACTCAGGATGAGATCGGCATAGGCGGCGCGGGCATCCTCCAGACGGGCGCGTACCGCCGCCACCGTATCGCGGGCGATGGGCAGTTGGAGCGCCACCCCGCCGAGGGCGATTACCGCCGCCGCCAGCGCATAGCCGTTCATATCACGAATTTTACCGGGGGTCAGCGGCTGATCGGGGGTGAGCAGTTCATCGCCCGTCGAAAGAATCGCCACACGCGGTTGGCGGACGAGGGGGACGGCGGCAGCGCCCATCCCCGCCAACGCCCCTATATCGGCTGGACGCAAACGCCGCCCTGCCCGCAAGACGATTTGCCCCGCCCGCATGTCCTCCCCGCGCCGCCGGACATACGCGCCGGCGTCTGCTTTGCTGTAAATCTGCACCGTTTCGGGAGGTGGTTCTCCGATAGGGGCATGTTGGGCGGGAGGCGTATCCGTCTCCTCGACGGGGATCACCGCATCAGCGCCCGGAGGGAGCGGCGCTCCGGTCATGATTCGCGCCGCCTCCCCGCGCCCGATGCGGCGTTCGGAATACGTTCCGGCGGGAATATCGGCAGCAACGCGGAGGGTGACGGGGGTTTCTCGTCCGGCGTCGGCGGTGTCCGCCGCGATTAGGGCGTAACCGTCCATGCTGCTGTTATCGAAGGGCGGGAGATCGTCATCACTGCCGATGTCTGCGGCGAGGATGCGCCCAATGTGCGCCCCCGCCAGCGGGAGCGTTTCGGCGGGGAGCGGCGTCAGCGCGGCGAGGATGTGGGCAAGGGCTTGTTCAACACTGTACATGGTTTATTTCCCTCGAAAGATGCCTATTATCCCACAGGTGTGTGCGGCTTCCCACGAGTTGGGCATTTTAGGATATGATAAAACGCGACAGTCAGGAAGAGAAAGGGTGGCGGCAAGACAAAAATGATTACGGTGGAGGTGGTCTGAGATGGATAAACAAACGCTGCAACGGGCAGCACACATCACCACCGACAGCGAGGGGAATCCGGTGGTGCAACTTCCACTGTCCTTATGGGAGGCTGTGTTGGCTTCGGTAGAAGATACCCCTCAGGACGAACGTATCAAAGCGCTTTTGGCAAGTTGGGATGCTGATCCTGATCCGACCCCCAGTGTGTGGTGGGATGAGTTCGCGGCTGATTTACGTGCCTCTCGCTTTCGCCTGCCCAAACGCGATCTAGGGTCGGATCACTCATGACCCGTTATGTTTTGGATACGAATGTGTAATGAGATGGTATTGAGGCTTGGGGTTGTCTCATTCTATGGTTGCCTTCCTGATGGACTACTAGACAGTGGGGTGTTAGTATCCTATTGAAAGCATCTCGACCATAAAGCACCCTAAAATAATGTACACTGGTTGGGACGTTCATTCACCCCACTAAAGGCATTGCTGTTATGTCCATTCCCCCCGACATTGCTACGCTTGTCACCCGCTTTGCCGACTACCGCGAACGCTACAAAAGCGGGCAGTACAAAGAGACCGAACTCCGGCGGGAATTCCTCGATCCCCTTTTCAAGGCGTTGGGGTGGGACGTGGCAAATGAACGGGGCGCATCCCCTGACGAAAAAGATGTGATTCACGAAGACGCGATCAAAGTGGGCGAGGCGCTCAAAGCGCCGGATTATGCGTTTCGGATCGGACGGACGCGCAAATTTTTTGTCGAAGCGAAGAAGCCCGCCATCTACCTAAAAGAAAACACGGAATCTGCCTTCCAATTGCGTAGTTATGGTTGGTCAGCAGGGTTGCCACTGTGCATCCTGACTGATTTTGAAGAATTCGCCATTTACGATTGCCGCCTGAAACCGGGGCGGCGCGATCCGGCGACGAAAGGGCGCTACGCCTACTACACCTTTGACGAATACTCCGAAACGTGGGATGAGATCGCCGCCTTATTCTCCCGCGAGGCAGTGCTGAAGGGGTCGCTGGAGCGTTTTGCCGCCGAACAAGCCCCCCCACGCGGCACGATTCCTGTCGATAAGGCGTTTCTCCGTGAGATTGAACAGTGGCGTTCCCGCTTGGCAGATACCCTCGTGCAGTGGCATCCCGACCTCAGCCAACGGGATGTGAATTACGCCATTCAAATGACCATTGACCGGATCATCTTTCTGCGCATTTGCGAGGCACGCGCCATTGAGGACTACGGACGTTTGTTGGCACTGGTGAACGGCGGAAACATTTATGATCGGTTGCGCGATCTCTTTAAGAATGCGGATCGTCGCTACAATTCTGGGTTGTTCCATTTTGAGGCAGAAAAGGGGCAGAACGAACAACCCGACACGCTGACGCTCGCGCTCCACATGGACGATACCCCGCTCAAAGAAATTATCACCAGCCTCTATGATAGCCCCTACGCTTTTGCTGTCATGCCCATCGAAATTTTGGGGCAAGTCTACGAGCAATTCCTCGGCAAAGTGATCACTATCACGCCGAAAACGAACGGCGGGCGGATCGTCGCCATTGAAGACAAACCAGAGGTGCGTCACGCCGGAGGTGTGTACTACACGCCGACGTACATTGTGGAGGGGGTTGTACGGGAAACGCTCCTGCCGCTCTTGGTGGGGAAAACACCGGAGAGCGCCGCCACCTTGCGGATTGTTGACCCCGCCTGTGGGTCAGGGTCGTTTCTCATTGGGGCATACCAATTTCTCTTGAATTGGTATCGGGACTGGTATCTGACGAACGATCCCGACAACCGCTTGAACAAGATGACCCTCCTCGGCGGGGAGCGCGTCTTGACCATCGATGTACGCAAACAGATCGTCCTCAACTCCCTGTATGGCGTGGACATTGACGAACAAGCGGTAGAGACGACGAAACTCTCACTCCTCCTTCAAGTCCTAGAAGGGGAGACGAACGAGACGATCTCGGATCGCTTGCGCCGCCACCGCGAACGCGCCCTGCCCGATTTGGGGCGGAACATTCAGTGCGGAAACGCCCTTATTGACGATGCCTTTTACGCTGACCCTGCCCACCGAGCGCTTTCTGATGCCGTGCGGCGACGGGTGAATACCTTCAACTGGCAAGGATCATTCCCGACGATCTTCAGCGCGGCGGGCGGCTTTGATGCCGTGATCGGCAACCCACCCTACATTCGTATTCAGGCAATGATCGAATATGCCCCCGATGAAGCGGCGTTTTACAGCACACACTTTCGGGCGGCGGGGCGCGGCAACTTTGATGTTTACGTTGCCTTTGTGGAGCGTGCATTGGGGTTACTGAACGAGCGCGGGCGCTTAGGCTACATCCTCCCCCATAAGTTCTTCAATGCCCAATATGGCGAACCCTTGCGGGCAATCCTGAGCGAGGGAAAGCACCTTGCCAAGATCATCCATTTTGGCGATCAGCAAGTGTTTACCGGGGCAACGACCTATACCTGTTTGCTATTTTTGGAAAAAGGCGGGCAGGAGTCGTTTGAGTTCGCCCGTGTGAATGATCTCACTGAATGGCGAGAGAGCGGCAAGGCAAGGGCTGAAGGGACGATTCCAGCAAGCACAGTGACGGCGAAGGAATGGACGTTCAACGTTGGCGGGTTGGCGGGCTTGCTGGAACGGTTAAAGTCGATGCCTGTGAAATTAGAAACTGTCACGAGTCGTATTTTTCAAGGGATCAAAACGAGCGCTGATTCAATTTACATTGTGGAAGAGCGGGTGCGGGAAACAGACCGTATCAAGATATATTCTCCCCATAACACTGAAATGTATTGGGTTGAACCGGAGTTGTTTCATCCATTGGTAAAAAGTGGCGATAGCAAACGGTATTCACTTACCAAAACAAACCGTCTTATTTTGTTTCCCTATATGGCGAAAGAGGGTGAACGAGCCTCCCTGATTGATGAGGCAACGCTCAAAACGCGCTACCCGTTGACATGGGCATACCTCAAAGCACACCGAAAACCACTCGAAAACCGGGAACGTGGACAATTACAAGATCGCAATTGGTATCGATACAGTCGCAATCAGGCATTAGATGTGATTGGACTTCCTAAAATTTTCACGCCGGATATTGCGGCACGAGCCTCCTATTCGTTGGATGTTACGGGAGACTATTTTTTCACCGGGGGAACAGCGGGTGGTTATGGCATTTTGGTTTTGCCTGACTATTCCCGCAGCTATATTTTGGCATTGCTTAACAGTAAACTCTTGCAATGGTTCATTCATCAAACATCGTCGCCCATGCGCGGCGGCTATTTCAGCTACGAATCACGCTATATCAAGCACCTCCCGATCCACACAATTGACATGAAAAATCGTGCAGAGCGCACTGCCCACGATGAGATTGTCACCCTTGTTGATCAGATGCTTGACCTCCACCGTCAACGCGCCGCCGCCCGCACCCCCCACGACATAGAGCATCTTGAGCGGCAGATCGCTAGTTTTGATGCCCAGATCGATCAGCATGTTTATCGGCTTTACGATGTAAGCGCGGAGGAAATCGCGCTCATAGAGGCGTCTTAGCCCCTCCGAATCCCCGCGACGGCATCTATAATCGTTTTATCCCAATGGGCTGGCGTCTCGCCATTTGGAAGCATTCAAGACGGTGATCCCAACCAGTTCATCATGATCATAGTGATAGATATTGCCATCATCTTCCAAGATGCTGTCGTTGGCTTGCTGTGGTTTGCGAAAACTGATGTAGAGGACATCAGCATCTTCATCGTAATCTGTCCAAACCTGCCGTTTGGATAAGGCAAGAAGTTCTCGTGTTAAGGCGGGAAGGTGGCTTACTTCGTCCACAGACGTACCCCTTTTCGCTCTGTTTTCTCTGGCTTGGAGGTAAAATAGGCGGTGATCACAAATCCATTGGGAACATCCCGATAGATCACCACCGCTGTTTTGCGAGTGATGTTGGTGGATTCCTACTCTCGCAGCGCCAATGATTCGTCCTCAGTGCCTTGAATGATCCGCGATGGTTCAGCAATCGTCTCCACCACTTTATCGAGATTTCCCGCCATGTAATCATGCGCTTCAGTGATGTGCGTCCACTGCCGTTGTGTGATGCGAATTGTATTCCCAAAGTGAGACAACACCGTTCGGAGAATTTCTGGGGAATCAGGCACGTTTGTTTACCCCCTCCGAATCCCCGCGCCGACGGCGACGAGTTTATCCAGCACGTGGTCAAAGGTGCGCTCAAACGCCTCGGCAGTATCGATCACCGTCTCGCCCTCCGCCGCAAACGCCGCCCCCAACATCGCCAAGCCGATGCGGGCGTCGGGGTTATCAATGTAATCCGCGTTCAGGCGCGTCCCGCCAATCACAATGGCGCGGTGCGGGTCGCACAGGACGATTTGCGCTCCCATCGCGTTCAGCTTATCCACAAAGAGCAGGCGGTTGCTGTAGAGTTTTTCGTGGATCAAGACCGTCCCTTGTGCTTGGGTGGCGATCACCGTCGCCATACCGATCAAATCGGAGGGGAAGCCATACCAGGGGGCAGATTCGACAGCGACATCCACATCTTCGTCACGGGCGGAGAGCCGCAACTGATCGTGGGCGGGTACGTTCAGGGCGTCCTCGCTGACGCCAAGCTGCACGCCAAGCCGCTCGTAGACGGGGGTGATCACCTTCATGTCGCGGCGGCGCGTCCCTTCAATGGTCAGCCAGCCGCCGGAAAGAACGGCAAGCGCCGCCACACTTGCCGCCTCAATATGATCGGGCGTGATCGGGAACGGCGCCCCATCAAAGGCGAGATCGTCCTTCCCGCCGCGCCCATAAATGGTGACGAGGTTTGACCCCGCGCCCTCAATCCGTGCGCCCATCTGCCCCAAGAGCAGCAGCGCATCGACAACGTGCGGTTCGCACGCCGCATGGCGAATTGTCGTTTGCTCACCGAGTGCCGCCGCTAAAATCGCCGTCAGCACGGTGGCGGTGACGCTCGCTTGGCTCAGGACGATCTCTTTCTGTTTCCATACCGCTGCTTTCAGGTCGATCACGCCGCCATCCATGGTGATCCCCACGCCGAGATCGCGCAGCGCCCGCAAATGGGGGTGAAGGCGGCTGAGCGGGTAATCAATTGTCATGCGGGCGTGCCGCCGCCGCGC
This sequence comes from Anaerolineales bacterium, assembly GCA_015075625.1. Classification (NCBI taxonomy): domain Bacteria; kingdom Bacillati; phylum Chloroflexota; class Anaerolineae; order Anaerolineales; species Anaerolineales bacterium. The sequence continues at coordinate 1,412,994 of JABTTZ010000001.1, read as the reverse complement.
CAAAATGGGAGCGATGAGCAGAAACGTCCCGCTGAGGGCATCGGTATGCTCCCGTGAGAGCGCCCGCCCGATCATCTCTGGGGTGTGCAGCGTCGTCACCGCGCCGTTAGCTTCCGTCGTCAGCCCAAGCGTTCCGGCAACCTCAAGGAGGACACCCACGCCCACCGTGTCCGGTAGCCCAACCAGACTGACGGGCGTCGGGGAAAGCATTGCCGCTGTGATCAGGGCAATGGCGGCGTTTGTGTTGGCGGAAATATGGTATGTGCCGCGTAGGGGGCGGCGTCCTTCAACGCGAATACGCATAAATGAATGATTTCTTGGTGTTCATAATGCTTCAATCAGCCGACGCTCTGTAGGGCGTCCCTACGGGATTATAGCGCAGGCTGAGCCACGCTATACTTAATGCCAGCGAAGAAAGGAGTTTTCTCTATGGTTGCCGCCATTGTTTTGATCACGGTGGAACGCGCCCGCGTGGAGGATGTTGCCCACCATTTACTGAAAGTAAAGGGCATTAGTGAGGTATTTTCGGTTGCCGGTCAGTTTGATCTTGTTGCTATCGTCCGCACCGAAACAAACGAACAGATTGCCGAAGTGATCGCCGGAAATATCCGCGCTGTGCCGCACATCATGCGGACGGAGACGCTGATCGCCTTCAAAACCTACTCCCCAGACGATTTAGGGGCGATGTTCAGCATTGGCAATGAGGAAATAAACGCCTAGCGGTGAGGGCGTCTATCCACGACTCAGCCCCGTCCTTTCGGGCGGGGTCGTAGGCATGGACGCCCCAGGGGGCGCCCCTACGGTGCGGCGGGGGTTACTACCCCGCGATCATCTTTTCGCGCCGCTTCCACTCTTTCTGGCGTTCTTCGTTGTTCAGGATGCGCTTCCGAATCCGCAGGGATTGGGGTGTCACTTCCAAAAGTTCGTCCTCGGCAAGGAATTCGAGACAGTCTTCCAAGCTCAGGTTACGCGGCGGGGTGAGACTCCACGCCTTTTCGCCGCCAGAAGAACGAACATTCGTCAGGTGTTTTGCCTTTGCCACATTTACGGCAAGGTCTTCCGTGCGGATATGCTCACCGACAACCATCCCCTCGTAAACATCGACACCGGGTCCGATGAACAGAGTCCCGCGTGGTTGGGCGTTTTCCAAGCCATAGCTGCTCGATGTACCATCTTCCCATGCCACAAGGCTGCCAAACTGACGTCCGGGCATTGCCCCTAAAAATGACTCATAGCCATGAAAGAGGCTGTGTACCTGTCCCATTCCGCTGGTTGCCCGCATGAAATGGGGGCGGAAACCAAGCAAGCCCCGCGTGGGGACAATGTAGGTGAGGAAGGTTGTGCCGCTCTCGGTGTGCATGTTGATCATCTTCCCGCGCCGCGCACCGAGAAGTTCAATGACCGTGCCAACCATGCTATCGGCAACTTCGACATGGACTTCTTCCATCGGTTCAAGCGTTTCGCCCGTTGCCGCATCGGTGCGGTAAATGACTTCCGGCTTGCTCACGTCAAACTCGAACCCTTCGCGGCGCATCGTCTCAATGAGGATGCTCAGGTGCAGTTCGCCGCGCCCATTGACGACAAAGCGATCTGCTGTCTCGCCGTCTTCCACCCGCAGGGCAAGGTTAGAACGCATTTCATCGTAGAGCCGCTGCCGAATGCGGCGGCTTGTCCCCCACCCACTTTTCCCTTCGCGCCCGGAAAAGGGTGAGGTGTTCACGCCGAAGGTCATGCGCACCGTCGGTTCTTCGACACGGATGGGGGGCAGCGGCGTCGGATCGGCGGGGTCGGCAAGGGTATCGCTGATGGCGACATTCTCAATACCGGCAAAGGCAAGAATATCCCCGGCACGGACTTCCGCAGCTTCTGTTTTCGCTAGGTTGTGGTAGCTGAACAGGTATTCAATGCGCCCGTTCGTCTTTTCCCCACTGGGCGAAATGCGAACGATGCTCATCCCCTTACGAATGACGCCTGAATGTAAACGCCCCACGCCGATCTGCCCCTTGTAGTTGTCATACTCAAGGTTCGTGACCAGCAAACGGGCGGGCGCGTCCATATCGACCATAGGTGCAGGAATTTCGCGGTAGATCGTCTCAAAGAGGGGGGTGAGATCGTCGGCAAGCGTGTTGGCGGTCATGCCCGCCCGCCCCGCCAGACCAATGGCATAGACGACGGGAAAACTCGCCTGTTCGTCGTTCGCGCCGAGTTCGATAAAAAGGTCGAATGTCTCGTTGAGGACTTCCTCAACACGGGCAAAGGCGCGATCCACCTTATTGATCACGACGACTACGCGCAAGCCCATCCCCAACGCCTTACGCAGCACAAAGCGTGTCTGCGGCATGGGACCCTCAACGGCATCAACGAGTAAAAGCGCCCCATCGACCATGTTCAGGATGCGCTCCACCTCGCCGCCGAAGTCGGCGTGTCCGGGCGTATCGACAATGTTGATCTTGATGCCGTTCCATGTCACGGCGGTATTCTTCGCCAAGATCGTAATGCCCCGCTCGCGCTCAAGGGGGTTGCTATCGAGGATACGTTCCCCGGCGGCGGCGGCGCTCTCCGCTGTGCGGAAGACCTTCGCTTGTTTCAACATACCATCTACGAGCGTTGTTTTCCCATGATCAACATGGGCAATGATCGCCACATTACGCACATCATCGCGTTTTTGAATCACATGCACCTCAGTTTGCTGTGTTTACCATTGTAGGGTGGGTTGGACGTGTTTTGATCCATTTTATCAGATGATTCCAAGAGCTTGGCAAGAGGGAAAGATGAACGTTCTTCAGTGGGGGCGGCAAAATAGGGTACAAAAAAGCATTCGTGTCGCGTTATCCGCCGCTTTGTCCGCTCAATGCGGCTAGGCGTTATGCCGTTGCCCTCATCCCCCCTGCCCCCCTTCTCCCACAGGGAGAAGAGGGAATCATATCTTTGAGGGGGCTTCCCCCTCACCCCCTCGCCACAGAATGTCTCGCCTTTCCCTGTGTACAGGGCGGAGTTAGGGTTTTTAAGCCCCGTAGGGGTGGTTGCTTTCAGCCCGCTGTTTTAGCGGCGGGCGACCACATGGGATCGCCCCTACGGAGAGGCGAGGCGTGGCAGATAGAGAATACGTTCTCTATCTGCTTGACGGACTACTCGTTCCCGGACAAGCCTTTTAGCGGCGGGATTATGCGTTATCCCGCGTTTTCATTGTGGTTGTACTTACTTAGCGGTGGGTGAGTTTTATTGTGCCTTAAACGTCCTCCCCTCAAACCTTAACGAAAACTCCGCTGTCGGGCGGGTTTTCACGTGTTACACTTCGCAGCCAAGATCATCATCCCACCCACGCCGTGACGCGCACTGAATTACTCCGGCGCACTCTCTCCAAGCCAACGAAAGGGTTATTTTATGCTTCGTCTCTCCCGCTCTATTTCTAAGGGGATCGCTTGGCGCAGTGTTGTTCGTTTAGCGCTGATTGCTATCCTGATTGTCGCCATCTTCTCAATGGCACTGCTCACCACCCCACCCAGACCCGCTGCGGCAGCGCCGGGTCCGTTTTACCTGAATGAGGTCATGTACAACCCACCCGGGACGGACGGACCGAACGAATACATTGAAGTTCGCGGCGCCCCAAACACAACCATTCCGGCGGGGGTCTATTTCGTCGGGGTAGAGGGGGACAGTGGGGGGAATGCGGGTGATGTCCAGACGATCATCCCCCTCGCTGGCTATACCACTGGCTCAAACGGGTTTCTCGTCTTGCGGCAGAACGGCTCACCCTGGACGGTGGACAGCAGCGCTACGGTGATCACTCCGGCGACGGGAACAGGGTGGGGCGGACTAACGGGCTTCCTCTCCGATGCCGGCACAGACATTGAAAACATCAGCGTGACATTCTTCATCATTCAAACCAGCACCGCCCCAACACTTGCCAATGATATTGATGGCACAGACGGCGGGACGGCGAATGATGGTATTCCGACGGGGACGGTGTGGTCGGGCTGGACGGTCTACGACAGCATCGGAATCATGGATGCCGGGGCGACGGATCGTGTCTATGGCTTGCATAATTACTGTCGGGCGGCGTGCGCTCCGGTGACGGGGACAGCAACCACCGTGACCGTCGATATTGATTATGTGGGGCGGCAAACAACAGACCCCAATGGCAGCACGGCGGCAGATTGGGTGGCAGGGACGCTGACAGGAGCTGTGCCAGCAACAGCGCTTTCCTCAACGGGAACGTCGGTCTACCCCTCCAGCTATGCAGGCGAGGCGATTGACCATGTGGGGGGACCAAACTTCCCGATCAGCGGCGTCTTGTTTGCCTCCAATGGGCGCTCTGGGGTGGCGAACGCAAGTTTGGCAGTTCAACAAACCTTCACCGGAGTTGATGGCGTTCTGATAACGGTGGGCGATCCTGATGGTATTGCCAGCGTCGTGGCGACCAGCGGGAACACGGCGATCATCCCCAATGCCAACCTCAGCACTATCTTTGTGTCGGGGTCGTCCACCTCGGCAACCTATCGGCTTGACCTAATCCCGAACGTTGGACCGGGCGCGGCGGGCGGTGTGGCGACGATCACCGTGACCGTCACCGATACGCTAAACAACACGAGTATCGGGGCGTTCACCTACGCGGCGAACCAAGACGATGTGACGACGCTCACGGATCGTTATGCAACAGGATCGGCGGAGGCGTCGGCGGCTGTTCCCGTCTCCGCCGGGCTGATGTTCGCTGCCGATGACGAAGATCAGGTGATCCGGCTCTATGATCGGGATGTCTCGCGTCTTCCGTACAGCGGGTTTGACCTGACCGCCAGCCTCGCCCTCACCGATCTGAGCGGGGGTATTCCCCGTGAAGTCGATTTTGAGGGGGGGACGATCAACGGAACTACTGTTTACTTCATGGGGTCGCACAGCAACTCCAGCACAGGGGCAAACCGTCCCAACCGCTCGCGCATCGTCACGGCGGCGATGAGTGGGAGCGGCACAGGGACTACCCTTGCCTACACCGCCCGCTATGACCATCTGAAAACAGACCTTTTGGCGTGGGACAGCGGCAGCGGACATGGCTTGGGGGCAAATTTTTTCGGGCTGACGGCAAGCGCGGCGGTGGGAGTCATCCCCGAAGGCGCAAACGGCTTCAACATTGAGGGGCTGTCGCTCACGCCGGGCAGCAGCACCGCCGCTTTCATCGGTTTTCGTGCGCCGCTCGTCCCGGTGGGAACGCGCAATTTGGCGCTGGTTGTTCCGATCACGAACTTTACAACGATGCAAACGGCGGCTGGAGGGACGGCGGGGAGCGCCATCTTTGGCGCACCGATCCAATTGAACCTCGGTGGGCGGGGCATCCGCAGCATCGAGTGTCAGGCAAGCGGCTGCCTGATTGTTGCTGGTGCTGCCGATGGGACGGATAACTTTGCGCTCTACACCTGGACGGGTATCGCCGCTGATGCGCCTGTGCTGATCGCCAGCGACCTCTCGAACAAGAATCCAGAGGGGCTGGTTGAAGCGCCAACAGGGACGATTGCCACCTGGGGCGGGCAGACCGTCCATCTGATCAGCGACAACGGGGATACCGACTTCTACGGGGTGGGGACGCTCTCTGGGGATTACACGACGGTGCAGCTGCGCAAATTCCGTCATGATCGGGTCACACTGGGTATTGGCACGGCGCCGGGGACAAACCGCGTGCGCACCATTCAAGGGACGCGCCACCTCTCGCCGCTGGCGGGGACGGGTGTGCAGAACGTCCCTGGCGTGGTGACGGCGCTGCGCAGCAACGGCTTTTACCTGCAAGACCCTGATCTGAGCGGGGATGATGGGTTGGCAAGTTCCGAGGCGATCTTTGTCTTCACCGGAGGGGGGTCATCCCTGCTGACGGGGCGAACGGTTGGCGAGACCATTCTCGTCAGCGGGACAGTCACCGAGTTCCGCCCGGGTGGGGACGCTAATAACCTGACGCTCACCGAGATTGTGAACAACAATGCCGTGCAGCGGCTTGCCATCACCGCGTGGGATTGCACGGGCGTTTGCACCGTCAGCCCGACAGTGATCGGAACGGGTGGGCGCATCCCTCCAGCGGGGACAATCAGCACCTTCAGCGGCGATGTGGAAACCCGCCCGGCGCTTGTCCTGAGCGAGGGGCTGGATTTCTACGAAAGCCTAGAGGGGATGCTTGTTCAGGTGAACAACGCCATCGTTGTCGGTCCAACGAACACCTTTGGCGAACTGTGGGTTGTCGGGGATAACGCCGCAAACGCAACGGGGATCAACGGGCGGGGTGGGATCACCATCCGTCCGGGCGATTTCAACCCCGAACGCATCCAAATCGATGATGGGATCACCGGCGGACCCTCCACGCCAGCGCTCCATGTGGGGGCAGTCATTCCGCAAATCAGGGGCGTGATCGACTACAGCTTTGGCAATTTTGAACTTCTCGCCCGCGATGCTTATACCTCAACAGCATCGACGCTGACGCCGCAGGTGAACGACCTGACGGGCGGCGGGGATCGCTATGTGATCGCCACCTTCAATGTGGAAAACCTCCCCGGCAACGCCGCTGCGGTGGAGTTTGAGAATCGGGCGCGGGTGATCGTGAACAACTTGCTCTCGCCCGATGTGATCTTGCTCCAAGAAATGCAGGATAACAATGGGGCAGCAGGGGGCGGTGTGACAGCCGGCGATCTGACCTTCACCAACCTCATCGCAGCGATTGCCAATGTGGGCGGACCCGCCGATTACGCCTATGTGCAGATCGACCCGCAAAACGGCACGGACGGCGGACAGCCGAACGGAAACATCCGCGTGGGCTATCTTTACCGCACAAGCCGCGTCACCTTCACGCCCATTGGCGCGGCGACGGCGACAACGGCGAACAGCATCACCTGCACAGCCTCTACCCCATCCTTAACGCTGAACCCGGGACGGATTGACCCAACAAACAGCGCGTTCAACAGCAGCCGAAAACCACTTGCCGCGCAGTTCGAGATTGCCGGCGAGACATTCATCATTGTAAACAACCACCTGAATTCAAAAGGCGGCGATCAACCTCTGATGGGGCGCTTCCAACCACCGACGCTCACCAGCGAGGTACAGCGCCTTCAGCAAGTGGCGGTCATCCGCGACTTTGTAAACGCAATTCTGGCGTGCAACAACCAAACGAATGTGATCCTCGGCGGGGATATGAACGACTTCCAATATTCCCCACCGATGCAAACGCTGATCGGGACGACCCCGCCGCTTCAACTGATGAACCTGTATCGCCCCGAACTAGAGCGCTATGGCTATGTCTTTGAGGGGAACAGCCAAGCTCTGGATCAGTTTGTCGTCAGCCCAAACCTGACGGCGAATTGGGCGGCGGCATATCGGGCGCTCCATGTAAATTCAGAATTCTTCGCGGCGGCGTTGGGAGCAAGCCCCCGCGTCAGCGACCATGATCCTTCGATCCTGCGCATTGAACTGAATGGCGGACCCTCCGAGCCGCCGCCCGGTGGTGGGGGCAGCGGCAGCACCGCCGCCGGAGGGACGGGATCACCGCCGCTCAGCCTTCCGGCAACGGGCTATGAACCCACCCCGACGAATGGGGGAGGGTGGATCGTCTTAGGGCTAGGGCTTGTGTTCGCGCTTGTGGGAGGGGTCATGCTCCGCAGGCGGCGGTAGGCGCGCAGGGGGAATGGAAGAACCTCTATCCCCCACCCCTTTCCCTGTGTACGAGGAAAGGGGCGCATCCAATTGCTCGGTGTCCTCTCAGGGCAATTCACCGTTACAGTTTCGGCGCATTTGTGTTACTCTAGTAGCGACCTGTGGGGCGAGGGGAAGACCACCCCCTCGCCTTTTTTTGTATGAGTTCTGGAGTGTTCATGCGTACCTTGTCTATCCTTCTTGCGTTGATCGTCATGGGGACGATCCTCGCTGGCTGCGGCTCACAGCCGCCCCTAAAATCCGTCGATTACCTTGATGATCTCAGCCTGATCTCCGATGATCCGTGTGCTGCGCCGTGTTTCGCTGAAATCATCCCCGGCAAGACGACCTTTGCCGATGCGGTGGCAAAGGTAGAGGCGAATAAAACCCGTTTCAAAGACCTACAAAAACAAGATAACCCTCCCCAAGCGGCTTGGGCGGATGGCTCAAAAGCAAATGGGCAGGCGTGCTGTCAGGTGACGGCGAATGCCAATACAGGGTTGGTCGATGCGATCTTGATTCGGATTGCCCCGAACGTCACCGTCAAGCAGATTTTGGCGAAATATGGCGATCCTGAGTACGTTTCCGTCGTCCAGCAAGATTATTCCTCTGATGAGGCGGTGATCGGGCTGGTGTACCCCAAGACGGGGAACGTGTTGTGGGTGATGCCCGGCAATGGCAGCAGCGATCTCGATGAAAACGATCCGATTGTCCTCGCCCTTTACTTTGATCCGGCCGCCTTTGGCGATCTGCTGGATACGGCGACGTTATCGAAGTGGGAAGGCTTCAAAACGCTTGCCGCCTACCGCGCTGCAACGCCCATTGTAACGCCCAAGCCAACCCTGACGGCTACGCCGTAGTCCACTTGGCTGCTGCTGCCCGTGCGCTAAAGCGCACGGGCTGAGATGAGAACCAGCCCGCGTAGGGGCGTCCCCACATGGTCGCCCACGCTCTGCGGGCAAGCCCTTTAGGGGGCTGCCCGTTCCAAGAGGGCGCGTTCGCCCGCCACCAAGACAACATCCTCTGTACTGAGCAGACTTTCTACCGTCAGGGGGACTTTCACATCTGGGATAACGCCCGTCCCTTCCACGACGATCTTCCCTTCCTCGTCAATGAAGTTTCCGGTGGGAACTTGGATGAAGGCGTTGTTCGGCAAAAGGTACTGCCCGCCGCTGACCGTTCCCGCTAAGCCGCCGGAAGGGGTTTGCCCAACAATCACTCCGCGCCCGCTGGATTGAAAGGTGTAGGCGAAAATATCCCCGGCGCTGCTGGTCTGCCAATCGACCAACAAAACAACACTCCCTTTATAAATTGGCAGACGCGGCTCAATCTGGCTTTGATAGACGATTCGCCCATCAAAAGATGACTGTTGAGCAATGATGTAGGGTGTCTCGAAAAAGCGGCTTGCCATTGCATCGGACACTTGCGAGAACCCGCCCGGATTGCTGCGTATATCAATGATGATGCCCGGCACATTCTTCTCAATCAGCGCCGTGATGCTCTTGTCAAAGGCTTGGAGTTCGTCCGTCCCACCAAAATTGGGGATGCGCACATACCCCACGCCCGAAGGGAGAAGGTTTCCCTGAATGGGCGGGCGTCCGGCAAGGGCGGCAGGGCGATCCCGCTCGAGTGTCACCGTGACGGGCGATGCCTCCCCGGGATTTTGAAAGGTGATCTGTGCTTTGCTGCCCAATGTCCCCCGTGTAATATCGCGCAGTTTGATACGCACTAGGGCATGGGGCGTGCTGCCATTGTTGGTGAACAGGGGTAGCGCCGCCAATGCCTCGCCCATCGGCACGCCGTCCCAGGCAATGATGATCGTCCCGATTTTCATTCCGGCGCGGGCGGCGGGTCCGTTTTCCCGCAGGGCAGAGACAGCAGCCCGCCCATCATCAAGCGGCGTTAAGACCATCCCGAGCGAGCCAGCAAATTCCCCCTGAAGGGTGGGCAAGCTCCAGCCGACATGCCCATCGGGAATGAAATTTCCAATCTCGCGGATCAGCTGTTCGCAATCACGGGCGGTTGCTGCCGCCGCAGAAAGAGGCACCAACCGCGCCCGCAATGCCGACCAATCCAGCCCATATAGCGCGGTGAAGGGGTAGGTCTGTTCAAGGCGATCCAAAAAGGTGGGAATCAGGTCTGGACAGGTCAGGCGGCTGTAATCAATCGTCTCTGCCAGCGCCGTCGTTGTCAGGTTCAGGGTACTGTCGTGCTTTAGCGGGGTGATGGTGTACGGCGTGGTATCTAAATTGACCATCTGCCAACCAACGCTGAGCGGGACGCGGGGATCATCAACGCTGAACAGCACGCCATCGCCGCCGCGATCTGTAGGAAACTGCTGGTTGGCGTCTTCGGCAAACACGATCAGCGTTCCACCAACGACGCGGAAATCTATGCTAATGGTCAGGCTAGAGGCGATATTGTCCTCGTTTTCGAGCATGTACCCACGTTTGCCGATATCGCTCATCAAGCGCACGTCATAGATGCGGATTCCCGACGGCGCACCCGTTCCCGTCACATCAAAGGGGGTGGCGGGGAGGACATCGGGGACAAGCAGCGTGTAATCGCCCCGGCTGGCGCGTCCGCTGGTTGTGCCAATCGCTTGGTCAGCCTTTGCCGGAAGGTGTAAAGGTGTCTGCCCAAAATAAGGGGCGGCGTCGATCAAACCGACGACGAGGGGAACACGATCATAGCCCTCATAGCCAACGCTGAACCGCCCACTGAGGGCAAGACCAGCCTCTTGCGCTCCGGCGGGGAGGGTGTAAAGGGCGATCAACAGTGTCAAAGCAAGAATCCATAAGCGGCGAACGTTCATAAAAACCTCGAAACCTATAGGGTTAGGCGAAGGGATGTTCGGTACAAGCGTAACAATAAACGGCTTAGGGCGATTTGATGATAAGAAAACTCTGAGAGTCGATTCATTGTGGGGAAGGCGATTATTTGGATCAGAAATGGAATGTATGATACGATTTCGGGACTCCCTTTCTCTACCCTTTTCCTCTTGCGGGTGGGGGTTTCTGGCGGGAGATCACTGGACGGATTTTCACCACGCGGACGACAGATTTTGCCACGAGGCTAGATATAAACCCAATGACACCTCTTTCCGCTGCTCCCAGGCGTATTGCATGGAGCAACCCCAAAGCCGGACGACGGCTTACCGAACAGGCTGGCTGGTCGCTGATTGCCCTTGAACCCTTTGCCACAGGTGAATTGATCCTGACCTGGGGCGGTGTCATTGTGACGACGGCACAGCTTCAGCACATCCCTGAATTTGCCCGCCACCGTTCGATCCAAGTCGAAGAAAACCTTCACCTATGCAGCGGGCTGATCGATGATGTTGCTGATTGTGTGAATCATTCGTGCAGCCCCAATGCCGGATTGCGGGGGCAGATCAGCCTTGTTGCCCTGCGCGATATTGCGCCGGAGGAAGAAATCTGTTTCGATTACGGCACAAGCGACGGCGACCCCAATTTCTATATGCCTTGTTTCTGCGGCTCGGCAAACTGTCGGGGGAAGGTCACTGGCGAGGACTGGCGTTTGCCGGAATTGCAAGCCGCCTATAAGGGGCATTTTATGCCCTATCTTCAACGGCGCATGGAGATGCTGCCTTAACTGATCTAGACGTTATGCGGTTGCCCTCATCCCCCTGCCCACCTTCCCCTAGTGGGAGAAGGGAGAATCCATTTTTTTTGAGGGAGCTTTCCCCTCAAACCTCCCCTTTCGATGAATACGGGGTAAACACGTTCAACTGCGTATAACTCCCACTGATCATCGGCTATAGCGCGGGTACGGGCGTGCTTCTCAAACAGAATGTAGTGCCTTCGCCCGTCTTGTAAGAAAGATGGTTGCAATCCAACCAACAAGGGTACGGCAATAATCGTCAGGGGATCGTACAGCATCCCCCCTAAAGTCGTGTTACAATGCGCGAAATTAGGTGACAGCGACGTATTGGCGGGAAGGACAGCAGCGTGCAGCGACGGTCTTTAGGCGGGTGGCTTGTGCTTACGGCGGTAGTTTCTATCCTCGCCACCTCTGGGGTAATACTCATTTATGACGCCCGCCGCGCTGCACAGCCAACACCCGCACAGCGCGTTTTGCCCGTTGTAATCACCGCCACGCCCGATCCAAATGTCACCCCGAACACTGTCTTTATCGTCGTCACGGCGACGCCCCCCCTCACGCCATCGGGGATTGTCCTCCAACCCACCGCCGATGGCTCAGGCGGCGCAAACCCTCTTCCAACGCTCGATCCCTCCCTTTTGCCCCCCAACATTGGGGTGATCGAAACGCCCACCCCCGTTCCCACCGATGAGAGCGGCTGCCCTGTGTATATCATCAAGCAAGGGGATATTTTGGGGCGGGTGGCGCCCACATTCGGGGTGACCGTAGACGATATTATGCGGGCAAACAAACTGACCGAACGCGATGTGACGCGCCTCCAAGTGGGGCAGAAGATCATTATTCCTGTTGCAGGCTGCGGGCTTCCCGCTCCAACCGAAACACGTCAGCCATCGCCCACGCGCACCCCAACCCCAACACCCATAGCCACCTCAACCACCGCACCCGCCGTAACGGACGGCATGCGCTTGGAGGTCATGCAGATTCTCAACCCCGGCGACATCACCGCTGAGGGTGTTGAACTGCGCAATGTGAGCGGGGGCATGGTTGACCTCAGCGGTTGGACAATCCGCGAGGCAGGGGGGAAAGTATTTACCTTTCCCGATGTCGGCTTGTTTGATGGCGGACGGGTGATTGTCTTCACGCGGGCGGGGGAAAATACACCCCTTGCACTCTTTTGGGGGTTGGGGGAGGCGGTCTGGGACGACGCCGGACAGTCAATCACGATTGTCGATGGCGAAGGGAATGTTCAGTTTAATGCGCCCCTCTCGGCACTACCAACGCCCAGCGGCGCGTTTGTCCCAACACCCACACAGTCGGGGGGCTAACAGAGCAGGGGTTATGGTTAAACAAGCCACACAGAGAACGCCGGTGAGGTAAGTAGCGGAGACATACTATGCGCAAGACCATTTTTGGGGTGATTCTTTTGTTTTCCAGTGCGGCGATCTTTGCCCTGCCCCCCGTTCTGACCACCGCCCAAAGCGGGCTAGGGGCAATGCTCAACCGTGTTCTTGATACACCCACCGCCCGAACGGTGATTTGGTACAGCGCTCCGGGCGATCTCAAACGCTTGTTGCAGGTTTCGGTGACGAGCGCCGCCGATATTGAGTCACTGCCCCCGGCGCAGCGCATCCAGTACCTTCTTGAATATGGTCAGCAGGTCTACTATTCGCCCTATTCAGGCGTCCAAGACCCCGTGACATGGGCGCAGAGCTTTGGGCTGAACCCCTTTACCATTGAGTATGAGGTCACCATTGGGGCGGAAGCCGCCGACCAATATGCCATTATCCAGATGGGGACGACCTTTGATGCGAATGGGATGGGTGGGGCGCTCAGCGGGTTAGGCTATCAGCCAGTGAACATTGCCGGGCAAAATGTCTTTGCCTTTGGGGGGGATGGCGATACGAGTTCGGGCTTTGCCGCGCAGTTGACGGGAGGGCGCTATAACCGCGTTCTGCTCAACGGGCGGGAAGTTTTCGCTGCCTCCACCACCGCCGCGCTGAATGCCGCCCTGAATGGGCGAGGGGCAATCAGCAGCGATCCAAGTTATGCGGCATTGGCGACAGCCCTCATGGGCAGCAGTGCCGCCCCCGATGCGGTGCTGTTAAGCGCCGTCTTGTATGGTGGGAATTGGCTGTCAGACGAGGCGCTCCCCCAAGCGCTTGCCGCCAGCGGGCTTTCGGCAGATCGGTTGGGAATTACCAACAGCCTACCGGCGTATGGGGCAGCGGGGATAGGCTACAGTTGGACAAGCAGCGGGCGCTTGCTGACCGTTGCCGCCGTGTATGACGATGGGAACGCCGCCAGCGCTGCCGCCAGCGCCCTTGTGGAGCGGCTGAACGTGTACCGCAGCCTGAACGAGCCGCTCCGCACGGTCTTTGCCGGGTGGGGCTTCAGCGCGAATGTCATCCAAGCAAATGGGAAAGCAGTGGCGGTGGTAACGGCATTAGTCCCCGAACAAACGGATGTGGCGTGGGTGACTCTGGCGCAAATGCAGGATATTGTATTTTTGCTGCCCTAACGGTGGGGAAGGAAAGCGGGCGACCCCGCGTGGTCGCCCCGACAAAACCGACAGGCAGCCTAATTTCGGATGAGCCTTTCAGCGGTGTATAGACTAGGCGAGTTCCGGCACAGCCAGAAGTTTTGCCTCAATGTGCGCGGAGAGCCGTCCGCGTACTTCCTCAAAGGGGATGCGCTCCATGATGGGATCAAAAAAGCCCATCACCAACAACCGTTCGGCATCACGTTTCGGCAGACCGCGACTTTCCAAATAGAAAACGGGTTCATCTTCCAAACGGCTGATCGTCGCCGCATGGGTGCAGCGCAGATCATCCGCCAGAATCTCCAACCCCGGGATGCTGTCGGCGCGTGCTGACTGACTCAACACCAAGTTGCGGTTTGCCTGAAAGCCGTTCGTCTTTTGCGCCCCGGGCTGCGCCCGAATCATACCTTGCCAAACACAGCGTGCCTCATCCTTCAGCGCCCCTTTGAATAAAAGATCGCTCGTTGTATGGGGCGCGTTGTGATTCTGCTGTGTGTCGTGATCCATGAACTGATTCGTATCGGCAAAGAACAACCCAGACATACGCCCATACGCGCCAGCGCCGTCAAGTTCGATCTCGGCAAACTGTTTCGTGAAATGCGCCCCCATCGTCCCACTGACCCAATCAAGCTGCCCATCACGGGCAACACGGGCGCGTTCGTGGCGAAAATCATAAACATTTCGGGCGTAATCTTGAAGGGCAACATAGCGCAAATTAGCGCCTTCGCCAACAAGCAGTTCGGTCATTCCCACCGATGCCATGTGGGTTGGCACATCCGGCGCGGATAGGTATTCGTGAACGAAGGTCACTGCCGCCCCTTCTTCAACGACGACGAGAACATGCCCTAGAGTCAGCCCCGCGCCAGTATTGTAGAAAATGCTGTGAAGGGGGACTTCGACCATCCGCCCCTTCGGGACGTAGAGGAATACGCCGTGCGTCCAAAGGGCGGCGTGCAGCGCGGCAAACTTGCCATCGCCCGGAGTGACCGCCTTCGTCATCAGGTTATGGCGGATCAGGTCGGGGTGTTCGCGGACGGCAGTATCGAGATCGGTGAAGATCACCCCTTGTTTCGTCAAGGCGCTGTCCAATTCATGCTGGACGATTCGCCCATCAACAGCGGCGATCAACCCACTTTGGGCATCACCAATGAGGGGGCGGAGGTTTTCGGCAGGGATTGCCTCTGCGCCCGCGCCGCTCACCGTGTGAAGAGATTGAATGGCGCTGGCATCGTCCCACCGAATCGTTGTGTAATCGGAGCGACGCCATTCTTCAAGGCTTAAACCCGGCATCGGCAGTAGGCTGTAGAGTTCCCACGCGCCGAGGCGTGCTTCGGTGAGCCATGCCGGTTCGTTCTTCGCCGCGCTCAGTGACTCTACGTGTTCACGGGTGAGCAGCGGCGCGTTTGTTTTGCTGCGGGTACGGACGGTCACAGGTAGTACGTTATCCTTTTTTGCGTGGTTATAGAGTGTTCAGCACAGAAAGAGTTGCCCCAACAAGATCATTCAACGGGCGACGCTGTAGCAGGTCGCCCGTGAAGTCCTATGGGTTTCTTAGCCCACCGAGCCTTCCATCTGCAACTGTACCAAGCGGTAGAGTTCGATGCTGTATTCGGCGGGCAGTTCCTTCGCCACCGGTTCAATGAACCCGCTGACGATCATGGCATTTGCTTTGTCTTCGGGAATCCCCCGCGAGGTCATGTAGAACAGTTGATCCTCGCTGATCTTACTCACCGACGCCTCATGCCCAATGACGACATCTTTTTCGTCAATCTCGATGGAGGGATAGGTATCCGTGCGGCTTTCCGTATCCATGAGCAGGGCATCACAGACGACGTTTGATTTGCTGTTTTCCGCCCCCTCGTAGACCTTCAACAAGCCGCGATAGGTGGAACGTCCGCCGTGCATGGAGATCGATTTGCTGATCACCTGACTGCTGGTGTTCGGCGCAGCGTGGACGATCTTCGCGCCAGCGTCTTGGGTTTGCCCCTTGCCGGCAAAGGCAATGGAGAGGACTTCGCCGTGCGCCCCCTCGCCTAGCAAGTAGATGGCGGGGTACTTCATGGTCAGCTTGGAGTTGTGGACGATGAAGCCTTGCGAGACAAAGTTTCCTGTCCCTTCCACCTCAATATCCCATGTAGGAACGGGTTCGCTGCTTGGTTCGGAAACATTTACAGAGACGATTTCAACCGAGTCACTCAATTCGATTCCAGAGCGCCCAACCGTGCGATTATGGACAGTCTTTCGTGGGGGGACGTTCGCCGCACGCAGACGTAAGTTTTCGCTAAGATGGGGGAAGAACCGTTCATCGATTAGGAATTCTAAGCGATATGCCCCATGTGCCGTAACTTCGTGTCCCATCACCATCACCCGTTTAGGTTCGCTGAATTCGGTATGGAGGTGTGAGGTAATGCCGAGTGTGACAAGCAGCGACGCCATATCTTCTAGCATAGGACGATTGACCGATTTCATGCTGAATCTTCGCTGACGTAGTGTGCCATCAGCATCCAAGTACCCAGCAATAAAGGCAAGGCGCTGCGATTCCGGCAGCGACCAAACCCAAGCAGGCACGCGCTTATCTTTTGCTTTTCCATCGAAACCATTGAGACGGAAAAACTCAGCCAGTTCTTTGCTATTCCACTTGATAGGATAACCATTCACCCGTTCAGTAGGTTCTGCATCAATAACGGCACCCATTGCTGCCATTAGATGTGGACGAGCGCGATCTGTGCGTGGGGTAGAGAATCCGACAGTGGCGAACGGCGTTACACCCTCAGTTTTTCCGCCGGCGAATCGAATATCGCCATCACCCATCCAGTAACCAAACAGCCACATGATCTCATCATTGGTGTACTCTACATCCATGAGGCGAGTCTCACGAACCCGTGTACCCGTCAGATCAGGCGCATATTGGTTGCTCATCTTGAAATGCGTTTCAAGACTTGGCATTTCAAGTTGGTGAGGTACACCATAGTCAACGGAAACACGAGGAATAATCGCCTTTTTCAGGTGATCCGCACGTACATAACCCAAGTTATAACGCCCTAGCTTACGTGGCACGTGGGGATTGTAGGTGAATGAATAGAAAGGATGATTTGCCGTTACGCGCAACTGCCGTTTACCAACCGATACCGTGTGTACTGGTTGATAGCCAGAGAATCGCTTTGCCAAGACCGTGCGGAACACAAACTGACCGGTCTTATCATCATAGGATAAGACCTGATCCCCAGCAGTTAGAGATTCAATGGCGCGAATCCCTTCGGGTGTTGTAACCGTTGAGCCTTCCTCAAGACAGCCAATATTCACGTCCACCCATTCCATCACGGCGTCCTCGTGGGCAGCGGCGCGTTTGGTGACAAGGTTATAGACGTTGGGCGACCAATTTTGAATCGTCGTGTAGCGGGCGCGTCCGCCTTTCTTGACGACGATTTCAACGACGGCGCTGTGGAGGCTGTCGGTAGTATAAGTCGGTGCGGTGCAGTTATGGACAGCAAACCCCTTTGTCACATAGGCATTGGGGGCGGAGGTCAATTCAAAATTGAAGACGGGACCATCATACGGCACCCCTTCGATGCCTTTGATCGGCACAAGGAAGTAATCTCCAGCGCGGCGGACTTCGCTCTGCTGTTTATCCGGCGAATAGTAGAGGATATATTGGTCGCGGCGGGTGATCTCACGTTCCAGAATGGTATCTTTGCCGCCTTTGCGTATACTGATCGTGGCAAAGTGACCCTGACGCGCCAAAAGTTCCTGAAGTTGCCACGCCAACGCCTGTGAGGTTGTTGCGGCTCGGATCATCGTATTCTTGCGCTTCAGATAGATGCTGCCGTCACCCTTGAAGTAACGATCCAGCAAGTGGTTTTGAAGTGGGGCGGGCAATTCCATGATTGCCTTGCTCAGGTGCTTTTCGCCCGCACCCTTACCACATTCACGGATCACCAAATCCATCAATTCGCGGGAATAGACGCGGACATCCGTCCCATGACGATCCTCTTGAGTGATCTCCATGGCGGGCTTCCCCGTGATCTCTTGGATGAGCGCTTTCACTTCGTCAATGTACTCGCGCTCGTCCATGTTGAAGCTAAAGCTGACAACAGCTTGATTGAGGGTCTTATGCACATAGGCTGACCCCTCGGCTAAATACCACCCTAAGAGTTTCATGACCGAGGGCGTGTAAATCGGGTTTTCGCGGGTCAACTTGGCAATGGGGAAAACAAGGAAGTCACCCTCCTCAAGCTGTCCTGCGGGAATGAATTCTGGTCGGCTGTCGATCAGTTTCTTGGAATTAACTTCGATCTTCCAATCACCCCGCGCCTTCCGCTTCACAGCGACAGCGCTCCGCTTGACAACCAACACAGGATGTTCAGGCGTTAATTGGAAGGTGTTTCCGGCAGAAAGCGGGCGAATTTGAACAAGGTTGCCCTTGAAGTTATGGGTGCGGACGCTCTTCACAACGCCCTGCATCCCGTCACTATCCATGACGGCATCGCCGGGGCGTACTGCTTCGATATTCACCCATTTATCGCCCGTGCTGACGAGTTCGCCAATAGGTAAACAGCCCTCCGTATAATGAACTGACGCCCCTTCGTCCACGATGATCAGGGTACGCTCGAACTGCCCCATGTTCGCCGTGTTGATGCGGAAATACGCCTGCAAGGGCATTTCGATATGGACGCCCTTCGGGACGTAAATGAACGACCCACCCGACCACACCGCGCTGTTGAGGGCGGCAAATTTGTTATCCGTTGGGGGGATGACCGTCGCCCAGTGTTCGCGGAACAGATCAGGATATTCCTTCAGCGCCCCATCGGTGTCCAGAAAAATGACGCCCTTTTCCTCAAGGTCTTTGCGGATGGAGTGGTAGACCACCTCCGACTCGAACTGCGCCCCCGCTCCGGCGAGGAATTTTTGTTCCGCTTCGGGAATGCCGAGGCGGTCAAAGGTGTACTTGATCTCTGCCGGTACATCGTCCCACGAGCGCTGCTGCCCGTCGGTTGCCTTCACATAGTAGAAAATGTTGTTGAAGTCAATCTCCGCCAGCAGCCCACCGCCGCCCCATTTGGGCATGGGCTTTTTCTCGAAAATCTCTAAGGATTTCAGGCGAAACTCGCGCATCCAAGCGGGTTCGCCCTTCATCTCTGAAATTTCGGCAACAACGGCGCGGTTCAAGCCCTTTTTTGCCTTGAAGGTGTAGTTGTCTTCCGTCACATGGAAGCCATACTTTTCGTCGTAGTTGTCTTTCATCTCCGCCAGTTGGCGGCTTTGATCGTTCGTTTGGTCGGTCATGATGCCCTTCCCCTCTGCTACTTAACGGCGGCGTATTTCTCGGCGATCCAATCGTAGCCCTGATCTTGGATTTTCTCGGCGAGGTCGAAGCCGCCTTCTTCCACAATTCGCCCCTCAAACATGATATGGACGAATTCAGGTCGGATGTAGTTCAAGAACTGCTCATAGTGGGTGATCACCAAGACGCCGAGGTTGGGCCCGATAAGCGATTTCACACCATCGGCAACGACGCGCAAGGCGTCAATATCCAAGCCGGAGTCCGTCTCATCAAGGATGGCAATTTTGGGATCAAGGGTTGCCATTTGCAGGATTTCGGCGCGTTTCTTTTCCCCGCCCGAAAAGCCGTCATTCAGGTAACGTCCGGCAAAGCTAGGGTCTACCTTGAGGAAAGACATTTTCCCCGTCAAGAGTTTGCGGAACTCTGGAATGCTGATGCCCTTATCTTCCGGGTTGAGTGCCTTCCGGCGGGCATTGATTGCCGAGCGAAGGAAATTCGCCACCGTGACGCCGGGGATGGCTGTTGGGTATTGAAAGGCAAGGAACAATCCGGCGCGGCTGCGCTCATCCGGCTCCATCTCTAGGACATTTTGCCCCTCAAAGTAGATTTCGCCTTCGGTAACTTCGTAGGCGGGGTGTCCTAAGATGGCATAAGCCAGCGTGCTTTTGCCCGATCCGTTGCGTCCCATAAGGGCGTGTACTTCGCCCTGTTTCACCGTCAATGTGACGCCCTTCAGAATGGGTTTGTCGTTGACGCTGACGTGCAAATTCCGAATGTCTAACACCGCAGACATGGTGATCAAATTGCTCCTCTAATGGTTAGGGGGATATGCTTGAAACCTTCTACAGATTGTACTCTCCCGCGCCAAAATCGTCAATTTAGAAGATACTCATTAGAGAAATTATGCCAGCCCTGCTTTAACGAGGGCGCTATAATGGAGATGAGCAAAGGAAGGAACGTCTAAAATGACCGCCGTAAGCCACAGTGAGGCACGTAGTGAGGCGCGGGTCACTTTTCCTGATGGGGCAGTGTACAGCGCCCCTATTGGGACGCCGCTGCTCCATTATGTGAATGCCGCCTATCCGAACGGACACCCCAACCGCCCTATCCTCGGCGGGATCATTGATAACAACCTTGCCGAACTGACTTATTCGGTGAACCGTGACCTGACCCTTCAGCCGATTACGCTGCGCGATAGCGATGGGGGGCGAATCTACCGCCGTTCCCTCGTCTTTTTGCTGATCACCGCCGCCGCTGAATGTTTTCCGGGTGTGAAAATCGCCGTTGAACATTCGATTCCCACTGGGGGGTTTTACTGCGAACCGTTGAATCGTCCGAACTTCACCGCCGCTGAACTGGATCGGATTCGGGCGCAGATGAGCGCTATCGTCGCTGCTGATGAGCCGTTTGAGCGCAAGACGATCCCCCTTGCCGAGGCGGTGGCATGGTTCACCGAACATGGCGATGACGACATGGTGCGACTGCTGCGCACGCGGGATAAGGATTACCTCACTGTATATACGATGCGCGGGCAGGTGGATTACCTCTTTGGCTATATGGTGCCTTCGACAGGCTATCTGACGCTCTTTGATCTATACCCGATGGAGGCAGGCTTCATTTTGGTCTACCCCCGCGCCGAATTTGTCGATGGGCTGCATCCCTATGAGCCTTCTCATAAATTGGAGGTGGCCTTCCAGCAAGACAAAGCCTGGCGTAACGTCATTGGCTTAGCCGATATTGGGACGCTGAACCGTGCCATTGAGGAAGGGAAACTGCGCGAAGAAGTCCTCATTGCCGAGGCGCTTCACTCCCGCTATTTGGGGGCAATTGCCAGCCAAATTGCCGCACGGCACGCACAGGGGCTGCGCCTCGTGCTGATTGCCGGACCCTCCTCGGCGGGCAAGACGACATTTTCTAAGCGTTTGGCGATCCAACTCATGGCGTATGGGATTCACCCCTTTACGCTGGCGATGGACAATTACTTTGTGGATCGGGAGCATACCCCGCGTGATGAGTTCGGCGCTTATGATTTTGAATCACTGGGGGCGCTGGATCGGGCGCAGATGAACATAGATTTGAAGGCACTTTTCGCCGGAAATGAAGTGCAGCTGCCCCATTTTGATTTCAAGCTAGGGCGAGCCGTCCCTGGTGAGGTGGTGCGTTTGCACGATGATCAGATTATTATAGCTGAGGGTATTCACGGCTTGAACCCAGAACTTTTGCCCGATATTCCGGCGGATAAAGTGTTCCGGCTCTACGTTTCGGCGGTGACGGCGTTGAATTTGGATCGCCATAACCGCGTGCCAACCACCGATGTACGCTTGCTGCGCCGCATCGTCCGCGACGCCGCCCATCGGGGATACAGCGCACTGGATACCATCAACCGGTGGGAGAGCGTCCGGCGGGGGGAAAAACGAAATATTTTTCCTTATCAAGAACACGCCGATGTGATGTTCAATTCCAGCCTGCCCTATGAGCTTGCCATGCTGCGCCCCTTAGCCGAGCCGCTGTTGCGGCAGGTTGAGCCAACCACGTGGCACTATGTTGAGGCGAAGCGGTTGTTATCCTTCTTGCGCTGGGTGCGTCCGGCAGATGCCTCGTTTGTGCCGGATGATTCGCTGTTACGAGAGTTCATAGGAGGGTCGATCCTTGAATCCTATACCCCCGGCAAACGCCGAGGGTAAATCGTTTTGCTAGGGCGCACCATACACTCATCATCCACGCCCACGCTGAGAGAATCAGGTTTAGACAATCAAAAAAAACAAGAAGGTGCGTGCCATGAGTTTTGATTTCGGGTTGAATGCGGCGCGTTTGTTGATTGTGGATGATGATTTGCACGCGGCAGGAGTGCTGGCGGGGATGCTGCGGGAGGCGGGTTTTGTGGTAGAAACAGCCTATACCAGCCGTGATGCTCTAGCCGCCTCGCCCGCCCGTTATGGGGCAGTCTTGGTGAACGGCACGATGCGGGATCGCGATGGGCGGGATATTCTGGAATCCTTGCGAGAACGCCCTGAATTTTCGGGCTTGCCGTTTGTGCGTGTGGATACCCTTCCCAAACAAAGCAGCGGCGATAGTTTTGACCGAGCGGGGGTTGTTCGTGCCGTGCGGGGCGTTTTGGCGGATGGACGCAGCCCCAAAGCCCCACTGCGCAGCACAGGGGGCGAACGGAAAGGAGGCATTGAAAGTGAGGACACCCAAACGCGGATGGAAGTGCGCCTTGCCCTTGCCCAAAAGATTGAGGGACAACGCGCGCTCTCCGCGCTAGGACGTTCGATAGCCTCGGTATTAGACCTGAACGCGGTGCTAAGCCAGTGTGTTGAGGCGGCGGTGAAATTGACGCGGGCTGAGGAAGGGCTGCTGCTGCTGCCCGATGATGAAGATCGCGTGTTGTATTTGAGGGCAATGAAAGGGATTGACGATGCCAGCGCTCACAATTTCCGCGTCCGTAACACCGAAGCGCTGATTGGCGGCGTTTACCGCACGGGTGATCCCGTCCTCGTAGCAGATCAAGCATCGCTGCGGGTGAACACCAGCCATTTTGTGAAATCGCTGCTGTATGTCCCCATGAAATTTCAGGGGCGAGTGATCGGCGTTTTGGGTGTCCACCGCCATACGGATAAACGTTTCACGGTGAACGATCAAGAATTGTTAGAAGACCTTGCCGCTTATGCTGCCATCGCTATTGAAAACGCCCATCTCTACGAAGACCGCATCCGCCAAAACCGCCAACTGACCCTTCTGGTGGAGGCAGGGTTGGCACTTAACGCCACGCTCTCCATCCCCGAAGTTCTGGCAACACTTGTTGAGCAGGTGGTGAAAGCCTTTGAAGGCGGCTCATGCGTCCTTGATCACATCCTCCCCGATGGATCGTGGCAGCCCTTAGCCCGACGGTGGCAGTTGGCGTGGCGTCCAGGGGTAGGACGGCAAACCAGCTTTGAGGAGCGCCCCCCCTTGCGTGAGGCGTTGGAGAAAAATAGCTTTTATGTTGCCAGCATCGATAACCGCAATGAACGGTGGGCAAGCGAGGCTCGCCTCCTCCAGCGCTTGGGGGCGTTACACCTCGTTGTTTTGCCCATCCGTGCTGGGGATGGCGCGGCGGTGGGGGTGATTGAACTCTACTATCGGGGCGATGTGCCAGAGATCAACCAAGAATGGCGTACCCGTGTGCGGAACATTGCATTGGAACTACTTGCCACCGCCGAAAGCGGACGTGGGGTGATCTTCAGTGGGGCGGCGCGAATTCTAGAGTTCGCCGGGGCGGATTGGTTGATCCTTTCAGCACGGACGGCAACTGGGATCAGCCGCATGTACCTTTACGGCAGTGCCGTCTTTTTGGAAGCCCCAATACCAGAGATGCGAACCCCTCCCATCGCCTTCCAACGGGCGCTTGGGCAGCGCAAAGCATACAACAAGGATCGGCTTGACGCCGGACTGACCGAAGGTGAGCAAACCTGGTTTCAGATGTTTGGGGCGGAACGCCTAATGACACTCCCGCTGATTTTGAAAGATCAGGTATTTGGGGCATTCAGCATCATTGGGGCAAACGAAGCACGCACCTACCGCAGCGACGAGGTAAATCTTGCCCTCGCCCTGATTGCCCAAGCCGCCGCCGCCATTGATAATGCCCGCCTCTATGACGATCTTGAGCGGAGTCTGAGCGATCTCAAATCGGCACAAGCATCGCTGGTGCAGGCGGCACGCCTTTCCACTATGGGGCAGCTTGCCGCCGTTGTTGCCCACCAGATCAATAACCCGCTGGCTACCGTGATTGGCGACTCCGATCTGCTTTTGGAAGATTTGGCAGAGGATAGCCCATATCGGGAAGGGGTACAGGCAATTAACCGAGCGGGAAAACGAGCGCACGGCGTGGTGAAGCGCCTGCTCAGCACCGCCCGTAAAGAAGCGCAAGATGATTCCATGCAGTGGATCAACGTTCCCCAAACGATCCAAAACACACTTGATCTGATCGGGCTGCACCTTGAGCGACGGAACATCCGCTTGGCACTTGATCTGGATACCTCCCCCGTTGTTGCCCGCGCCACGCCCGGACATTTGGAAGATGTATGGTTGAATTTGCTGCTGAATGGGCGCGATGCGCTGGCGGGGAAAGCGGGGGCGACGCTCACCATGCAGACGCGGCGCAGTGAGGATGATGATATGCTGTTTGTGATCACCATCAGCGATAACGGGATGGGTATTCCGGCGGAGATTCAAGCGCAAATCTTTGAGCCGTTCTACACGACGAAGCCGCCCGGCGAAGGGACCGGCTTAGGCTTGTATGTCTGCAAACAGATCATCGAAGCCTGTGGGGGGACGATTCGTTTGGAGAGCAGGCTTGGCGAAGGGACGACCTTTGAGATCACCCTGCCTGTCGTGGAATCCCCGGCATGAAACCGCCTTTCCCAAAGCCGCCGCCTCGCCCGTTCAACCGCCCCTTGACGCGGCGGGAGGCACTTGGGTGGATTGCCATGCTTGGGGCGTTGGGAACGTCATCCCTGTGTGGGGTGGGGGGGATGATCGCCTTTCTTGCCCAACGCCGCCAGCAAGAAGCGAACGAGCAAATTGCCCAAGCGACGCAAACAGCAATCAGCCTGCCTACCCCAGAGCCGACCATTCCCGCCCCAACGATCATTCCTCGTGCCGCGTGGGGGGCGCGGCAGCCAAACCACAGCGCCGCCGAGGAATTCGGTTTTGCTCCCACCAGCCCTCTTGGGTGGCTGGAATACACGGGCGACCTTGCCCAGATTTACACAACAATCGCCATTCATCACAGCTACCCCGTCCGCGCCGCAACGGGAACCATGGCGGAACTCCAAAACATGCACATGGATTACAACCAGTGGGCAGATATTGGCTACCATTTTGGGGTGGCGGGGGATGGGACAATCTACGAAGGGCGTTCGATTCGGGTGCGGGGGGCGAGCGTCAGCGGGCATAACACGGGGGTGATTGGTGTCGTTGCCATTGGGGATTTTGAAAACGAAGCGCCTGCCCTTCAGCAGTTGATTGCCCTCCAAGACTTTGTGGGCTACCTGAAAACGATCTATCGCCTGACGCACCTGACGGGACATTACGAATTCAACCCGGATACCGCCTGTCCGGGGCGGTATATGCGCCCGCACCTTGACACCATTGCCTATAACACGGGTTTACTACGCGGCACAGGCGGCTATATCCCCCCGACGCCAACGCCCTTTCCTACAAAAACATCGTGGCGCTGTTGCTAGGGTGGGCATTTTCACCAGTATTTCTAAAGAGCGCGGTGTTAAATGAGGTAAAATAGGAATCAGACAGCGCGTCGAGAATGGAAGGTGTCCTATGCGGCGACTGTTACTTTTTGGTGTGGGCTTGGCGGTGGGAGCGGCGGTTGGCGTAGCAGCAGCAACCCTTCTTACTCCGGCTTCCGGCGGCGACCTGAAACAACGGGTTGATGATCACATCGGAGATGCGTTGAAAACAGCGCGTCTTGCCGCAGAGGAACGACGGAAGGCATTGGAGGCGCAGTTAGCAGCCATGACAAACCCCGCGCTGCGTAAGCAGACAACCCGCTAAAGCCTACACCTTACTCCCCCTCTAGGGGAACAACACGGGGATCGGTGACCATCGATCCCCGTGTTCTGTCTCTAGCGCCTCACGCCCGCACCCTAGCACATGCCCCACAATGCCCGCTGCTAAAGCAGCGGGTTAAGTCTAACCGCCCGGTTAGGGCTTGTTGCTACTCAACGGGCTGCATCTCTGCCCAGTTCACCCCTACGTTCGCATCGGCACGCAGCGGCGCATCGAGCCGGCACGCGCCCTCCATCACCTCGCGAATCAGAGCGACGGCGGGCGTCACAGCGTGTTCTGGCACTTCAAAAACCAACTCATCGTGAACCTGTAAAATCATCCGCACCCCGGGGACTTCACCAAGCCGCCCCCAAAGGTGAATCATCGCCACCTTGATGATGTCCGCCGCCGTCCCCTGAATCGGCATGTTGATCGCCTCCCGCTCAAGGCGTCCGACCTCGTTGAAATTGCCGCGCTTGCCATGAAGTTCTTGGAGCATCGAAAAATCCCGCCGACGCCCGAAAAGCGTTTCAAGGTAGCCTTGTTCCCGCGCCAATCTCTTGCTGTGTTCAAGGTAATCTCGCACACCGGGCAAGCGCTCAAAATAGCGATTCACAAAGTCCTGCGCCTCGCCACGACTCATCGTCCCTTCCCGCGCCAGACGGAAGGCAGACATTCCGTAGATCAAGCCAAAATTGACCCGCTTAGCGAAATAGCGCTGATCTTTGGTGACCTGTTCAAGGGGGACGCCATAGACGAGTGCCGCTGTCGCTTTGTGAATGTCAAGATCATCGCGGAAGGCGGCTAAGAGGGTTTTATCTTGACTGAAGTGCGCCAAGATGCGCAGTTCGATCTGGCTGTAATCGACCCCGACGAGGGCGAATCCGGGTGGGGCAATGAATGCCCGCCGAACGCGCCGCCCTTCTTCGGTGCGGATGGGGATGTTCTGCAAATTGGGAGAGTCGCTGCTGATCCGTCCGGTGACGGCGCCGGTCTGATTGTAGGTGGTGTGGACGCGCCCCTCAGGATCAACCTGTTTAGGGAGGGCATCGACATAGGTGTTCTTCAGTTTTTCCAGCCCGCGCCATTCAAGGATGAGGCGGGGGGCGGCGTGTTGTTCGGCAAGGGTTTCCAACGCATCGGCATCCACAGAAACACCATGCGAGGACGTTTTCAACCCCGCTTTAGAAAGCCCCAACTGCTTGAAAAAGACATCGTTCAACTGCTTGGGGCTGGCGATGTTGAATTCGCTGCCGCCAACGCTTTCATAGATTTGGTGCTTGATAACATCCAATCGCCGCTCAAATTCCTTGCTCAGGTCTTTGAGGTACACCGTATCCAAGAGGGCGCCGGTCAGATTCAGCGCGGCGATGATGGGGACGAGGGGCATCTCGATCTGGCGGTAGAGGGGGGTGAGGTGCGCCGTCTCCAGATCGGTGAGGATCGATTCGCGCAGGCGGAGGGTCATCACGGCATCGGCAGCGGCATAAGGGGCAACGGTTTCCACCGCGACATGATCGAGTGTTTTCGCGTTTTTCCCCTTTCCGGCAACCTCCTCATAGTCTGTCATGCGGACGTTGAGGCGGGCAAGGACGAGGCGTTTTAGCCCTTTGCTCTCGCCTTCATCCTGGCGGATAAGCCACGCGGCGATCATCGTGTCATCGCTGAGGGGGACGATCTCTATACCAGCGCGTTTGAGAATCAGAACATCGTAGGCGGCGTTGTGTGCCACTTTGGGAATTGCCGGATTTGCCAACGCCGGTTGGAGGGCATCAATCACCCGCTGAAGGGGGAGTTGGCGGGGGATTGACCCTTCCAAAAGCGTTCCCGCATCGGGGGCAAGGTGCGCAATGGGAACATAGTAGCCCGTCGTTTCCTCAACAGCGAAGGACATGCCCACCAGCGCCACCCGCGCCGATTCCTTCCCCGTTGTCTCCGTATCAAAGGCGATCACCAAGGCGCTGTTGAGCGCCGCCGCCAACTGAACGAGCGACTCCTCGTCATCGACAATGATCGTCCGCATGACCTCTGCCGCCGGACGAGCGCCCTCCGGCGAGGGCGTAACGAGAGAGGCATCAAACCGTTTCAGGGCTGCCAAGCGCTTGCGCAGGGAATTGAACTCCAAGGATTCAAAGAGCGCGTCTACGGTGAGGGGATCAAAATCGTGGGCGGCACATTGGGCAAGATCGAACACAAGGGGGAGATCGCGCAGGATCGTCGCTAATTTGCGGCTTAGGAAGGCGCTCTCCCGTCCACCCTCTAATTTTGCACGGACGGCGGGCTTGATCACGGCGAGGTTGGCATACACCCCTTCCAGTGTTTCATACTGGTTGAGCAAAGGCACAGTCGTCCCCTCGCCAACGCCCTTCACACCGGGGATGTTATCGCTGCTATCGCCCACCAAACCTTTGTAGTCTGGGATTTGATCGGGGCGGACGCCAAGTTTCATGACCACATCGTCGGCAGTCCTAAACAGTTGGACATCCTCGCCTGTTTTTGAGGGGGGTAGTTCCACCGTCACATGGGGACGAACAAGTTGGAGCAAATCCCGATCTCCGGTGATGATGTAGATATCGACATCAAGGTCATCAGCTTGGCTTGCCAGCGTGCCGATCACATCATCCGCCTCGTACCCGGCGCTTTCGATAATGGGGATGTTAAACGCCTTCACCAACTCGCGGATGCGCTCCATTTGAAGGATCAGCGAGTCGTCCATTTTGGCGCGGGTGCTTTTGTAGTCGGGAAACTCGTTCTCGCGCCCGCTCATGCCCTGATCAAAGACGACGGCGAGGTACTCCGTTGGCGGTTCGGCGCTCAGAAGGTCTAGAAGGGTGCGGGCAAAGCCATAGGTTGCCCCAGTGGGTTCGCCGCTGCTGGTCATCATACGGGCGTTTTGGACGCCGAAGAACTGGCGATAGGCAAGGGCATGACCATCGATCAGGGTGAGGCGGGGTCGGGACATGATCGGCTTCCCTCCGATTCAGGCGCAGGGCTATGCGCTGGCGTTCTAGTGTGCAGAATCAACTGGTTCGCCAGCCATTCTTGCAGGCGATCTTGAATGGGCATCGCGGACGGTGCGAAAAGCGTGCAAACGCACCTCATCCGCCCCTTGTACGGCGGCGGGGTCAGGAAAACTCCAGTGGAGGCGCTGTGTCTTACCGGGGAAAAGTGGGCAACTTTCCGCCGCCGCATCGCAAACGGTTATCACATACTTAATCGGTTGGCTGCGGAATTCCTCCCAATGCTTGGATCGGTGTTGGCTTAGATCAATCCCCCGTTCCGCCATGACCTGAATCGCCAACGAGTTGACGATAGAGGGCTTTGATCCGGCGCTGTGGACGACGAAGCGATCTCCCGCCAGCGCCCATAGAAAGCCCTCCGCCATTTGGGAACGGGCGGCATTGCCCGTGCAGAGAATCAAGACCGTTTCCATGCTCATCCCTTCAACAAGGCGGGGAGCAGCGCGTAAAACGCCGTCGCATCGACAACATCATCCAGCTTGACCTGATCCATTGTGGTGTGGGCATGAACTTCATCACCGGGACCAAAGCCGATGCTTGGAATACCCGCTTTGCCCATCCAGTAAATGCCATTCGTGGAAAAATTCCATTTCCCCGATTCGGGTGCCGTCCCCGTCAGCAAGGTGAGGGTTTGCTGTCCGGCTTGGACAAAGGGATGATCCGCCGGAAGCGCCCAACTGGGGAAAATTTTATCCAGGGGGAAAACAAACCCCGTATAACTCGGCTCGTCGTAGAGCAGCAAATCAAGTTTGAGGTCGGGACGATCCCCAACGATCTGCCGAAGCTGCTCCAACGCGCCCTCCGGGGTCTCGCCAAAGGTCATGCGGCGGTCAATGAAGATCGTCGCCTCGTCGGGGACGGCATTGATGGACGGCGTTTTGACGGTCATATCGGTGACGGTGATCTTGGCGTGACCGAGGAAGGGATCGTCGCCCAATTCGGGCTCCATCTGGCTGATCCGCTCGATGATGGGGAGCAGCTTGTAAATGGCATTATCACCGAGGTGGTTGCTGGCAGCGTGGGCGCTGCGCCCCTTCGCCGTGATCTTCATCTCGATGCGCCCCTTTTGCCCACGATAAATCTGCATCCGCGTTGGCTCGCCAATGACGACGAAATCGGGGCGAATCCCTTCGACTTCCACAAAGGCATGGGGGGCGATTCCATCGCACCATTCTTCCATGTTGCCGAAATAGTAGGCGGTGAAGCCCTCCAACAAGCCGAGATCGCGGGCGAGAGCCAAACCATAGATCATCCCCGGTGTGCTGCCTTTTTCGTCGCACGCCCCCCGCGCATAAAACACACCATCTTCAATTTTTCCGGTGAAGGGGTCCCATGCCCACGCCGAGGGATCGCCAATGCCGACGGTATCAAGGTGGCTGTCATAGAGCAGCGTTTTTGCCCCGCTGCCAATGCGCCCCACGATATTTCCCATACGGTCAAAGCGCACCTCATCAAAACCGAGGGAGCGCATCTCTTGGGCGGCGCGTTCGCCCACCGCCCGAATCTGGCTATCTGGGCTAGGAATAGCGCACAGATCGCGGAGGAACTGGATTAAGGTCTCGCGCTGGGCAGCAACCTTTGCCTTAATTGTATTTACAAGCGTCTGGTGGTCAGACATGACGGCGACTCGCTTTCTTAAAAACGGTATCAATTCGGAACAAGTGTACCAAGAAATGGGGTAGAAGGGGGCGGGGGGCTACGGGCAATTTGAGACCGCCCATCCCGCCCCTCAATCCGTGATACAATGGCGATGTGAGGAAATAAACGATGAAGGGAAGGGCGGTTTTATGCGCATGATTCGGGGCTTTGGGGCATTTTTGGGGATGGCGCTGTTTCTTGCCGGTTGTGGGGGAGGCGCCCCCACGCCAACCTATACGCCTTCCCTAGTGCCTACCGAGACGGATAGTGTCCGTCCCACGCTGCCGCCTTCATGGACGCCCGGCGCCCCG
The DNA here is from genome assembly GCA_015075625.1 of Anaerolineales bacterium. NCBI lineage: Bacteria > Bacillati > Chloroflexota > Anaerolineae > Anaerolineales > Anaerolineales bacterium. The sequence goes on along the minus strand of JABTTZ010000001.1, from coordinate 1,382,379 downwards.
CCCACCCTCGGACCGACCCTGACTCCGACGGAACGTCCGCCGAACACCCTTCGCCCGGGCGCGGCAACCCTGCCCCCCACATGGACGCCGTTCGTCCCGCCCACCGTCACCCGCGCCGCCCGCCCGATGACGAACGCCACCCGTCCGCCGCCCACACTGACACCCGTTGCCTCGGCAATCCCCCGCAAAGCGGGCGAAGCGCCACAGACACCGCGCCCAAACGCAACCTACGAAAGTATCTGCGCCTCGTTTTTGAAAGCAGACCCGATCAGTGTGATCGTCTATACCGGGCAAGAGGCAACGATCACCTGGACGGCGGTGGAGGGGGCAGAAGCGTATCATGTGTGGGTCTCTAACCCGGGTTTAAGGTTTATTTTCAATCAGGTCGTCAGCGGGACGACGATCACCCTTCCAACAGATTTGTTCAGGGGACCCGGCTTGCATGGGTGGGAGGTCTACCCGATTCGCAATGAGCAGCGCTTGTGTGGGAGTTTGAATGGCGTCTTTAATGTCCGTTTGTCGCTTTGACCGAAGCGATCTGTTCAGCGTGATTTTCTTGCGCTTTTCCAATGGCGCGGACTCGTCACCATAGGAGCGCTCGTATATAATCAGGCTTACAGGCGCATAGTTGGAGGAACGCAACGTGCCGGACAAAATGGATCGGTTTACTCAGCGCGCCCGTCGGGTTTTGAGCCTGGCGCAAGAGGAAGCCGAACAACTACAACACAGCTATATTGGGACGGAACACCTATTGCTCGGTCTGCTGCGCGAAGATGGCGGCGTGGCGGGGCGTGTCCTGCGCGATTTGGGCGTCGATCCGAACCGTGCCAAAGACTTGGTGGAACGCCTAAGCCGGGGCGGACAACGCCTCACCAATTCACGGTTGGAACTGCACGCCGGAACAAAGCGTGTTTTAGAATTAGCGGTTGATGAAGCCCGCCGGATGGGGCATCACTATATTGGGACAGAGCATTTGCTCTTGGGGTTGGTTCGCCAAGAAGATGGCATTGCCATTGAGGTCTTGAAGCGCCTGAGTGTGAAACCGGACGATGTGCGCCGCCAAACGCGCCGCGCTTTGCAAGAAAATCCGGCACAGCCAAGCCGCCCAAGCCTGCCCACGCCCCAAGCGACAACATCGGGGAATGTTCCCTCCTCAAAATCACGCAATGTTAAGACGCCGCTCGTCGATCAGTTGGCGAATGACCTCACCGCCCTTGCCGAAGAAGGCAAACTCGATCCGGTGATTGGGCGTGAGGTGGAAATTGAGCGCGTCATCCAGATTCTGAGCCGCCGCACGAAAAACAACCCAGCGCTCATTGGTGAACCGGGCGTGGGTAAGACGGCGATTGTCGAAGGGCTGGCGCAGCGCATTGTTGCCCGCGAAACGCCGGCGACACTGTTGGATAAGCGCGTGTTGCAATTGGATGTGGGCAGCCTCGTTGCGGGGACGATGTATCGGGGGCAGTTTGAAGAACGCCTGAAGCGCGTCATTGAAGAGCTGAAATCGTCCGACAGCATCCTGTTCATTGATGAAGTTCACATGTTGGTGGGTGCGGGGTCGGCGGGCAGCAGCGTCGATGCGGCGAACATCTTGAAACCCGCCCTGGCACGCGGTGAATTGCAATGCATCGGGGCGACGACCTTCGACGAATATCGCAAGCACATCGAGAGCGATGCCGCCTTAGCACGGCGGTTCCAGCCGATTTTTGTGGACGAACCAAGTATCGAAGAAACCATTCAAATCCTGCGCGGAATTCGTGAGCCTTACGAGGCGCACCATAACCTCGAAATCACCGAGGAAGCGATTGAGGCGGCGGCGCGGCTCTCCGCACGCTATGTCCCAGATCGGTTTCTGCCCGATAAGGCAATCGACCTGATCGATGAGGGCAGCAGCCGCGTGCGGATGTACAAGAGCGCCGAGGCAATTCGCGTTCGCCGCGCCGAGGCAGAACTCGTCCGTCTGACAGAGCAGATGGAGGACGGCTTTGACGATATGAACGAGGATCAGCGCGAGGAACTTCGCGCCCGTCAAGCCGAGATCGTCGCCCAACTGGAGATGATCAAGAAGAACTGGAATCCCGATACGGGCAAACCCCGCCTGACGGAAGAAGATGTAGCCGAAGTCGTCAGCATGTGGACGGGTATTCCTGTCACTAGTATCAGCGGCGATGAATCAGAGCGCTTGCTTCACATGGAAGATTACCTCCACAGCCGGATTGTGGGACAGCACGAGGCGATTGAGGCGATTGCGAAGGCAGTCCGCCGTGCGCGTGCCGGGTTGAAAGACCCCCGCCGTCCGATTGGGTCGTTCATCTTCCTTGGACCCACTGGCGTAGGAAAAAGCGAACTGACGAAGGCGCTGGCGGAATTCATGTTCGGCAGCGAAGAAGCCCTCGTTCAGCTTGATATGAGCGAGTTTATGGAGCGGCACACGGTTGCCCGCTTGGTTGGGGCGCCGCCCGGCTATGTGGGCTACGAGGACGCCGGACAGCTTACCGAGGCGCTCCGCCGCCGCCCCTATTCGATTGTCGTCTTTGACGAAATTGAAAAGGCGCATCCCGAAGCCTTCAACATGCTCCTCCAGATTATGGAGGAAGGGCGGCTCTCCGATGCACGCGGGCGGAAGGTTGATTTCCGCAACGCGATCATCGTCATGACGAGCAATGTTGGGGCAGACATCATCAAACGTGGGCAGACACTTGGCTTCGCCGTTCCCAAAGACGAAGGGGCTGAACAAGCGCGGGATTATGAGGATATGCGGAAGAAGGTGATGGAGCAGCTGCGCCGTGCCTTCCGTCCCGAATTCCTAAACCGCGTCAGCGCGACGATTGTCTTCCGTTCGCTGAGCAAAGAAGAAATCATGCAGATCGTTGACCTTGAACTGAAAAAGGTCTACGAACGGATTGCCGAACACGCGCTCAGTTTGGATGTGACCACAGAGGCGAAAGTCCACCTCGGTGAAAAGGGCTACGATCCCGAATATGGGGCGCGCCCGCTGCGCAGGGTGATCACGAACCTTGTCGAAGACCGCCTCTCCGATGGAATCTTGTCGGGGACGTTCAAGTTGGGCAGCACGGTGCGCATTGATGTTCATGAGGGGGAGCTTACCTTTGAGCAGCTTGCGCTGAACAACACTGAGACCAGCGAGGATATGCCTTTGAGTCCGACGATCTCGGCAGGGAGCATGGATTTGCCCGCACCGGGCGTCAACTAATTGCCAAGTCTCTAGCCAAATGAACAACGGGCGTATCCTTTTGGATACGCCCGTTGTTATTCGTTTTAGATATATCCTCGCCAGAGAGCTAATTCTCAACGATCTCCACGCTGTTTAGGGCATCGCCGGGCTGCGCCTCGTTGGGATCGCGCTCACGGATTTTCATCAGGATAGCGAGGCTGTCTTGGTCGGCAACGCGCCCAAAGACGGCATGTTTTCCATCAAGGTGAGGGGTTGCTGTGTGGGTGATGAAGAACTGGCTGCCGTTCGTATTCCGTCCGGCGTTTGCCATGCTCAGGACGCCTGCCCCGTCGTGGCGCAATTTCAGAGCGGATTCTTCATCGTTCCATTTGTAGCCCGGACCGCCGCGCCCTGTTCCTGTGGGATCGCCGCCTTGTACCATAAAGTTCTTGATCACGCGGTGAAAGGTTGTCCCATTGTAAAACCCTTCGCGGGCGAGAAAGACAAAATTGTTCACAGTGATTGGCGCTTCGGCGGCAAAAAGCGTGATGCGAATATCGCCCCGCGCTGTGTGGAAAATCGCCGTATAGTGTTTTTGGGGATCAATCGCCATAACGGGCGGGTTGGGGTAACTGGTTGCCATGAGGGAATTCTCCAAAATCGATAGGATTCACAGGGCAATTATACACAGTAACCCTCTTGTGAAATGGGTAGCGATCTGGCTACAATTAGAAATAGATGATTACGCGAAGCGTGAACCTTCAGGGCGGGGTGCAACTCCCCACCGGCGGTAAAAGGCGCGACGGGACTTCAACCACCTCCCCGCCTTGCCTCAAGCCCGCGACCCGTACCCCCACACACGCGGCGGGGCGGTGGATTCGGTGCGACACCGAAGCCGACAGTGATAGTCTGGATGGGAGAAGGGCGCTAAGCGACACGACAACCACATCAGGCAAAGCGAGCAACCCTGTGGGTTGCCCTTTGGAGTCCCCCTAACAAACGCTGTTTAGGGCGGCTGTTTCGTGTTGCTATGCCACCATCCCATAATCCTATTGGCGCACCTACAGCGCAAGGGTGAACACGAGGGCTAGGGATGGATGTTCCAGTGCTAGTCAGCCGAGAATCTCAATCAAATCGCAAACCCCCTACGAGGGAACGCTTAAGACGATCCTTGCCCTACCTTGCTGCGGGCGCAGCCCTTCTCGCTTGGCAGATCAGCGCCGCCGATCCGACCCTCGCTTTTACCCTTGCCTCACCACGCAGTGTTGCCGAGGAATTCCTTCGGCTGGTGGGCAATGGGACGCTGTTCACCCATCTGCTGGTGACGTTGTTGGAAATTGCCCTCGGTTTCACGGGGGGAGTCTTGCTGGCGCTCTTAGGGGGATACGGGATTGCCAACAGCCGCTTGTTAGAGAGTCTGTTGGGTCCTTACGCGGTGGGCTTTCAGGCAGTGCCGATGATCGCCATCGCCCCCATCCTGATCCGCTTTTTTGGACCCGGCATCCCGACGAACGCCACCATCTGCGGCTTGATCGTCTTTTTCCCCATGTTGATCAGTACAATTGTTGGCTTGCGGGGAATCGACTCTGACCAACGGGCGATTTTGCATAGTCTGACGGCAACGCGCTGGCAAATGTTCCGCCTGTTGGAACTTCCCGCCGCCTTTCCCACTATCTTAGGCGGGCTGAAGATTAGCACAACGTTGGCGGTGGTGGGGGCGGTGGTGGGGGAGGCATTCGCTGCCCAAGCCGGTCTTGGCTACCTGATTTATGCCTCCCGCTTTGTGTATAATTCGGCGGGTGTTTTTGTGGCGGTCTTCACCCTGACTGCCCTCGCCATCACCCTTTACCAAACGGTGGCGTGGGTGGAACGCCACACCGTCCAGTGGCGACGCGCCAACGAACTTGAGTAACTGCATCTAGAGGAGTCAATCAATTCTATGATTCGTCATTCGCACACAGCCCGTCTCATCGCGCTGATCCTGCTCATCCTTGCCTTAGGGCTTTCCTCTTGCGCCGTGGGAACGCCGCAGTTGATCACGGGTGAGGGGAAAAAATCGAACAACGCCCATGGGGGCAGCGAAGGCACGGCTGAACCACACGGCGAAGCCACCGCCGAGCCACATGGCAGCGCAACGGCTGAACCACACGGCGAAGCCACCGCCGCCCCAACAGAAGCCCATAGTGAGGCAACCCCTGCTGAGGCAACCGCTGAGCCGACCAGTGAACCAACAACAGCGCCCACCGTCAGCCCGACGCCAGCAGCAATGGCAACCCCCGAACCCACCGCTGAGGGGACAGCAGCGGCGCTTGAACTCTCCCCGGCAACCCTTTTTTTAGGCTATATCCCGAACATACAGTTCGCACCCGTCTACGTCGCCTATGACCTCGGCTATTTTCGGGAGGTTGGGATCGATCTGACGATTGAACATGGCTTTGACGAGACAGACGGGCTAACCCGCATTGCAGCCGGAAAACTGACCTTTGGCATGATCAGCGGGGAACAGGTGATCCTTGCACGGGCAGCCGGAGCGCCCGTGAAGTACGTCTACCGCTGGTACCAAAAATTCCCCGTTGGCTTGGTCATGCTAGAAAAAAACGCGATCAAAGAGCTTGCCGACCTAAAAGGAAAGACACTGGGCGTCCCGGGCTTGTTCGGGGCAAGTTATGTTGGGTTGCAAGCGCTTTTGAAAACGGCGGGAGTCAGCGAAAGCGAGGTAACAATCAAAGCGATTGGCTTTGAACCCGTCCCCGTCATTTGCTCTGGGGGAGTGGATGCCTCAGTGGTGTACATCAGCAACGAACCAGCGCAGGTGGAAAAGACATGCGGAGCAGTGACAGTCATCCCCGTCGCAGAATACGCCAACCTTGTCTCGAATGGGTTGGTCGTTGGGGAAACCCTTCTCAAGGATGATCCGGCATTTGTGCGGCGTGCCGTTGCTGCCTTCAATCGCGGCTTGGCAAAGGTGATCGAAGACCCAGCGCTTGCCTATGAGATCAGCCGTAAGTACGTGGAAACGCTCGGCGCAGATGACGCCGTTCAGCGCAATGTGTTGGCGAAGTCGATTGATTTGTGGAAGGCAGAGCGGCTCGGCGCAAACGATGCGGCAACCTGGACGCGCACCGCAGAGACGCTGCTAGGCATGGGCTTGATCCAAACGATGCCCGATGTAGCAGCTGCATACACGGATGACTTCTTGCCCTAAGAGAACACCTCAGCGAGAGGGGAAATACATCCGTATTCCCCTAGGGGCGCAATGTTTGCGCCCATCGCCGCCCGTGAGCGCCCGCCGCTAAAGCAGCGGGCTAAGAATAACCATCCCTTCGGGGCTTGGAAACGCTACCCCCTGATGGACTACTCCCTACCGCCACTCTCTTAAAATTTGTTTACCGCCTTCCCTCACGGCATAATCATCAGCAGATATTGAGAGCGCTCCCAGAAGTTGGCTTGTTGGCATTTGCCAGAAAATTGCCGGAGGATGTATGCCTAAGTCTATTGTGAGGATTCTTTTGATCGTCCTGATCATGGGACTTGTGATCGCGCCGCTTCCGGCGCGGGGGCAAGATGCCCCCTACCGCGATGCCAGCCTACCCGTTGAGGTGCGCGTTGAAGATTTGCTAGGGCGGATGACCCTTGAGGAAAAAATTGGGCAGATGACCCTCGTTGAAAAAGGGAGCGTCAGCCCAACGGAGGTCAACGCTCGGCTCATTGGCGGTGTCTTGAGCGGTGGCGGCGGATCGCCCCGCCCGAATACAGTAGAGGCATGGGCGGAGATGGTCGATAGCTACCAACTAAGCGCATTGGAAACGCGCCTCGGTATTCCCGTCCTATATGGCGTAGATGCGGTGCATGGGCATGGCAACCTCTATGGGGCGACGATTTTCCCCCATAACATTGGCTTAGGGGCAGCCCGCAACCCAGATTTGGTGAAAACAATTGCCCATCTCACCGCACAGGAGATGATCGCCACTGGCATTTATTGGAACTACGCACCCGTCGTCGCCGTGACACAAGATATTCGGTGGGGGCGTACTTACGAGAGCTACAGCGAAAATACGGCGCTTGTCACCGAATTGGGACGGGCAGCGCTGGAAGGGATGCAAGGAGAATCGCTTGCCGCCCCACTGAGCGTCTTGGCAACGCCGAAACATTATGTGGGCGATGGCGGCACGGCATGGGGAACATCCGAGTTCGGCGCGATGAACCTAGATCGCGGGGCGACAAACATTGACGAAAGTAGACTGCGGGCGATCCATTTGCCCCCTTATCTAGCAGCGATTGAAGGCGGCGCGATGAGTATCATGGCGTCGTTTTCCAGTTGGGGCGGGCTGAAAATGCACGCACAGCGCTACCTGCTGACAACGGTTTTGAAAGAGGAACTCGGCTTTCAGGGGTTCGTTGTCTCTGATTGGGAGGGGATTGATCGCGTTTCGCCTTCCTACGATGAATCCGTGATCGCGGCGATCAACGCGGGTGTCGATATGAACATGGTTCCCCAAAACTACCCGCGCTTCATCCGCAGCCTGACGAAAGCCGTTGAAACGGGCGCTGTACCCCTGACGCGCATCGATGACGCAGTACGGCGCATTTTGCGGGCAAAAATCAGCTTAGGACTCTTTGAGCGTCCTTTCAGCAACCCTGATTTACGCCTCGCTGTTGGGTCGGCGGAACATCGGGCGGTAGCGCGGCGGGCGGTCAGTGAATCACTCGTTTTGCTGAAGAATACGGCGGGGGCGCTCCCGCTGGCGAAAACGACCCCTACGATCTTTGTCGGTGGGGTGGGGGCGGATGATATTGGTCTGCAAAGTGGGGGATGGACAATCGAATGGCAGGGGAAGGCGGGGGCGATCACCCCGGGTACAACGATTCTAGAGGGGATTCGAGCGGCTGTTTCGCCTGAAACACAGGTGACTTACAATGCCGCTGGTTCGTTTGAGGGAATGGCAGAGGTGGGGATCGCCGTTCTGAGCGAGCCGCCCTATGCCGAATGGTTTGGGGACAGCGCCACCCTTGCCTTGCCCGCTGATCAACTGGCGATGGTCGAGCAGATGCGCACGCACAGCAAGACGTTGATCGTGATCCTTTTGTCGGGGCGCCCACTGGTGATTACCGATCAACTTCTGGCGGCGGATGTGTTTATCGCCGCATGGCTGCCGGGGACAGAGGGTGACGGCGTGACCGATGCCCTCTTTGGAAATGCCCCCTTCACTGGAAAATTGCCCTTCACCTGGCTGCGGAATATTGATCAGATACCCTTTGATTTCTCCGCGCTGACAACTGAGGGGTGCAATACTCCGTTGTTTCCCTTTGGGTATGGGTTAACCATCGAGATGACAACCTCTGCTGAGGTGGATCGGGCGGCGACGTGTGCTGGAGTGGACGGTACTGGGATGAACGACACAGGGACATGGGAACTCGTTTGGTCGGATGAATTTGAGGGCGAAGCCGGAACGCCCCCCAATAAAGAGTTCTGGGCGTTTGACATTGGTGGATCGGGGTGGGGCAACAACGAACTCCAATACTACACAGACGACATTGAAAACGCGGCGTTGGATGGGGAAGGGTCGCTGGCGATTGTAGCGCGGGAAGAAAACCCCAATAATTACCGCTGCCCCATCGTTCCCTGTAAGTACACCTCAGCACGGCTGATCACCCAAAAGAAGGTCACTGTCTTGTATGGACGGATCGAAGCCCGAATTAAGATTCCGCGTGGGCAGGGGATTTGGCCCGCCTTTTGGATGCTTGGCGCAGATATTACGAAAACGCCATGGCCCAAGTGTGGCGAGATTGACATTATGGAAAACATTGGCTCAGAGCCGAAGGTTATTCACCAGACGGTTCATGGTCCCGGCTATTCAGGGGCAAATGGGGTGACGAACAGCTATCGCCTTGAGACCGATTTTGCCGATGATTTTCATGTCTATGCCGTTGACTGGCAGCCCGACAGCCTCCGTTGGTACATTGATGGCGTCTTGGTGCGCACGGTGACCCCCGACGACCTACGCGGGAATGCCTGGGTGTTCGATCACGAATTTTTCTTGCTGCTGAATGTGGCGGTGGGGGGAAATTGGCCCGGCAAGCCGGACAAAACAACCATTTTTCCGCAGACGATGCTCATTGATTATGTCCGCGTCTATCGGCAGGCGGAGTGAGCGAAGCGCCCCTTCTCCCTATCGCACAGCGACAAGGGGGAGGGGGCGAGAGTGAGGGAAATCAAAGACAGTTCATCTAGACCGTTTCACGGGGGGCGATCAAGGGTGCGGGGACAACCTCTACTGGCACGTTCTCAAGGGTAAGCCGTGTTCCGCTGGCGCTCCATTCCGGTTTTACAAAGCCCAACCCACGATACGTCCCGTCTTCCATCTGGGCAAGGCTGGTGAGTGTTCCCACCGCCATGCCGTCATGGGCAATGGTGGCTTTCAAAGGGGCGTATTCTGTCAATTGGAGCGCCACCAACGTTTTCGCCAGCTTGTTCCGGCTCTCCATACGGGCGATGATCTCCTGCCCGATGTAACAGCCCTTCCGAAAGCTGACGGACTCCCATAACCCCGCCTCTAGGGGGATGTAGTCCTCGGTGAGTTCATGCCCGGCGGCGGGCATTCCCGCTGCGATGCGCAGCCGTTCATAGGTTTCGCTGTTGCCTAGCGTGATACGGGAATCATTCACAAGGCGAGTACGAAGATCGTCGGCAGTTTCTTGCGGGATGAGAAGCCTATAGCCCGCGCCAGCGAGGAGGTAGGTTGGGGCAGCCAGCAGACCGCCGCTCTCACGGTTGTGGTGGAGGGGGAGCGTTTCCGCGCCGGGGACAATCTCCCCAATAAGCGCCGCCGCCTGCGCGCCATAGAGTTCAACATGCGCCCATGAGGCACTCACATCCCGAACCTTCACCTTGTCTGCCCAGAAGATATGCTTTTGCAGCCATGCGCGTACCGCATCGGGCAGGGCGGTGAGAAGCAGCACCGTCTCCCCGCGATGGTAGACGGTCACCCGATCAATGATGCGGGCAAGTGCCGTTGTAAGGACAGTAGAACAGCCTTCGCCTGACTGGAGGACATTCACATCGTTTGTGGACATGCGGTGAAGCAAGTCGAGGCGGTGTTGATCGGTAAGTTCGAGTACGCCGCTGTGGGGGGTGCGGTCAAAGAAGTAGGTGGTCATAGCCCGGCTTCCTCGCGCCAAGCGCGAATGTCATCAAGGTGTTCTTTCTCGTGCCAAACCGCTGTATCAAGGATCAAATAGGTCAGCGGTTCGCCCTCCATCCAGCGAAAGCGGCGGGGGTCGGTCAGGGTTACTTCGTCCAGCCCCTCGATCATCTTGATCAGGTGCTTGTGGACACCCTCGAAATCCTCCCGCGCCAGCGCCAGCGGGATCGCGGCGTTTGCGGCGTATTGGTCTTGATTCCACTCGTCTATATCCTCAATGCGGACGATATTGGGGGCGTTCTTGGGGTCAAGTTTTGCCAACGCTGTGACCAATTCCGATTCCCATGAGGTGAGATGGGTAAGGACATCCTTCACCGACCATAAGCCGCAGGCGCCGGGGCGCAGCAGGGCATCATCAGAAAGTCCCTCAAGCCCGATGAGAAAAGCGGTGCGGGCAGCCCGTAGTTCGTTGAGTAGGTCTTTTTTTTGCATAGAACGATTCTAGCGCGTGTGAGGCGTGTTTGGCAGAGGAAACCTGTTAGAATTCGTCCCATGACCATTCTCGCCTTGATCTTCGGACGCGGACTGGCACAAGCGGCAGGAATGATCGCTGGCTTGGTGGCGGTACGGCTGCTTGCCCCTTCCGCGTTTGGGGCATATTCCCTTGCCACGACGACGATAGGGCTGATCGGGATTCTCGCGGACATGGGGCGTGATCCGATACTCACCGCCCGCACCGCTGCCAACCCCCAAGCACAGGGCGTCCTTTTGTGGGCTGCTATTCGCTGGCGGTTCATTGCCACCCTTGCCACCGCCCTCGTGATTCTCCTTGCCGCGTTGATTCCCCCCCTCGGGCGCCCCGATTTACTGCTGGTTGGAGTGATCAGTTTGTTTCCGCGTGGGGTTATCCGCGCCATCTGCGCCGCGCTGACAGGGCTTGATAAGGCGCGGCGGGCGGCGTCGATTGAATTGTTCACAGGGCTTGGCATTGCCCTTCTGACAATTATGGGGGCGATCTTTGGGCGTGATGCGCTGTGGCTGATGGGCGCGTTGGCTGTTGGGAATGGGATTGGGATGATTGCTGCTCTTGGGGGGCGCCCTCATCCGACTCCCCAAACGGGCGGGATCGATCTTCATTGGCGCTGGCAGATGGGGTTACCGTTCGTCCTTGTGGGGTTAGCGGGAGCGCTCTTTCAGGGGTTAGATCTTTATCTTGTCGCGGCGCTCTATGCCCGCCCAGAGTATGACGCAGTGGCTTTTTATGCCGCCTCTTTGCGCGTGGTTAGTCTGTTGTTGATCGTTCCCACAGCATGGGGGACAGTCATGCTCCCGCGCTATATTCGCGCCTACCAAACCTCTCCGCTGGCGGCGCGGCGACTCTGGCGGCGTCAGCAGGGGGCGCTGTTGATGGTGGGCATTGCCCTTGCCGCAGTAAGCGGCTGGCTCAGTACACCCTTCATAGGCTGGCTGTTGGGCGAGTCCTATACCATCGCTGCGCCGATCCTCGCCATTTTAGGTTGTATGGTGATTCCGGTGTGTGTGAGCGCTCCGACAATTGCCCTTCTGACCGCGCAAGGGCGGACGGGGGGCATTGCCATGGCGGTTATCATAGCGGGTGGGGCTGCCTTACTGATAATTCTCCTTATCGGAATATATATCCCGTTTTCGCCCCCCCAGGGGGTGATTGCCATTGCGGCAGTCAAGGTGTTTGCTATGGCGCTGTTGGCATGGCTGTATGGGCGGGCGGTGGCGCGGTAAGGGACAGCGGGGGGATCATGAGCAATCCCGCCTTTTCACTGTGGTCGTACTTAGAGCCTACCAGTAAATTTGGGTTTGGCGTGTGAGTGCTATCAACAAAGGGGGTGTGAGGGGCGCTGCCCCTCACAGGGAATCATCCCCCCTCTCCCGCGCAGCGGGAGAGGGGGTGAGGGATTGCCCTAATATCTACCCATAATTTACAGATAGGTACTCAGTTCGGGACGATCTCGTAGACCGTTCCCCCAATGACAATGACAACATGCTCACCAATGGCAAGGTATTCGCCCATGTGTGGGTCCTTTGTCAGCAGGGCGAAATACTCATCGCTAAACGCTTTCACCTTCACCGGTGTCACATCCTTCATGACGAGGAATTCGCTATCCACCCAGATACCCACGCGGAGGACAAACGTCTTTCCGGCGACAGGCTTGATGATCTCGCCCGCAGAAGCGCTGCCCTTATCTTGATCCTTTGGTTCTTCCTGTCCGCTGTAGCCAAAGGCTGCGGCAGTCGCCGTTGGCATTGCCATGATGGAATTTCCCCCGCGTAGTTCATCTTCAGACTTGGAGCGTTCTACTGCCCCCGCGCCTGAAGGAGGTGGTATCGTTGCAAATCCCTGTATTGGCAACGCCAAGGGTGTAGCAAGGCTGAAATCCCTATCCCCCGGAGCGGGCGGCGGGACACCACCTTCTGTGCGGCGGCGAATATCATCTTCGGTGATCAAGAAGGACGTGTAGGGGGTGATGATCCCATAGCGAACACTGAGCGCCACGACGGAATCAACGAGTTCGCGGGTCTCTCCATTCAGGCGGATTTGATTTAGCAGAGCGCCGATCTTGCGCTGCGCCCAAAGCCGCGCCACAAAGGGCTGCCCGCCAGCATTTGCCGAGAAATTCAACCCTTCATACGTGTAGGTCTTTGTCTCGCCATTAAGGTCGCCCGTGAGCGTGATTGTTGTGCCGCCCTGTCCGCGATAGCGTCCGGCAATCACCAACTGCGATCCGGCAAACAAATCGGGCAGCGGCGCAGCGGGGATGGTGTCCTCCAAGATCGCGCCGGCAATGGTCAGTTTGATGTTTGTCAGAACGGGCGAAACGATCTTATCGTAGAGTGCCTGTGCTTTTTCCTTGATATTCTCCGTCGGGCGGACGTAAACGCTCGTTCCGCCGTAGGTGGTCGAAAGCGAATCTAAGAGGAAGGTATCCACATCGTCACCGACCCCGAAGGCGAAAATTCGGGTGTTGGCGTTCGCCCGCGCCCGAACGTTTTCGAGGATCGCCTTTCGATCCGTAATCCCCTCGGTGGGCAGACCATCAGTGAAGAACAAGATAACCGTTTGGCGGCTCTTATCCGCCGCATCAAGGGCAACGGTGAGCGCCGTGTTAATATCTGTGCCGCCAAGTGCATCTTGGGATTTCACCCAACGGATGGCATTCCCCGCTTCACCACTTGGCTGCGGCGCGTTAGCAAAAATACGGTAGCCGGAACTGAAGATGACAACATTCAGCCGATCACCCTCGTTCAGGTTGTTCAGGATGTATTCTGCGGCTTGTCGTGCCTGATCCCACTTTGGACCAACCATCGAACCGGATTGATCGAGGACGATGATCACGTCTTTCGGGATCACACGGGTGATGTTGTTTTTTGTCGGCGGGGTCAGCATGAGCAAGAAGAACCCGTCTAGATCGGCACTCTCACGGTAGGTGAGCAGGTTGGCAGCGATTTCGTCGTTTGCCGCCCCATAATACACGGTGAAATCTTCGGTGGCGCGGTAATTCGAGGTTTCAAAGCCAGCGCGGAAGCTCGTTTCTCCGGTGCGGTTGATGGCAACCTGCGCATTCGGGGAGTAGATCGTCCCGATGGGTGTGTTGGAGGTCACTTCCATCGCCACGCTCACCTCGGCGGCGGCGTTTTTGCTGATGTAATCCGTCCGCAGCGGATAGGTGTAGTGGATCAAACCACTTTCGGCGGGGGCGATATGAGTATAGGTGAGGCTAATTTTGCGCTCGCTGCGCGGGGGAATAGGGAAGATATTCGCCTTCACCGCATTGCGCCCTACATATTGGAGCAGTACAGGGTCTTGTAGCCGCCGGACAATTTCGGTGTAGATTGCCTGTGCCTGTTTCGCGTCAAGGATTTCTCCCTTGATGGGCTGCCCATCAATGAACAAGGTTAAATCGGCAACTGCTGCCCCTTCGGGAAGTGGGAAAAGGTATTCGCCCTCTGCCATGCGATCCGACGGATTGTAAAAGACTTGTTCAATGCTGGTCGTCGCCAATTGATTTTCAATCTTGATGGAGACGCGGTGGGATTTAAGGTAGACCGAAACCCGCTCTGGGGCTTGGCGAGGGTTTCCCTTATCGCGCCCTTGAATACCCGTCGCGCCGACGGTGACTGTCCCCGCAAGAAGGGTGAGGGCGCACAAAAATGCTGTAATCCGAATGAGCCGTGTTGACATGCCATATCTCCCGAAAAGTAGTCTCTTCTCAGGAGACGCTCGCCTCTAGTAAAAAGTTCCCGATAACGAACATGCTTAGTGTCTATCCGTAAATTATAGGTAACGTTTAGGGCAAACCCTCATCCCCTAGCCCCCTCTCCCACATAGCGCTATGTATTACCCACAAATCAGAGGGGGCAAAAATGGGGTAGGCTAGGGCAAAAAGGGCGTAGGGAAATGGGGTCAAAGGGTACCTGCCAAGCGGTTAGCAGAGCGGTTTAGGCGCTTGCGAGGATGGTGCTTCACCGGGATATCGGTAAAGGGGGGAATAGAGGTTCTTTTAGAAATCTTTCTGACGATCTACTAAGTACCGTCACAAAAGCCCTTTGGGGTAAAGAAGGTAGAACAATCGGTGCAGCGATGCCTTTTAAGCCCCGAAGGGGTGGCTGTTTTCAGCCCGCTGCTTTAGCGGCGGGATTATGCGTTATCCCGCCTTTTCACTGTGTTTGTACTTAGAGATATTCCTTTAGCGGTGCATCCGCTCGTAGCGCCCAACCCATTTCCAGTTGGACGTATCGCGGGCGGGGGAGGCGACAATCTGCGCCGCCTGTTGACGGTCTGCGTGAGCAACGAGGGTGGCGATAATCGCCGCGGATTCATGTTCGAGTTTCGCCTCATCCACCTCTGCCGTGTAGTGATGTTCAATAAAGCCCGTATCAAACTTCCCGCTGATGAAGTGGTGGCTATCAACTAGCTTGTGATGGAAGGGGAGGTTTGTTTTCAAGCCCATGATGCGGTATTCGCTGAGGGCGCGGCTGAGACGGCGGATTGCCTGTGGGCGGTTTGCCCCCCAGACAATGAGCTTGCTCAGCATCGAATCGTAGTAGGGGGTGACCTCATAGCCCGCATAAATCCCGCTGTCTAGGCGGACGCCCGGCCCAGTGGGGGCAAGGTGCAAGCTAATCATCCCAATGGAGGGGAGGAAGTTGTTGTAGGGGTCTTCGGCGTTGATGCGGCACTCGATAGCATGACCGTGAAACTGGAGGGTTTCTTGGGTTGGCTCCATCTTGCGCCCGCGTGCAATGCGCAGCTGCTCTTTGACGAGATCAACGCCGGTGACGAGTTCCGTCACCGGATGTTCCACCTGAAGGCGGGTGTTCATCTCCATAAAGTAGAAATTGCGATCTTTATCCACGATGAATTCAATCGTGCCGGCGTTCACGTAATTGACCGAGCGGGCGGCGGCAACGGCAACCGCACCCATCGCCTGACGCATCTCCTCGGTGACGAGAGGGCTTGGCGATTCTTCGACCAGTTTTTGATGGCGGCGCTGGATGCTGCACTCGCGCTCACCAAGCGAGATGCAGTTCCCGTGCATATCGGCAAGGATTTGAATTTCGATGTGTCGCCCGTTTTCGATGTATTTTTCAAGGTAGACGGTGCCATCGCCAAAGGCATTTTGCGCCTCGCGGCGGGCGGATGCCAGCGCATCGGGGAGGTCTTCGGCGTTGTGGACGATGCGCATCCCCTTGCCGCCGCCACCCGCCGATGCCTTCACCAAGACGGGGTAGCCGATGCCCTCGGCGGCGCGGAGAATGTCCTCATCATGCAAGCCCGGTTCTGTCCCAGGGACAATGGGGACACCCGCCGCTTTGACCGTCATGCGGGCGGTTTGTTTGTCGCCCATCGTGCGGATGGCGTTCGGGGGCGGTCCGACGAAGATGATCCCCGCTTCCTCACAGGTTTCGGCAAAGACCTCCCGCTCGGAAAGAAAGCCATATCCCGGATGGATGGCGTCAGCGTTCGACTGCCGCGCCACATCGATCAGCTTGCCCATGTTGAGGTAGCTGTCGCGGGGGGGGGGCGCTCCGATGTAATAGGCTTCGTCAGCATAGCGGACGTGAAGGGCGCGGCGATCCGCATCGCTGTAGACGGCGACGGTGCGGATGCCCAGTTCGCGGCAGGCGCGGATGATGCGCACAGCGATCTCACCACGATTGGCGATCAAGACTTTTCGGAGATTGCGCGATTCAACAACGGTCATGATGATTTTTTTCCAGACTTTTCTAGCCAGGCTTCGTTACTAATGGTAACACCGCACTATCCAGAAGGGTTGCCCTGATGCAACACAGGGAAGCTCGGGCGCCCTTAGGGGGTGATCACCGCCCCGACGGTGTGCGGGGCGGCAGGCGCGTCGGGATTCACCTCGTAAATTTTGTCGCCGTTTTGATCGTAGACAAGGCGCAGCCAGCCAAGCGTCACCATCCGATCAAATTTTGCCAGCCCTTGCGAAAGGTAAACAACCTGCTCCAAGCGCCCAACGATGATATAGCGGACGTTGAAAGTTTGGAGCATCCGCCAAGCAACCTCGGCATCGGGCGTGTTGTAGAGGGCAATCACGTTTGCGCCGCGCTGCTGCACCAACGTGGGGAGCGGGTCAAGCGTCCGCTGCTGCTGCTGGTGAAAGCGCCAGCCCAACAGCGACGGGAGTCCCGTGTTGATGGCGATCCGCCCGTTCAACTTGTATTCAGAGGGGTATTGGTGCGCTTCTAGAATGACCGGTGTTCCGGTGACGTTATCGCGCAGCCATTCAATCATCTTCAGATCGTTGCCGAGGAATACCCCCTCTGATCCTTCATAGTAGGTGGCGTACTCCATAAAGGCGTTGCCATCCAGCGTGTTGGGGGCATCCGTCGCCATACGCATGGCGATTTTTCCTTGTGTCGCCGTGATCGGAAAGAGTGCCGCCGTGCCAAGCAGCAGCCCGGCAAAGAGCAGCCACCCCAGACGCACACCCCCTTCCCAACGGCGTGAGGCACTGATTAGCCATGCCAACGCCGCCCCACCGCCGATGCTGAACATGATCCAGACCTGCATATAGAATTTGAAAAAGGTGTTCTGCCGCGCAATATCGCCATCCAGCACGACGACCTCAACGGCGAAGGAGAGCGCCAGCGCCAAGCCGAACATGCCGTAGACGAACGCCATCTCGCGGGGCTGGTCGGGCAGCAGCAGCAGCACCGCACACCAGATGATCAGCGGGATGAGCAGAACGCCAAGCGGGATGGGCAAGGAAAACAGGAACACCTTGATTGGGAGGATGGCGATTGCAGCAGCGGCGATCAGGCTAAGCCCGATGATCAGCAAACCGCCGCGCACAAGGGCGGCTTTCCCCACCAGATCGCGCAGGTAGAGGTGGCGCAGCAGG
The DNA here is from genome assembly GCA_015075625.1 of Anaerolineales bacterium. Lineage (NCBI taxonomy): Bacteria > Bacillati > Chloroflexota > Anaerolineae > Anaerolineales > Anaerolineales bacterium. Next base: position 1,364,659 of record JABTTZ010000001.1, on the reverse strand, counting down.
CGGGCGGTCTGCCACACGAACAGCGAGATCACGATGAACAGAAACACGCCGTGCATCGTGAAATATGCCCAGAGGGGCGTTTTAAGCCCCTCGAAGGACTTCACTGATGAGTATGCTGTAGCGAAAAAGGCGGTGAAGGGCAGCATGGCGATGCTTTGGGCAAGGTACAGCCCGCCCAACTGCGCCCCCCAACCCACCACATGGCGCAGATTCAGCGCGTGGCGGCGCAGGAAAATAGCGTAGAGCGTGCCGACCATTCCCACAATTAGGTAGGTGATCCAATCCCACGTGTTCGTCGCTTGCAAGATACCAATGCTTAAGCCGCCGAGGATTGTTGCCCCAATGACCACCCACGTGGCACGGCGTGTGCCAGCGATCAGGATTTCGGCAAGCAGCCAGCCAATGACCAACAGCGTGATAGGGAGTGCCATCATATGGGCATGGAGGTCGCCAAAGATGAAGGTGAAGTAGGGAAATTCGTTGATCTCGTTCCCGTAGATGGTGTACTCCCCAACGATGGAACGCGGACCCCAAAACCACCGATCTGGTCCCACCGTAGGGATGTAGCCCGAACTGATCGTCAGGCTCACTCCCCGCGCCATGCACTCAATTGAACCGCGTGTCGATTCCACCCAAAAGGTGAGCCGATCCGAGAGACTTGGGTTTTGTGAGCGTTCGACAAGCCCAACGAGCGCATCACCATCGGGGTCAGCGCCATTGTTTTCGCGTTTGTAGGCATCCACCAGCGAGGAAAACATATCCGTTGGCAGCAAGCCGCAGCCCCCCGCCCGCGCAATCCCAGAGGCAATGACCGTCGGCGTGCCGAGATTTCCCAACACAACGCACAGCAGCAGCGCCAGCGACCCGGCAAGGTAGGGGCTTGCCGCTGGCAAACGCAGCGCAAAGCGCCGCCGTTCTTGGGTGGGTGCGTGGGGCGCATCGGAATCCGGTTCGTGCTTTCTGAACCAACGCGCCGCCGCCAGATTAAAGGCGATGGAGAACGCCCCGATCCCCGTCAGGGCAAAGAAGGTGATCACGGCGAGGTTGAAGGCGATGTTCGGCAGAATCCCCAACAATTTCGTGGGGACGCCAATGAACACATAGCCAAAGTAGTAGTAATTCAGGTAGCCGCCAGCGAACCAGGGATCGTAGGGGGGGAAAACGGTGCTTTTGAGGACGGCGTTGAAGTAGGCGAAGTTCATCGGTTTTTCCCCGCCAAGCGACTGCGCCCACAGGTCGGGGGTGCTGAAGCGCACCAGCAAGAACCCGATGAACAGGGCGAGGAAAATCCCCTCAACGATCAAGAAATGGCGGAAGTTGCGCCGCACATAGGGGAGGAACGTCCCCCAATGGCGGTAGACAGCCCACGCCCCGATGCCAATCAGGGCGAGGGTGATAAAAAGCAATCCCCACGCCGACCAGGTGAGGAAGCGCAGCGCCCCACCCGCCCACGCCACCCACGCAATGATCAAGAGTCCGGCGGTCTTTGCCATTGGGTAGCCGCGATCCGGCAGACCCGGAAGAAGCGCATAGAGCAGCGGGAACGCCGCCCACCCGATGATCAGAATCAATAGATACCAAACGATCACCGTGATCAGTTGGGAACTATTCACGAAGGAGTCTTTCGGAAAGAGCGCCGCCCACGTGCCGCCCTCGCTTTGGATCGCCCTCAACGTATCGTCCATCCGCAAGCCGGAGGGGGCTTTCGTGGCGGGGAGCGCCCCCCACCGAACGATATTCAGGATGTTTGTGTCCTCAATTGCCCCGCTAAACTGGTTGTTATCCGCCAGCGAGACCGCCCCTAAAATTGCTGCCGCCTTTTCCGCCGAATAGCGTTCGGTGTTTTTGCGAAAGACGAGGACGGCGGGGTGATCGTAGACGTGGAACGCCTCCTCTGCCTCGTATTCGTTCAGCCACGCCGGACTGTTGTAAAAGGGCAAGTGCTGATCGGAAATATCGATTCCGGCAATGCCATACGAGGTGTTAAAGACCTTCACCAGATCAAAGCCCAGTTCCCCGCTAAAGAGCGCCTTGTAATAGGCGAGGCTCATCGGGAAGCGGATCGGAATCCGCGACAGCGAGTCGTAGAAGCGGTTGCTGCTGATCGTCAGATAGTCGGCATCGTTGAGGACATTCAGCATAATGTCGCGCTTGCCCGCGTCGTCCTCTAGGGAGAGGTAAAGCTCAATGCCGCGATAGAGCGTCCCATACGGATCGCGCCCACTGCATCGATCAAGGGGGATCATCCCCGGCGTTGCTTCCGACCAATCCATGAGGGGGGGCAAGGCGCACGTTTTTGTGGGGACGGGATCATCCCAGGGACCTTCAACGGCGATCACCGTCCCCGTCAGGCGGGCAATGCCGCTATCGGTGGTTTGCACCGCAACACGCAGGGTTTGCCCCTCACGGACGCTGACGGTGCGATCCAATTGGATGGTTTGCGCCGCGCCAAAGGGTGCGTCCGTGCTGCTGGGCGCTGCCACTGTAAGAATGCCCGTCGCCAATTCAGCAGCACTGGTCCCATCTAGTAGGGAGACTTTCAGGCTGACTGCCCCACCATCGAGCGGATTCAGGACATGGGCGAGGGTGACCTGATCGATGTTGCCTGCCGCCGGAACGTCCACGATCCCGCTGACGCCCTCTTGCCCGACAAAGGCGGACGCCTGACCAGCCTCAAGGTCAATGGCGGGGGGCAGGTTGAGGACAGCAATACTCGGCACATCGGCGCTGGCAAGGATGAACTCGCCCGCCACGCCCGCCGCCCGCGTCACGGCGAGGGGTTCATCTGCCCATGTGACAAGGTAGAACGGTTCACCAACGGTCAGCGTGAGCGGCGGGTCCAGCAGGACGGTATAGGGGCTGCCAAATGTCCCATCCTTGCCGAAATCGGCGGTGATGCGTCCGGTGCTGACAACGTTCAAGCCGTCCTGATCGCGGGCGATCCCCACCCAGAATGTCTTGGCGCGTCCGCTCTTTTCAGGATCGGTAATGCCTTGCACAAGGACGCGATCCAGCCTCTCGTTTCCGGCGGTGACGATGCTCAGTGTGCGACGTTTGCCCGCCTCGTAAGGGGTGTAATTCAGGTCGGGGCGTGAGCCATAGATGGGGACGAACAACTGCCGCGCCTCACCAGAGTCATAGGTGATCGGCAGCGAGACGGCGCTAGGAACTTCCTGAAAAAACCAATTGCTGGCTTGGACGCGAGTCAGTTGGTGGCGGTAGATGTTCGTGAACATCCCCGCCCACAGGTAGGTGAAAGCGACGATACCCACCAACAGGGCGACCCCTAGACGACGGGCAAGGCGCGGACGGAGAAGGCGCTGAACCCCTTCCCGCAGTGCCGTGAGTGCCGCCCGTTCCTTGACAAGTTCAACCATCGCCCACGCCGCCAGCATGATCAAAAAGGGGTAGAGCGGCATGTAGTAGCGCATCGTCATAACCCACAGGCGCCCCATATAGCCGAAATAAAGCAGCACCCACGCCGCCGGAAGGATCAGCAGCGACCAATCCCGCCGCGCCCGCAGCACCCGCCAACATGCCCATCCAAAGCCGATCCAGCCCATCAGACCGAGTGGCAGACCCAACCCCCACACGGTGATGTTTTGGGCGGCAAACAGGTACGGGGTGCGGCTTGCCCACTGATGGTTGGGCGGGGAATCGGCTTGCCCACTGACGAGAAACTGCGATTGAAAGATGTCGTCCACGAAGGGATCATAGAGGAAAATGCGCAGCAGGCGTGCGCCAAAGCCGCCCATGCCGGTGGACTGCTCTAGGAGCGCCTTAGGCGATTCGGGATCGAAGTTGATGAGGTTGAACACGCCCAAAATACCCGACCCGCCGGTAAAGGCGTGCGGATTTGTGAAGCGGAAAGTGAACACCGTGAACAGCCCGGCAACCAGCACGCCCAACACGGCGCGGCTGAACAGGCGGTTGCGCTCCCTCCAGACCAAGCGCCGATCCCAACCGGGGAGGGCATAGATGGCGGCGGCTAGGACGATGATCGCCGCAAAGGGCAGGGTGTTGATGCGGCTGGCAAGGGCGCAGCCCATAAAGACGCCCGCCCAGATAAAATCGCTGTAGCGCCCTCGTTCACGGATGCGGATGGCAAAATACATCGTCAGGACGACAGGGAGCGTTGTAAAGGCGTCCGTCGTCCAGAAATGGGCAAGCTGAATGGGCAGCACCGCCCCAGCATAGAGGGTGATCGTCAGCAAGCCGACCCACCGCCCGAACAGCCGGCAGCCGATCAGGAAAATGACGCCCATCGCCAATAAATCGGTGACTGCTGAGACCGTCCGCCCCACAAGGTGAATCCCGTTGTAGCCCGTCCAATTGGCGGCGATGATGTCGTCGTTGGGATCGGCGGTAGCCAACGCCTGATCGGCATGGACTATTTGGGTGATCTCCGCCGCAATGCGCACGACAAACAGAGGCAGTTCGCCGTAGACATACAGCCCATGCCCCACGTTTTTGGGATACCAATTCGTGCATTTGGAGTCGAAAAAGCCGCCGATGCCGTTCGTCTCTGGGTATTGGGCAAGGCATTCTTGCATCTGCACGCTGGCGGAGGTGTCCGTCATACGCAGCGGACCGTTCATCGCCTCAGCAACTTGCGTCAGAAAGCGTTCGTCGGGGTGAAGGTGGGTGAAATCATCCCAATTCTGCCCGACAAAGCGGAAATAAATGGCGAAGGCATAGACAATGAGCAGGACAACCACCGTGATTCCGTTGCGGCGGAGGGCGGCGCTGCGGGCATTGGACGATTCCGTTGGCAAGGAGTCGGTGTTCGATTGGTACGAAAGCATCAGGTGTCAGTTCCGTGAGTTGTGTTGACCATAGTCCTATCTGTCATATGCCCTTCAGCGCGGGCGAAGGCGTTAGATATACACCTTCAGCGGCGATCTACCTTAGTCGTGGGGTGCGTCTAATTCTCATTTTGGCACGTTCGCGGTGCGAAGCCCAATTGTTCCGCCGCCCACTGGCAGCCGGGCGGCGGGGCGGTAAAGACCATAAAGTTACGCCCTTTGTGAAAGGTCTCTACCTCAACAGCGCTGCCGCCCGGGAAGGTTGTTTGGAGCGCGATTCCAATCCGTAGTGCCTGCGGGTGATAGAGGAACATCAACGGCTTTTGCGGATCAAGCTCGTATGGCGAGGTGGCGTTTTGTGCCATTTTTTGAAACAGCCGAGCGGGAAAATCATCCCAAAGAACGCCGTTCACCCATTCGGGCATACCCGCTTCAATGCCTACCGCACGGTAATCCCACCAGCTATCCCACCCGATCATGTAGGCGTTGCCTGCCGGGGCGAAGTTTTCCACAAAGTTTTTAACGATCAAGCCCGCCTGCCGGTAGGGGTAGGTCGATAGGCGGTATTCGGGCATGGCGCTTTGGAAATAGGCGTGGGCGTTACTTACCCCGCTGAGCAGCAAAGCGACCACCGCCGCCCCATAGATTAGGCGCTGTGCCGACGCCCGCTGCCATTTATCGGCAAAGGCGATCAGTAGAACGCCCATCCCCCACGCGGCAAGCATATAGACAAAGGGGAGCGATCCGCTGGCGCGGGTGGCGCTTGGCACTTCGCGGGCGAAGGCGATTGCCAACGCTGTAGGCAGCAGCATGATGAACACCCCCCCCGCCAAAAAGATGCCCACCGGATCGCGCCGCCCCACCGCAAAAACCACCGCCACGCCAAAGCCAAAGAGGAAAAATGTTCCGGTTAGGGCGTCGAGGGCGGGGGTCATGTTGGGGTCGCCCGTGATCCACGCACGATCTCCGGCAACGTTGTACATCAGCAGCGCCCGCCGAAAAGTATCGGCAAATTCGGGGAAGTTTGCGGCGAACGCCTCTAGGCGGTCTTTCAAATCGGCTTGGCGGTAGCCCGTGATGCGCCCAAACTCGTCCTTCACTTGGATCATGCTATCGCCCAACAAACTGCGTTCCGTGCGCATCCAAAAGAATTCAGGGTAATCGTTCCAATAGCGGGCGGAGGGGATGAACAGGGCAAGGGCAACGAGGACAAGGCAGGCGAAATTGAAGGTGTATTCACGGGCTACGCGCCACGAACGCACCCGCCACAAGAAAGCAAGGATCAGGGCAAAAACAGCGAGGAGAGGGGTGATTCGCAGCGCCTGATACCAATACATTCCAATGCCAATGATGCCCCCCGCCGCCAGCCACGCCGAACGGCGGTTATGGCGTATGGCGCGGCTGAGGAACAAAATCAGCAAGGTGACTGCAACCGTCGTCAGGACGATGCGCAAGCCAAGCCGCGAGAGCATCGTATGCCAATAGCTCATGGCGACCATCGCCGCCATAATCAGCCCAACGATCTCGCCGAGGCGTTTGTCCATCTCGCCAACGACGCCCCGCGCTGCGCCATAGGCGAGCAGGATCATCAGCAGCCCCTCAAGCCCCGTGCCGATCTTGAGCAGTTCAAAGCTGTAGGGAATCCCCGTCAGGCGGTGCAGCGCGGCAAGGTAGTACATTTGGAAGCTCTCGCGCCCGCCGTTGTTCGGCAAGAAAATGGGCGACAAGCCCTGCTCAATTTTGAGCGCATCGAGCAGTTTTTCCACATGATCACTGGTCATGTCGGGGGGGTACTGCCCTAAGGCATTGAAGCGAAAGATGATGCCGAGGGCGATAATCCCCACAAGGGCGGCAAGATGCCAGCTAAGGCGCAGCATAAGCGGCTGCCGGAGCGCCTCCCCCCGTCGGCGCAGCCAGCGTCCGGCGCTGATGAACGGGGCTTGACGGCGGTCATAGAGGACGAACAATGCGCCGAAGGCAACCCCCACCCAACAGATGAACCCGCCCGTTGTCAGGGCATTGTCTTTCGTCAGCGTCCACGCCCCATAGCCAAAGGCAAGGGTGATTCCCGCCACACCCGCCCGAATCCCATAGCGGTAGATAAATTCTTCTTGGGTGGTGATCCTCTGGCGCATGGGGATGGGCGGGGCAAGCCTTCCCAACGGGGCGGGGCGAAGAGTCCGCAAGGCAATCATGGCAAACATGAGCATCCCCAACGCTCCCAGGCGCACTTGCCATTCGGTGGGGACGCTCTCCAACGGAAAGGGGCTGCCCGGTTTGTAAACAATACTGAGCGAGAAAAAGAAGCCCACGACGCTGAGCGCCAACAAAATCAACGGAAAGGCAACGCGGCGGACTTCCGCCCGTACCTGATGGCTGATCTGGCGAAAATCGAGGGTGGGCGCAAGCGTGCGTTCATCGCCCAACAGGACAATGGCGCGATCTTCAGCAAGGGGGGCAAGTGTTGTGCGCAGCGCATCAAAGGTCTGCAAGGGCTGGCGAAAAAGCCGCCCTACCACCTGTCCAAGCGTGAGATCGGCAAAGGTAGAGGGTGGGGTGATCGTCACCGCCTCGGTGTCAATGTCACCCGTGAAATCAGCCTCGAAATCAGCATTGGGATGGGGATCAAACAACATCGTGAAAACTACACGCCTTTGCTTTTAAGGTGGTCGGGTTGCGCTTTGCGGGGCGAATTATAACCCGATTTTTTCAAATGCTGCGTCATAGACCCTTGCCAAGACGCTCCAATCGTAGGCGGCGACGCGCTGACGAAGCGCCGCATCAGGCGGCTGCACGGGGAGTGCGGCGATCTCGTGGCGGAGCGCCCGCGCTAGATCGCCCTCGCTGTAAAGGCAGCGTTCATGTTGGCTGGCGGGGAGCAGATCGGGGTAGTTCAGGCGGCGCGGCAAAAGCGGCAAACAGCCGCAATAGATCGCCTCGGCAGCGCTGATGCCGAAAAAATCTTGCCAGGCACAGCTAACGGCAATGTGCGCCTGCCACAGCCAGTGGGCATAGTCGGCGTCGTTTTGGGCATAGCCCGCGTGCAAGAGGCAATCGGCAAACTCACGCTGGATCGTTTGAAAGAGAGTCTCGCTGTGGCTGGTGTCCTCGCCAAGCAAGATCAGGTCAAAGGGGATGTCCCACTCCCGCAGGCGGCACAGGGCATGGTAGAACGCCGCCGGATTTTTATCGAACTCCCAACGGTGATTCCACAGAATGGCGGGGCGGGTGGGGGGCAGTTTAGCATCTACCGAGCCATACGCATCAAGGCGGCGGAGATCGATCCCAACGGGCAGCACCTGGGATTTTGCGGCGATCTGATCGACGGTTTGAAGTTCGGTGAAATCGGCATAGTGTTTCAACAGGCGCGGTAATTCGTTCAGAAACTCGTCACGGTGAAAGGCGCTGTTGAAAAAGACGGCATCAGCAGCAAGGGCGCTGGCGTAATTGATGAAGCCAAGTTTCAGATCGCGCTTTTGGCGGGGACCGGGCGGGTAGGTCAATTGGTTTTCGTGGAAGTACAGCGCGGTGGGAATGGCTGCCGTCCAACGGCGGGTGAGCGCCAAAAAGGTGGTCAGGTTAAGCATATCCGAGGCGATGATCAGGGCGGGCGGAGCAGAAACAAACGGCGATTCCCCATAGAGCCGCGCCAGAGTCACTGCCCCCCCTTGCATCCGCCACGCCCAATAGTTGCCGGGCATAGTGAGCGCCTGAAGATGATGGGCGCTGTGCTGCTGCCAGCCCGCCAGCCACGCCGCATGAGAGCCGCTGTGGTAGGGTTCAAGGACAAGAAAGGTGAGCGCCATGAGCCGATCATAGCGTACTTTGAGAGAGGAGAAAACGCTGTTAGGTGTGTTGACCGTGTAAGCCCAGTAGGGGCGCATCGTATGCGCCCGTTTTTGCGCCCGACGGTAAACCATCGGGCTAAGGTTAACCACCCCGCCGCTACAGCAGCGGGCTGAAAGCAGCCACCCCTGCGGGGCTTGGAAACCCTGCCCCCATCCCGTAAACACAGAGAGGGAATCTCTCCCTCTTTCCCCGTAAACAGGGCAAGGGGATAGAGATACTGAGCCAAAAACGCCAACACACCCTGGGTTGCGCTACAATGCACGATAGGTATAGTTGATCTGACCATATTGGCAAAGCACGGGGGCGTCTGTGTAAGGAACATCCCTCATTGTGTGATTATTTAGTTAGGAGATCACCTTACGCAGTTGGGTTTGTTCACCCCGTATTCGTCGAAAGGGGCAGTTTGAGGGGGCTTCCCCCTCAAAAAAGTGCATTCCCCCTCTCCCGCGTGGCGGGAGAGGGGGTTAGGGGGTGAGGGTCTGTGCCTAAGGTGAGTTAGGAGGATGAACTATGTCGAACAATCCAGCCATCCAAAATGCCCTCGGTGATAATGCCGCACGGCAGTTGGCGAATGTCACCAAAACCGCGCCGCAAATGTCCAGCATCAGCCCGCGTTGGTTGGTGTATTTATTGCAGTGGCTTCCCGTAGAATCGGGTGTTTTTCGCGTCAATAAAGTTAAAAACCCAACAGCCGTCGCCGTTTCATGCGATAGCGAGGGCGAAAAAGAAATCTCCAAAACCTACGTCGATTATGAAGAAAACCCCCGTGAGTATATTCTCCACCACTGCTCAACTGTTTTGGATGTTCACACCCGCATTTCCGACCTCTACAGCACCCCGCATGACCAGATCAAGGAACAACTGCGCCTGACCATCGAAGCCCTGAAGGAAAACCAAGAAGGCGAACTGATCAATAACGCCGAATATGGGCTGCTCTCCAGCGTGGCGAAAGATCAGCGCCTGACGACTCGCAGCGGAGCGCCAACGCCCGACGATATGGATGCGTTGATCACCAAAGTATGGAAAGAACCCGCCTTCTTCCTAACCCACCCGCTTGGGATTGCCGCCTTTGGACGCGAATGCACACGGCGTGGTGTGCCGCCGCCAACCGTGAGCCTCTTTGGGTCGCAGTTTCTCACCTGGCGCGGGCTGCCGCTGATCCCCTCCGATAAAGTGCCGGTCAAGGACAACAAGACCAAGATTCTGCTGCTGCGCGTCGGGGAGAAACGTCAAGGTGTGATTGGTCTTTACCAGCCCGGCTTGGCGGGCGAGCAGAGTCCGGGACTGTCCGTTCGCTTTATGGGCATTGCCCGCAATGCGATTGCCTCGTACCTCATTTCCCTCTACTGCTCACTGGCAGTGTTGACCGACGATGCCTTAGCCGTCCTTGATGATGTAGAGGTGAATAAGTACCATGACTACCGAGATACCTACAAATAACGATGCCGCCCAGACAGCAGGGCTGATCTCGGCTGTCTTTTCCGATGAAGCGCTGCTGGCGAACTTGACCAACGAGTTTCTCGCCGTCCTGTCGCAGGGTACTCCCACGCATCCGGCAAGCCTACCCGCTGCGCCGGAATCGACGGAACGGATGGTGCTGTCGGGACCGAAACTTTCGCCCGCCGCGGTAACGCCAAGCCGTGTGCCGGATACCGCGCTAAGCAGTCCAGCACTAGGCGGTGAGCAGCCAAGCGGGGCGCTGCTCGGTGTTCCGCACGCCTATGCCGCCGCCCTGCCGCAGATCGACTCGCCGCCGCTTTCCCCGCCAAGCTCGCCCTATTACTTTTTGGGGGAATCAAGCGCATACGCGCCGCCCGCTGGGGCAATTCCAACAGGCGAAAACCCCACAGCCGATGACCGCGTGACGGCGCACACCTTTACCATGCCCGGTGCGGAGAGCCTATACGCCATCCTTCAGCAGATTGCCCTTGACCACCCGCAAGCAACGGGCGTGCGATCAACGTCTTCGCCGGATAGGGATCGGCAGTTCTATTTTGTGGAATCAGCTGGCACACAGCGGGAGGGCGTCCCCCCTCTGTCCCAAGAGGCACATCCGGCGTTTGATGTGAACGCCATCCGGCGCGATTTTCCGATCCTCTCCGAACGGGTTCATGGTCGGCAGCTAGTGTGGTTCGATAACGCCGCCACAACGCAGAAGCCACAGGCGGTCATTGATCGCTTGAAATGGTTCTACGAACACGAAAACTCCAACATTCATCGTGCCGCGCACGACATGGCGGCGCGGGCGACGGATGCTTATGAGGGTGCGCGGAACAAGGTTGCCCGCTTCCTCGGTGCGTCCTCGGCAGAGGAAATCATTTTTGTGCGGGGGGCGACAGAGGCGGTCAACCTCGTGGCGCAAACCTTTGGCAAGCAGTACATCGGGCAGGGCGATGAGATCGTTGTCTCGCTCTTGGAGCATCACGCCAACATTGTCCCCTGGCAGCAGATTGCCGCCGAGAAGGGGGCAAAACTCCGTGTGATTCCAGTGGACGACAGCGGTCAGATACTCCTTGAGGAATACCGTAAACTGCTTAACGACAGGACGAAACTGGTTGCCATTACCCAAGTTTCCAACGCGCTTGGCACGGTCACTCCGGTGCGGGAGATTGTGACGATGGCGCACAGTGTTGGGGCGCGGGCGCTGGTGGATGGCGCTCAGGCGGTCTCGCACATGCGCGTCAACATGCAGGCGCTCGATGCCGATTTTTATGTGTTCTCTGGGCATAAGCTGTTCGCCCCAACGGGGATTGGCGTCGTTTATGGCAAAAAGGCGATCCTCGACAGCCTTCCCCCCTGGCAAGGCGGCGGCAACATGATTGCCGATGTGACCTTTGAACGGACGATATACCAGAAACCCCCCGCCCGCTTTGAGGCAGGGACAGGCAACATTGCCGATGCGGTGGGGCTAGGGGCGGCGCTCGATTACCTAGAGCGGGTTGGGCTGGAAAACGTGGCGCGTTATGAGCATGATTTGCTGGTTTATGCCATGCAAGCAATGCGCACCGTGCCGGGTCTGCGGCTGATTGGCACAGCGAAAGAAAAAACAAGCGTGCTGTCCTTTGTCTTGGCAGGTTACCGCAATGAGGACGTGGGCAAGGCGCTTAACGAGGAAGGGATCGCCGTCCGCGCCGGACATCACTGCGCACAGCCGATCCTCCGCCGCTTTGGTTTGGAATCAACGGTGCGCCCTTCGATTGCTTTCTACAATACCTGTGAGGAAGTCGATCACATGGTGCGCGTCCTTCACCAACTGGTACGGGGACGGGGGTAAATACGGGAAAAACAGGGTTTTCAAGCCCCGTAGGGGTGGTCAGGTTTAGCCCGCTGCTTTAACGGCGGCAACCTTGTAAAACTCGATGATCGATTGCACAGCCGCGCACAGGATGAGGGCGCTTTCCCACAAACCATGTCCATACAAGCCAACGAATCCAGCCAATTAGGGAGTGTGTTGGGGGCGCTTGCCGCCTTGCAGCGTGCCGCCTTCGGGCTGCTGCCCGCGCTCGGCGTCATGAGCGTCCAACGGATGGGGATTCTCGTCCTGCCCCGTGGGGATGTGCCGCCAGATTTCGCCTTCATCACGATCTCACTGGCTGAGATCGTCGCCATGCTGCTGTTGGTGGTCAGTGGGCTGCGGGCAGGAATCGACCCCGCCTATGGGCTGCGCCTGCGCCGCACATGCAGGGCGATTGTGCGCAGAAGGGGCGGACTGTGGCTTTGCCTGCTCGCCGTGTGGCTGTTTCTGACGACACTTTGGGCGCGGGAACGGGGCTTGGCGTTTGCCGGAGCGCTCCAATTTGCAGTGATTCTAGGGATGGCGTTCGTCCTCGCCGATGCCTTCATCCATGAGGGTGAAGGTGTGTGGCGGACGGCACTAATTGGGCTGTTGGGCGGGGCGGCGCTTCAGGCGGTGATCGCCATCTTTCAGGTGATCCATCAAAACCCACTTGGTCTGGGGGCGTTTGGGGAAATTGAACGCTTTTGGTACGAGCCAACAAGCTACTACCGCGCCCCCGGACTTGCCATGCACCCCAACTACCTTGCCGGCTATCTTTTGCTGGCGCTCTTTGGCTGCGCCCTGTGCGGTGTTTTGTGGCGGCGCGGGCGGTGGATAGCCATTGGGGTTGCCGTGTTGTGCCTTGTGGGGATTCTCTGTACGGCATCACGGGGGGCGCTTTTGGGGCTGGTACTCAGCGCTGCACCGGCGCTGTTCGTCGGGATCAGAGCGCTGCCCTCGCGCTGGCGGGTGCGCGTCGTAGGCGGGGTGGTGGCGGTGGCGGCGCTGGCGGCGCTCGGCTTGCTGGTGGTCGTCTTGCGGGGCGATCTTGCTAACGTGACGAATCGCCTGTTCACCCCCCGCGAATTCTTCTGGGACGATACCTTCAGCGTTATCAGAACGCAGCCAAACGCCTTTTGGGTGGGCGTTGGCGAGAATAACCTGATGGTCTACATTGCCGACCTGTATCCCGACGAAGTACGCCCGCTGCTGCCCGTCCACAATGTGTATGTCTATCAGGTGGCGACGGTGGGGATTGTGGGGGCGGGGTTGTTTGCCCTTGCCCTGCTGCGGATGCTGCGCGGGCTTACCGCCGGAGACGGACTCGCCCTCTTTGTCTGGACGGGGGCGATCCTCGCTATGATCGTGACAAGTTTGGTAGACAACTACTTTTGGGCAATCCCACCCTTTCGCTTGGTAGCGTTGTGGGCAATCGGAATGTGGTGGGGACTATCCTTAATTCGCAAGAATGATTTATAATCCTTTCAACCAAGACCTGATCAGCGGGTGGGGCGATGACACAAACGCACATGGCGCAACCTTGGGCGCCACCCTCGGAGAGCAAACTTCTTAGGGCAATCGCCCTTGCCGTTGGCGGAGGGATTGCCGCGCTGCTCGTCTGGTTGGTGGTTGTACTGAACACCACGGATCAGGGAACGCGAGAGACTGTCTTGGAGCAGTATTACCGCCAACAGACGGAACTGCTGACAGCAATTACGCGCCAAATGGAGACAAATCTCCTCACCCTTGCTGGCGATCTGACCTCCACAGCCCATTTCTTCTCCATTTCGCGCTCAGACACCACCGCTTTTAGCGAACTTTCTGCGGTACAAAACAGGCATCTTGTTGATTTGAACGCGGTGGTGCGCTTGAATGCCGATGGAATACCGATTCAGGCATTCCCGCCGCCCTATCAGGGCGTTATTAGCGATGGTATTCCCCTCCCCTGGCGCTTTCCAAACGATGCGCCACAGATGATTCGCAGCATCAACGGGCCGCTGCTCACGCGGGAGGGATCAACATGGCTGATGATCGCCCCTATCTATACAAACCGGCAGACCTTTTCCGGCTATGTCGTAGGGGAACTGCGCTGGGAGATGACCATCCAGCCGATTTTGAACCGCTTGGCAACGCTTGGGCAAGGGAATGTCTGGTTTTTGCCCAATGCCGGACTCAATATCTCGCTTAGCCCCGATGAGGAAGCGATCCGTGCAGTGATTATGAGGGAGGGGGATAGTTGGGGACGGCGGGTGATCCGCGATGAACGCACGGGAGAATACCTTAACTTTGCCCCCGTTTTGGCGGGAAATTCGATCTGGTGGCTTGCCGTCGGCACCTCTGAGGCAGCGCTCTTTGGGCGGGCAAACACTTACCTGAACAATGCGCGGGGCATCGTCGCCCTCAGCGCCGCCGGAATTGCCTTGGGCGGGGTGTTTTTACTCATTGCCCTCCGCCGCCTCCATCGGATTAGCCTTGCGCGGCTGAAAGTGGTGAATCACACCCTTCGCCTGCGGGCAAGCCAACTCGAAAAAAGCACCCACCTCAGCCGCGATCTTTCGGCAACGCTTTCGATGGATGTTCTGTGCGAACGTGCCATTCAAAAGTTGCGCAGCACCTTTGAGTTTTACCATGTGGCCCTCTACGTCCTTATGGAAACAACCCTTGTCCTCCGCAATGAGGATGGCATCCCGCTGCCGCCCGATAGGGACAGTGTGTTTCCGCTGACGTTGGAGCTTCAGGATCAAAACCTTAACAGCAAAGCCGCTCGTGAACGGCGGACGATTCGGGTGAACGATGTACGCACCTCGCCCGATTATGTGGGGACGCCTGCTACGCCGGACATTCGCTCGGAACTGATCTTGCCGCTGATGGTCGAAGATCAGGTGGTGGGGATGCTGGATATTGCCTCCGATATGCCGAACGCCTTTGGCGAAGAAGATGCCATGCTCTTTCAGGGGTTGGCGAACCAATTGGCGATTGCCCTGCGCAACGCTGAGCTTTACGAATCGGCGCAGCAAGCACAGGCAGAGGCGGAAACCTCCAACCTTTTGAAAAGTCGCTTTTTAGCGAATATGAGTCACGAACTGCGCACACCGTTGAACTCAATCATCGGTTACACCGAACTGATGGTGAAGCAAATCTACGGGACAATCACGCCACAGCAGCAAAACCGCCTTGAAAAAGTCCTCCGCAATGGGCAGAGTTTGCTGGCGCTGATCAACGACATTCTTGACCTCTCCAAAATTGAGGCAGGGCGCATTGAACTGCGCGACGAACCGCTTGATCCGGTTGCCATTGCCAAAGATGTGGCAGCAACCGTGCTGCCTCTTGCCGAACAAAATGGGAACACGTTTGATCTTCGCCATGAGGAGGCGATCCCGACGCTTCACGCCGATACAGCGCGGGTGCGGCAAATCCTCTTTAACCTGCTGAGCAACGCCGCCAAATTCACCCAGTCCGGCAAGATTGCTTTAGATATTCGGCGGGAAACAGACGACGACGGCGTGTGGGTGGTCTTTGAGGTGAGCGATACGGGCATTGGGATCAGCCAAGATCATCTTCCGATGCTCTTTAAAGAGTTTCAGCAGATTGATGGCTCGGCAACGCGGAAGTATGGGGGGACGGGCTTGGGGCTGGCGATTAGCCGTCGTTTTTGCCGGATGATGGGCGGGGATGTGATGGTGAGCAGCGAATTGGGAGTGGGGTCGGTGTTCACGGCGCGGCTGCCGGTGCGCCCACCGCAGTCCGTCCTCCCCGTCCGTGATACGCTCACGGGCGAAAAGGCGGGCTGAGGGGCGCAGCGATAGTGCGCGGTTGTGCGGGCGCACGACATTGCACCCCTACGGGGTGACGGGCGTTGGGGCGGCACGGTTGATCTCTGGATCGCCCGCAAGGACGACAAACGTCCCCAAAAGCTGCCCGGCAAGGGGCGGCATCGAATCAGCGCTGAGCCAATCGACACCGGCGCCCGCCCGCTGTAAGACTGCTGTATAAAGCGCCCCATCGCGCCCATTAAAGAGGATCGCCGCCCCACTGCGAGGGTTGCCATCGGCATCGCTCAGGCGGAAGGAGAGCATGAACCCCGCTGTTCCCGCCCGCTCCAGCGGACGCAGGGTCAAGACCTCGGCGCGGGGGAGGGTGTTTGTCAGCCATGTTTTGGCGGCATCCTCACCCAAAAGGATCGTCCCCGCTGTGTAATTTGTGGTGAGCGTCGTCGCTTGGCTATCCATGCTGCCGGTGATCGTGTAGGGGCGTCCAATCCCGCCATCCACCTGCTGCCATGTGGGGGGAAAGCGCAAGATGTAGCCCGAATCTTTGATGGTTACCCACGAAGGCGGCGCCAGCATTGCCTGTTCCCAAACGGTGTAGTTCGGATAAAGCATCGCCTCTAAGCGCTCCAGAAGCGCCGGATTGTTATTGGGAACGACGATGCGCAGCACCATCACCCATGACACCGATCCGATGCGGGCAATTTTGGAAAGCTGCCGCGCCAGGTAGGTTTGTCCCTCGTAGACGAGATCAAAATTGATTGCCAGCGTCGTGTCGTCCTCGCGGCGGCTGGTTTCGCGCCAACTTTCGTAATCTGCCCAACCAGTTGCCAACTCGCGCTCGGAAAAGCGCTTGGTCATGTCGGCGGTGGTGGTGATGGGGTTTGCCGCATCGGTTTCCACAAAGGCGTGGTAGACGCTCCGCGTGCTGCCGTTGCTGAACATGCTGCCCACCCGTCCGGCGTCATAGGTGTCGGCGGCAAAAGAGCGTTCTTCGGGGGTTTTCCCTGTCAGTTCCCATCCAACCAATTTGGGGAGGGTATACAACCCCGAAGGGTGGACATACAAGCCCGCCTTTGTGACTGGTGTTCCCCCCTCGGGGACGGCGGGGAACTCCCCGCCCGCAAGGGGATCGTTTGGATCGAGGGTTGGGACGACGACGGGCGGGGTTAACCCGCCATTGGGCAAGACGGCGGGGAGAACGAGGACAATCACCAAGAAGATGATCCCCGCCAAACGCAGCCACTGCTGCTGATACCAACGTTGTTGTTTACGTTTTGAGGTCATGTGGTCTTATTTGTAATCCGTTTTTGGGGAGTCAGCGTTTGACAAAACGGTAATGGGAGATCATGTAATCGTTACCGCCACGCTTGTTCATGATCTCGGCACAAGCGATGAAAAAGAGCCGCCAGCGGACAAACCAGCGCGTCTCGTCCTTTGCGCCGTAGGTTTCGCGGAGAATGGGACGGATCACATCGCGTTTGCGGTCAAAGGTTTGCAACCAGGTCTCCAACGTGCGGGCGTAATGAGCGCCATTCACCCGCCAGTGATCTTCGATGAGCAGATCGCGCTGGAAGTAGAGCAGCAGATCGTCTGAGGGCATGACGCCCCCCGTGAAAAAATACTGTGCCAGCCAGTTACGTGTCGTATCGACCATATAGGGCTGTCCGATGTGGGAAAAAATGTGGACGAACAGCTTGCCGCCGGGGTTCAGCCACGAGGCGATTTTTTGCAAAAGGCATTCGTAATTGCGCATATGTTCAAACATTTCCACCGACATTACACGATCAAAGCGTTGGTCAGTTTCAAAGTCGTTCATATCGGCGGTGATCACTGTCAGGTTGGTGAAGCCGTGCTTTGCCGCCTGCCCCATAATGTATTCGCGCTGTGTGCGGGAATTTGAGACAGCGGTGATCCGGCTGTTGGGGTACGTTTCGGCAAGGTAAAGGCACAGCGATCCCCACCCACAGCCAAGCTCAAGAATACTCAGCCCATCGTGAAGTTCGGCGCGGGTGCAGCTAAGGGCGAGCATTGCCTCCTCAGCCTGATCGAGTGTTTCGCGCCCGGTGGGGTAGTAGCAACTTGAATATTTCATCCGTGCGCCGAGGATTTCACGGAAGAATGCCGTTGGCAGTTCGTAGTGTTGGGCGTTGGCATCCGCGGTATGGACGGCAATTGGGTTGCGTTTTAGGTCAGCGATCAGCGCTTGCTGGAACGCCATTTGTTTCGTCCGGTCACCGCCCTGTGTCAGTGGGCGATCTGAGGCACGAATGAAGCCCCGGATGGCAAGCCGAATCAGCACATCGGGAACAACGTTACGCTCTACAAGGCGAAGGGTTGTGTTTATTGCAGTACCCTCACTGGTTGGGCTGCAACCAGCCTTCTTACAAGAAGGGCGGGCGTCGTTCGTTTACCCTTTAGATCACCACCGCCTAGCCCATCGGCAAGTATATCGTGATAAGCGGGGCTGTCAACCACGAAGGGGTCAATCTCCTTGAAAAATGCTGTAGGAATAGGATTCATAGCGTTTCTTGATTTATACACTTCGTCCATTTTACCAAAGCCGAGCGCGGTTCGGTACACTGGGAAAGGATGCGGTGGGTTGGCAGTCCGTTCCTGATACAATTCATAGATCATGCCATAGTTAAAGATCGCTGCGCTGAAATGAAGGAGTCTTCATGTTTGGACAAATGCGTAACCGTTGGAATAGCGTGGATGCCACATCCCAATTGGTATTGGTGGCGATCCTCGTTTTTGGCGCTGTCGTCCTCATCCCCCGTATTCCGGCGTTCAGCGGCGGGGTTGATTGCGAAGGGATGGGGCAGGCATCGGTGACGGGGAACAACCAGTCCATTTTGGGGCGGCGGGAAGACCCTGCCAACCTGACACTGGAACTGACGGTAGAAAAAAACGCCATTGTGTCGGGGGAGTCCCTCGTCTTATGGGTGCGCTTCAACAACAGCAGCCTTGCTCCCTACACCATTTTGATGCGCCCCGATGAGGCGGTCTTTCGCTATACCGGGCAAGAGGTGGGCATCAACTTTGCCGTGTTGACGGCGAACGGGCAGCCGCTTGGCGAACCCGCCGGATCGCGTCCGGCAGCCCCCTTGCGGACGGTCTATGCGCCCGCTGATATGCGCTTGCTCAGCCCGCGTTCGCGCTGCAATGTGCGGATTGAAATCAGCGCCGCCCGTTTAGCCTCGGCACGGATTGGGCAGGGGGATTACCGGATCACCGCCATTTATCGCAACACACAGCCCGGACAGATCAGCCCGCCAAGCAATGCCCAAACCCCGACGCCTGTCTTTCCAACACAGGGCGTCTGGAATGGCGAGGTGCGCTCCAACGAAGTGCAGATCAGTGTACGTCCAGCCGTCCCCTTCAGCTGATCACCCTACTTCAGCGGGGCGACGGTATAGATTTGACCGAGTGGCTCGCTGACGATCACGACGGTGCGGTAGGAAGACAAGGGCAGTTCGCGGGGAATCACAAACTGCTGTGCGCCATCCGTCCCCGCCAAAAGACCCGCCTCCCATTCGGAGGTAACGCCAGAAAGATCGGCAAGGGTTTTGACCTCTTCGTTTGAGGAAAGAAAGACCTTCAAGCCGGGGGCGTTCGTGATTTTGAACTCGTCAAAGCGCATGATCACCGAGTCATCGCGCAGGCGGTAGATACGGACGGTGCCCGCCGCGTTGTGAACAGCATCAATTGTCGTGAAGCGCCCGCTGAGGATGATTGCGGCGTCGGCTGGCACAGGGGGCGGGGCAACTTCTGGCGGGACGGGGACAACGGTCAGGATGGAGACATAAGCGGTGGCGGCAAGGTCGCGGTCGGGCTGCTCCAAAAGGACGCGGCGCTGGTCAGGGCTGACCAGTTGAAAGGGGATTTGCTGCCGCCCACCGGTGAATACTGTCCGCCAAAGGGGGTAGGCGAACAACACGGCGACGCCGATAGCGCCTAAGGTTAACAATCCCCAACGTGGACGGTGACGCATGACAACCCCCCTCATAAGATGATTACCGCTGAGAACACACGACAAGCCATTTCAACCCCACCCCTTGCCCCCTTTCCCCGTAGACAGGGAAAGGGGGAGAGATTCCCTCTTGCTGTTTACGGGGTGGGGTTTAGGATTTCCAAGCCCCGAAGGGATGGCTACTCCTAGCCCGCTGTTTTAGCGGCGGGCGTTCATGGGCGGCGATGGGCGTAAGCATTGCGCCCCTACGGGAATTACACTGTCAACAGAACCTAGTTTACCCCTGCCTGAGGACTATATCAGGGGGTAGGGAAAACAGGCAAGGGGAGAGGGGTAATCAATCGCCCCCATCCCCGTGTGGTTGCCGGCGCCGTTGCGCTCATTCCAGATCGATCACGAGAAATCTCTCGGCAAGCGCCCCCCCATCCGGCGCGGTGATCGGGCGCAGTCCGCCCGCCCCATCGGGCAGCCCGATCCGCAGCCGCCAGCCCTTCCCGACGCCCCCCACAGGGAAAAATAAACGGTCTGTGATCGCCTCCCCCACCTCCCATGTGGTGGTGGGACGGTAGCCGCCGAGGGGCTGCCGATCTTGCTGCGCGGCGATCTCGCCAGCGGGGGTGAGCAGATGGACGAACCAGCCGTTATTTTCAGGGATTGGCGTATCGGTTGACCAAGCGAGGGTAAGGTACACGCCCGCTGCGCTGACCCGCACCCCATAGCGATCCAAGCGCTGCGATTGCCCAAAACGCCACCCGCCGCTGGTTTCCGCCTTCAGCGCTGTCCCCAGATCAAACCACAAGAGGCGATGCCCCGCGGCGAAGCGCTCGCTGACAAAAGCGGCGTTCTCCCACAGCCAGCGCTCTTGCCAGTTGGCAGGGTCGGCGGCGCCAAACCACGTGACAAACCAAAAAGGCTGCCCCTCAGCCGCCTGACGAAGGGCATAGCGCCACACCGCTTGGGCGTCGGGGTCGTCGGGCGTGGTGGGGGCGTTCATTGTGATCACCCGTGAGCCGTTGTGAATGTCTAACAGGGCGTCCTCAAAAAGAGTGGTCGCCGCAACGGTGACCCCCGCCGGAGTCAGCGCGGCGGCAGCGGCGTTCGCCTGTTCCATCCCCGCCGGAGCGAGATTGCCAGTGAGGACGGCTGGTTCAAAGGGACGGTAGCCCCCCCACAGAAGGGCGAGATGCCCCCCAATCGGGCTGAGATCAAGCCGCCACACCACCTCTTCGCGCAGCCCACTGGCAAGCGTGCGAATG
Source organism: Anaerolineales bacterium (assembly GCA_015075625.1). Taxonomy (NCBI): domain Bacteria; kingdom Bacillati; phylum Chloroflexota; class Anaerolineae; order Anaerolineales; species Anaerolineales bacterium. The sequence continues at coordinate 1,343,732 of JABTTZ010000001.1, read as the reverse complement.
TCGTTCGCGCCGTAGGTGCGGGCAAGGTACATCTCATAAGGAAAATAGCTGTAGAGCGCCCCAAGCGCTTGGACGCTCACCGAGATGAGGGTGAGGATGATGAGTGCCGCCGCGATGAAGGCTTGTTTTGCCGCCGCCTCCACAAGGGGGGCAAGGCAGAGCGCCATGAGGGGGAGGGCGGGGATCAGGAAGCGCGTCCCCCATGTAATGCCGCCGTGCCAACTCCACCAACTGGCAAACGATGCCGCTTGCCCAATGACGAGGGCGGCAAGCAGAAGGGCGAGGGGGGAAGTGCTGCGCCGCAGCCTCAACCACCCCGGAAGCGCCAAAAGCAGCACCGGGCTGTAAAAAAAGACGCCGCGCCAGGGGCTAACCCACAGGGCAAGAAAGCCAACGGGCAGCGGGTGAATGAACCCTTCGCCCTCTCCAAAATGGTAGCCGCTGCTCAGCGGCGAGCCAAAACGGGCGAGGTTATAGGCGGCGAGTCCCCCTGCAACGATGAGGATAGGGACGGCAAAGGCAAGCCATGCGCGGCGGGGCGGAAAGCGTCCCTTGAAGCAATAGAGGGTGAGAATGGGCAGTAGAATCACGTAGATCGTGTTCACCCCGACGGCAAGAGCAAACGCCCCCGCCGCCACCGTCAACGACGGGCGGTGCTGCTCAACGCGCCAACGGTGGGCGGCATAGACCCCCCCAAGCAGCAGGAACGCCGTCAGCGGTTCGCCATAAAGCGTTTTAACATAGGGCAGCGCCAACGTCCCCACCCCGTAGATCAGGGCGACAATCAGCCCTGTTCGGGGGCGAAAGCCAAGCCGCCGGAGAAAGGCATAGAGGATGAGCGCCGTCAGCGCCGTGACGAACGGATTCAAGAGCATCGCCACCGCCCGAATCGACGCACCGGGCAAAATGACCGCCGCCGCCACAAAGGGCAGCAGCGCCAGCGAGGGCGTGATCCCTTTTTTGGCGTAGAGCGCCCCATCAACGCCCACCGCGCCAAGCCGCGCCAAGCGGGGCAAAAGCGAATCACTTGCCCCGATCACGTTGATATCGAAACGCCCCTGTTGGACGATGGACGAACTGACGGCGAGGATCGCCTTACCATCGGCGGAATCGGGTAAGGGGATGTAAACGAACAGGTAGACACCGAGCAGAACAGCGGCAAGAAAGACCGTGAGACGGCGATCTATCCGCTGCGGGGTGGTTGGATCGCTCTTGATGGATTCTTGATGTCTTTGGGACAAAGGCTGACCCCATTTTAATGCCAACGCCCTGATAATGATCCGCAGTTGGGGCAGAAATGCAACGGGAGTCTCAATCTAGTGGATGCTGACCTTCTTCTTGCCGGTGTGGTCGCTGTGATCCTTCTCATCTACCTTGCCTATTCGATGCTCTATCCCGAACGGTTTTAGGAGGTTTTAAGGGTATGACACCCTCAGAGATCATCCAATTTATCCTCTATTTCGCCGTGATCATTGCCCTCACGCCGCTGTTAGGGGGGTATATGGCACGGGTCTTCAGCGGAAAGCCCGTTGTGCTTTCGCCCCTTGTCCGTCCCCTAGAAAGAATGGTATACCGCTTTGCTGGCGTAAACCCCACTGCCGAAATGACGTGGCGTGGCTATGCCGCTGCGCTGCTGGTCTTTAACATTCTTGGTTTCATCGTCGTGCTGCTTTTGCAGCTTTTCCAAAGCGCCTTGCCGCTGAATCCGGCGGGGGTGGGCAATGTAGAGCCGCTGCTGTCGTTCAACACAGCAACCAGTTTTATGACGAACACAAATTGGCAGGCATACGGCGGTGAGACAACGCTGAGTTACCTCACCCAAATGGCGGGGCTGACCGTCCAAAACGTTCTGAGCGCCGCCACTGGCATTGCCGTCCTCATTGCCTTGACACGGGGCATTGTGGCGAAAACGGGAAAAAGTCTGGGCAATTTTTGGGTCGATATGGTGCGGGCGACGCTTTACGTCTTGCTGCCGCTCTCGCTGCTTTGGGCGGTGCTGCTCGTTGGGCAGGGCATCCCACAAAATTTCAACCCCTATACCGCAGCACGTTCGCTCAGCGGGGAGAGCCAGTACATTCCGCAAGGTCCCGTCGCCTCGCAGATTGCCATCAAACAGTTAGGGACGAACGGCGGGGGCTATTTCAACACGAACAGCACCCATCCCTATGAAAACCCAACGCCCTTTTCAAATTTTTTGGAGATGGTGGCGCTCCTTCTGATACCGGCGGCGCTGACGCATACCTATGGGCTGATGGTAGGGTCGGTTCGGCAGGGGTGGGCGATCTTCGTCGCTATGCTGATCCTGTTTGTGATCGGCTTGGGGGTGATGCTCCTTGCCGAATACAGCCCAAATCCGGTCTACAAAGGGGTGTCGGCAGCACTCATGGAGGGGAAGGAAACGCGCTTTGGGGTGGCGAACAGCATCCTTTGGGGCGCGGCGACAACCGCCGCCTCGAACGGCGCAGTAAACGCCATGCACAGCAGCTTTAGCCCATTAGCGGGGGGAATTGCGCTGCTGAATATGTTGTTTGGAGAGGTGATCTTCGGCGGCGTTGGAGCGGGGCTGTACGGGATGCTGATTTTTGTCATTTTAACGGTGTTCCTCGCTGGATTGATGGTGGGGCGAACGCCCGAATATCTGGGGAAAAAGATCACCACATGGGAGGTGAAGTTGGCGATCACGGCGGTGCTGCTGCCAAGCGTGACGATCCTGTTATTCACTGCCCTCGCCAGCCTCACTACTGCGGGGTTATCCAGCCGCGCCAACAGCGGGGCGCATGGGTTTTCAGAAATGCTCTATGCCTTTGCTTCCTGCGTGGGGAACAATGGGAGCGCCTTTGCCGGACTGAACGCCAACACACCGTTCTACAACCTGCTGATCGGGATTTCTATGTGGGTGGGGCGCTTCGCGATGATTCTCCCCGCGCTGGCGATTGGCGGAAGTTTGGCCGGAAAACGGGTTACGCCGCCCTCGCCGGGGACGTTCCCCACCGATGGGGCGCTCTTTGTTGTGTTGCTCATTGCGGTGATCGTCATCGTTGGCGCGTTGACCTTCTTCCCCGCCTTAGCGCTCGGCCCACTTGTCGAACACTTCCTGATGAACGCCGGGCGGGTGTTCTAAAACGAGAGGTATCAGAAGTATCATGGAAAACACGACAGGGAAAACGCGTTCACTTGCTAATCGGGCAGTGTTGCGAGGGGCGATGGGAGATGCCCTGCGGAAACTCTCCCCCCGTCAATTGGTGAAAAATCCAGTCATGTGTGTGGTGGCGGTGGGTGCGCTGATGACGACGGGGATCGTCATCCGCGACGGGGCTAATGGCTTGCCCATTGGGTTCAACCTACAGATTGCCCTATGGCTGTGGTTCACCGTCCTGTTTGCCAATTTTGCCGAGGCAATGGCGGAAGGGCGCGGCAAAGCCCAAGCCGACGCGCTGCGCAAGACGCGGACGCACCTCAGCGCACGGCGGCTGATCAACGGGCGGGAGGAAAAGGTAGCCGCCGCTGCCTTGAAAAAGGGAGATCGTGTCGTCTGCGAGGCGGGCGATGTGATCCCTGCCGATGGCGAGGTGGTGGAAGGCATTGCCAGTGTCGATGAATCGGCAATCACGGGAGAGTCCGCGCCTGTGATCCGCGAGAGTGGCGGAGATCGGAGCGCCGTCACCGGGGGGACGAAAGTCCTCAGTGATCGGATCGTGATCCGCGTGACGATGGAGCAAGGCAACAGCTTCCTAGACCGGATGATCGCCCTGATTGAAGGGGCAAAACGCCAAAAGACGCCGAACGAGATCGCCCTGACGATTCTCCTTTCGGGCTTGACGATCATCTTCCTGTTGGCGGTGGTCACGCTGCGGGCATTTGCCGCCTACAGCGAGGCAGAGTCGGGAATCACCCAAACGACGGCAACCGTCCCCGTCCTCATCGCCTTGCTGGTGTGCCTGATTCCCACGACGATAGGCGGCTTGCTCAGCGCGATTGGGATTAGCGGGATGGATCGGATGATCCAGCGGAACGTCCTCGCCACTAGTGGGCGGGCAGTGGAGGCGGCAGGCGATGTTGATGTCCTACTGCTGGATAAGACGGGGACGATCACGCTTGGCAACCGTATGGCAGCGGCGTTCCACCCCGCCCCGCGTATTCCCCCAGAGCGCTTAGCAGATGCCGCTCAAATAGCATCCCTTGCCGACGAAACCCCCGAAGGACGTTCGATTGTCGTCCTTGCCAAAACACAATTTCACCTGCGCGGACGGGATTTGGCGGCGGTGAAAGCTGAATTCATCCCCTTTAGCGCCCAAACGCGGATGAGCGGGGTCGATTTTTCGGCGGCGGGCAAGGGCGTCCCCCCCGCCCCCATCCGCAAGGGTGCCGGGGATGCCGTGAAAGCCTACATCGAGTCCATAGGGGGGACGTTTCCGGCGGCAGTGACGACAACGGTGGAGGGAATCGCCCGCAGCGGGGGGACGCCCCTTGTCGTTTCCGAAGGGCGCGAGGTGTTGGGGGTGATCGAACTGAAAGATATTGTGAAGGGCGGGATTCGAGAACGCTTTGCCGAACTGCGCCAAATGGGGATTCGGACGGTGATGATCACCGGCGATAACCCCCTGACGGCGGCGGCAATTGCGGCGGAGGCGGGCGTTGATGACTTCATGGCGCAGGCAACCCCAGAGGACAAGCTCAAACGCATCCGTCAGGAACAGGCGAACGGGCATTTGGTGGCAATGACCGGCGATGGCACAAACGACGCTCCGGCGCTGGCACAGGCAGATGTCGGCGTCGCCATGAGCAGCGGGACACAGGCAGCCCGTGAAGCGGGGAACATGGTCGATTTGGATAGCGACCCCACCAAACTGGTGGAGGTTGTGGCGATTGGCAAGCAGCTGCTTATGACACGCGGGGCGCTGACGACCTTCAGCATCGCCAACGATGTGGCGAAATATTTCGCCATTCTTCCGGCGCTCTTTGGGACGCTCTATGCGGCGGAGGTGGGCGGGCGCGGACCGCTGGCGGTCTTGAACATCATGGCGTTGAGGTCGCCCCAAAGCGCCATTCTGAGCGCGATCATCTTCAACGCCCTGATCATCATCGCTCTTGTCCCGCTGGCGCTGCGCGGGGTGCAGTACAAGGCGATGGGCGCGGCGGCTATCTTGCGGCGAAACCTTCTGATTTACGGTGTGGGTGGTCTGCTGACGCCCTTCATCGCCATTAAACTGATCGATGTGCTTGTCGTCGCCTTGCGGTTGGTATAAGGAAAAAAGCCATGAAACCTTTTCTTCAAGCGGCGCGGATGCTGCTTATTCTAACGGTGCTAACAGGGGTGGCGTATCCCCTGCTGATAACGGCGGTGGGCGGGGCGCTTTTTCCCTATCAGGCAAACGGCAGCCTCGAACGGCAGGGTGATACCGTCATTGGATCGGCGTTGATTGGTCAGGCAAACGAGGACTCACGCTACGTTTGGGGGCGTCCTTCGGCGGTGAACTATATGGCGAGGTCGCAGCCCGCAGCGCTTGGATCATCGGGGGCAAGCAACCTGAGCAGCACCAGTAAAACGCTGGCAGAGGCAGTGGTAGAGAGGGCGGCATCCTTCCGCACGGCGAACGGCTTAGCCCCGGACGCACATGTTCCGGCAGAGATGCTCTTTGCCTCAGGGAGCGGGCTTGATCCACATATCAGCCCGGAGGCGGCGCGGCTGCAAGTGGCGCGGGTGGCACGGGAGCGGGGGCTGCCGCTGGAACGGGTGGCGGCGCTGGTAGAATCGTTCGTGGAAGCGCCACAGTTTGGCATTTTTGGGCAGCCCAGGGTGAATGTGCTGAGGTTGAACATCGCCCTCGATGGGCTGAAGGACTAGGGTATATTGACGTTTTTGGTTCAGAACCCCTATCCCCGCCCCTTTCCCTGTAGACAGGGAAAGGGGGCGAATGCCTTCCCGCTCTCCGTTTACGGGGAGGGCTAGGGGTGGGGCTGTTGGGTCAGTCTATCTCTACTTATTTGTGTGGTGGACTTCTAAGTACCGTCACAAAAGTCCTTTGGGGTAAAGAAGGTAGAACAATCGGTGCAGCGATACCTTTTAAGCCCCGAAGGGGTGGCTGTTTTCAGCCCGCTGCTTTAGCGGCGGGATCATGCGTTATCCCGCCTTTTTCATTGTGTTTGTACTTAGGGGGCAAGGCGGACGCCCTCTGGAGGCGTCCGCGTCCCTATGCGGTGTGGTTTATTTTTTTCGTGAGGTTGGTTTCGTCGCTGGCTTGCGCGGGGCAGGCTTTTTTGCTGCGCCCGTCCCCCCCTTTGCCGTTGAGGGTTTCTTCCCCGTCGCGGCGGGCTTTCGTCTTGCCTCCGTTTTTGTCGCGGCGGGTTTGGCGGCGATCCATGCCAACGCCATGTCCAACGTCACCGCCTCAGGGTTTGTCCCCTTTGGAATGGTGGCGTTCACCTCGCCATATTTGACATACAGCCCGTAGCGCCCATCCATAAGCGACACCTTGCCGCCATCCTTCGGGTGAACGCCCAACTCTCGCACAAGCGCGGGGGCAAAACGCCGCCCCCCTGATTTGGGCTGGCTAAGCAGTTCCAACGCCCGTTTCAGGTCGATGGTCAGCACGTCATCGGTCACGGCAAGGGAGCGGAACTCGCTGCCATGCTTGATGAACGGACCATAACGACCCACTCCAGCGGAAACCTCTGCCCCATCGGCGGGATGGTTTCCTAGCAAACGGGGCAAACTCAGCAGCGCTACCGCTGTCCGCAGCGTGATCTCTTTGGGGATCATCCCTTTCAAAAGCGATGCGCGGCGGGGCTTTTCGCCTTCTTTGCCCTCCCCCAACTGAACATACGGACCGAAGCGCCCTTCCAGAAGGTAGATCGGCTCGCCCGTCTCAGGGTGGCGCCCGACTTGGTTGGGACCTTCTTCCTTCTTTTGAAGCAGCGCCAAGACAGTTTCTTCGTTTAGTTCTGAGGGGGGCATATCTTCTGGGAGCGAGACGCGCAGCACCTCATCGCCGTTTTGTTGTTCAAGGTACGCGCCATAGCGCCCAATACGCACCTGTGCGTTGATTCTATCAAAACGCAAGGCGACCACCTCACGGGGGTCAATCGTGCGTGTTTTCTCGTTCACCTGATCTTCCAAGCCGGGCGTTTTCGGCGTCCCTCGGAAAAAGCCTTTCAGGTAGGGCAGCCACTCGGCATCGCCCTCCGCAATATCATCGAGTGCTTGCTCCATGCGGGCGGTGAAGCCGGTATCTACCAAATCGGGGAAATGAGTCTCCAACAACCCATTCACCGCCAACGCCCGAAAGGTTGGCACAAGCTGATTCGCCTGTTTCACGACATAATCCCGATCTTGGATCGTCCCCATAATCGTGGCGTAGGTGCTAGGGCGTCCGATACCCTCTTTCTCCAGCGTTTGGACAAGGCTTGCCTCGGTGAAGCGGTTGGGCGGCTGTGTCTCATGCCCAAGCGGGACGAGATCGCGCAGGGTGAGCGTATCTCCACTGCTGAGGGCGGGAAGGCGCATTTCTTTATCCTCTAGCGCGGCGTCAGGATCATCCGATCCTTCCACATAGGCGCGGAAGAAACCGGCGAAATCGATCCGCCGCCCTGTCGCTTGGAACAGGGCATCCTCCGCCGTGATTGCGGCGGTGATCTGCGTCAGGCGGGCGTCCGCCATCTGGCAGGCAATCGTCCGCTTCCAGATCAGGTCGTAGAGCCGCCCTTCCGTGCCGCTTAAGCCTAATTCCTCAGCGGTGAGCATTGCCGTCCCCGCCGGACGGATTGCCTCGTGAGCTTCTTGGGCGTTTTTCGCCTTTGTGGTGTAACGGCGCGGCTGCGGACTGAGGTAATCCGCCCCATAGCGGAGGGCGATCACCTTTCGCGCTGCCGTGATCGCCTCGTTGGAAAGGTTTGTCGAGTCCGTCCGCATGTAGGTGATATGCCCATTTTCGTAAAGCCCTTGGGCAATCTGCATCGTTTGGCGGGAAGATAGGCGCAGTTTGCGGTTTGCCTCCTGCTGCAAGGTAGAGGTGGTGAACGGCGGGGCGGGCTTGCGCAGCGTCTCTTTTTCGGTTACTTCGCCAACGCGCCAAACTGCCTTGCGCAAGCGGCTGACCAACGCCCCGGCGCTTTTTTCGTCAAGCAGCAGCACCTTTTTCCCCGCTGCCACCTTGCCAGTGGCGGGGTCAAAATCTTTCCCGCTGGCAATGCGCTGCCCGCCGAGGGCTTGTAAAAACGCCTCAAAGGGGAGTTTGGGATCAGAAGAGGCGGTGATCGTTGCCCGCACATCCCAATAGCTGCCAGAGCGGAAGGCGTGGCGTTCCAATTCGCGCAGACAGAGCAAACGCACGGCGACGGATTGAACGCGCCCCGCCGAAAGCCCCGGGGCGATCTTCTTCCACAATAAGGGCGAGACGGTATACCCGACCAGCCGATCCAGAATACGGCGCGTCTCTTGCGCACGGACGAGCTTTGCATCCACGCTGCGCGGGTGGCGGATTGCCTCTTGAATGGCATCACGGGTGATCTCGTGAAAGACGATCCGCTTCACGGCGATCTTTGGTTTCAGAACTTCCACCAAATGCCAGCCGATGCTCTCCCCTTCGCGGTCTTCGTCGGTGGCAAGAATCAACTCATCGACGTCCTTCAGCGCGTTTTTTAACTCAGCGACAACCTTCCGCTTTTTTGCCGAGACAATGTAAAGCGGTTCGAAATCGCGCTCGATATTGACGCCCAACCGCGCCCATGCTTGGTCTTTGACGGCGGCAGGAATCTCGCTGGCAGATTCGGGGAGATCACGGATATGCCCCATGCACGCCGTGACGATGTATTCTTTGGGGAGGTAGTTGCGGATTGTTTTCGCCTTTGTTGGCGATTCGACGATGACCAGTTTCATGCCATGTCCTGTTTTGTGTGCGCGTGAATTGGGCTAGAGTGTTACAGAGAATGGGGAGGCTTGGCAAGGGGGAATTCGTTTTACTCCGATGTACCCCCCACTGAAAGGGGGTACATCGGTGGGGGAGCAGCGGGAACGAGGTTAGCGAATGGTCAAGACGCCGCCGCCGTCGGCAAGGGTTGTCCCCCCCACAGCCACCGTCACTGTGACGCCGTTTTCCGCTGCCGTGAGCGTGACCGTGTAGCCCACCCCCGCAGTCAGTCCGGTGATCAGGTGGCGGGTTGTTCCGGCAGGGGCGGTATAAGTGACCCCCTCAAAGGGTTGGCTCATCGCCACCGGAAAGAGGACAACGGTATCCTTTAGTGCCGCCCCTTCAAAGGGGCTGCCCGCTGTGCTGCGGATAAGGACGGCGGGGGCTGCCGCTGTGCCAGCATCTGCCCCTTGTAGAACATGCAAAAACCGTGCGGAATCGGTGGCGGGCGCTTCCACCACAATGCGTTCGGTCATCAGTTCGCCAGTGGCAACGGTTTCACCCACATTGTCCTGAGCGGAATCAACAAGATGCATTGTCGCCCCTTCGGGGAGCAAAGCGCTGATGAAAAGATGCTGCCCTTTCGTGGTGGTTAGGTCGGCGCTTGTGCCGCTGAGCGTTGGGGTATTGGGAAGCTGCCACCACACCCGCTTGAAGTACTGTGCGGGCGCATCGGCGCGATCATAGACGACGATCCAATCTGGTTTGAGCCAAACAATGGCACGGCTGGCGTGGCGAACGGCGGTGCTGCTCTCGTAGGTTGAATTGTAGAGATTGGTCGCGTCTCCGGCGGCATAGGTGAACACTTCATTGGCGCTGTGGAGCAAGACGCCCGGATCCCCATCATTGACGAGATTCCACTGCGAGCCGCGCTGCCAAAGGTCAATCCGCCAATCGCTGTCGTCCCGATCTGCGGGGCGTTCGTTTTGGATGGCGAGCGTATTCCGAAACTCTGAACTGGCGATTCCCTCGGCAATATTGGCATACCCAACCCGCGCTTTGGTCAGCCACTCGCCCCCTCGGTAAAACTCAAGGTGGTTTCCCTCGGCGTGCTGGTGATCAATCTCATTCCAACTGAGGTTGTAAATGAGCCATGCAGCATTGGCATCCCATCCGGTGCGGCTAAAAAGGCGCTGCATCCCCGCCGCCACATAATCGGGCGGCATCGCCGGGCGGGGGTCGGTGGGTGGCGAGGCGGCGGGGTCAAAGAGCATGAAATAGAGAATCGTTGAGCGGAAGTAATCTGCCCCCCGTGCGCGATCCACCAGTGCCGCCGCGCCGCCAGCGGGTGTGTGCATTTGTATCCAGCGGAGAGCGTTCAGCCGTGCGGCGTTTCCGGTGATCTGGTCATAGGCGCCCAGCGCCCCGAAGGCATCGATAAAATCGGCAAGGTGATAGCGTTGGGCGTCGCCATACCATGCTGGCTGATAGACTGCCGCATCTAATTCAGGATCATAGACGGTTGCCGGACTTAAAGAATGGAGGTAGGCGGTGATGAAATCATCCCAGAAGGGGTTGGCGTCGAGGTCTATCCATGCACCAGCGGTGGCGGCATCGTAGCCCGCCGTCTTTAATGCCCAGAGGAACTGAATCACATAACTTGCCGTTTGGGGGCTGTATTCAAACCCTTCGGGAAGCACACCCCCGCGCACTTCGGTGCGGGTGTTTGCCTCAAAAAGGTAGAGCCATGCACCAACGGCATTTTCCAGATAGCCCTGCAATTCCGGTGTGGAGTCAACGGGATCAAGCGCCATGGAGAGCAGCCCCAAATTGCGCATATGGGCGGCAAAATAGTTGTTGCCCGACCAGCGTACCTGTGTGCGGTTTGCCGTCAGTTCGGCGCTGCGGACAACGCCCACCGGTTCGGGGTGATGGTAGGCGCGTTCGATGATCTCTCGCCCCCAACGGGTGAACACCTTCGCAATGGTCGCCTTATCCTCGGCGCTGAGGCTAGGGTAAATCCAATCCACCGTGAGGGCAAACGCCTCCCCATACCAACGGGGGCGATCTGAATCCTCGGTAAAAAAATCGGGGTGGCGGAAGGGCGGGTAATAGCGCGAATCGGGATCGCCCGGGCAGGTGAAGTCTTCGACCTCAGCGGGACCAAGGGCGGCAATATCCATCACATGCATGAGCAGCGTTCGTGCGCGGGCGGCATAATCAGCACGGGCGGCGGCGTCGGGGTCAATCAGAGAGAGGAAGGCAAAGAGTTCGGCATAGGCTTCCGTAACATATTCACTGTAGGCACGCTGCCCACAGTCTCCGGCGGGGACGTAACCGGCGTCCATATCCTGTTTGGCGCGTTCGGCAGCGGGCAGGAGTCCCTCGGCATAGAAGGGATTTGTGGAGACCGCCCACTGTTGAAGGCGGGCGACATCGGCTGGACGCAGCCACAGGCGGGGGTGATCGCCCTGAGGGGCGGCAGCGACGGGGACGCCACCCCCCGCCATGTTTAGAATCAGGGCAAGGGTAACTAGGCTAAGGATGAGAAAACGTGGCGAACGCATAAGAGTCCTTTTGGGGCTTGATTGGTGTGATTGAAGCAACCCTGTGAAGTCTACTCTGAATTCTGGAACACATTACGAATGGTCATTTTGTCCCTGTCTTCTGTACAATTTTGACCAAGCAATCCTTCTATCCAGCCATCCGAAAGACCAACCATGACCCCACGCTCCAACACGATGACACCACACCCGCAGCAGGGGAGTGTCACGCCCGCTACGCCCATTATCCGTCTGGTTGATGTGACAAAACAGTATGAGGAGGCGGGCATCCAGCGGACGATTCTTCACGCCGTGACGGGGCAGTTTTGCACGGGCGATTTCGTTGTGCTGTTAGGCAAAAGTGGGAGCGGGAAAAGCACCCTCTTAAACTTGATTGGGGGCATTGACACCCCCACCAGCGGCGACATCTGGATCAAAGACACACGGATCACCCACCTGAGCGAACGCCAGCTGACGCTCTTTCGGCGGGAACACATTGGTTTTGTCTTTCAATTTTTCAATCTGATTCCCACCCTCACCGCATTGGAAAATGTCAGCCTTCCCTTTGAACTGCGCGGGGAACAGCGCGGCAAAAGTGAAACACGCGCCCGCGATCTTCTAGAGCGGGTGGGGTTGGGCAAGCGCGGGGACACCTACCCAGATCGGCTTTCTGGGGGCGAACAGCAGCGGATTGCCATTGCACGGGCGCTTGTTCACGAGCCGCTGGTGATTCTTGCTGACGAGCCAACGGGCAACCTTGACGAAGAAACGGGCGAGATCGTTCTCCGCCTCCTTTTGGCATTAACCCGCGATTTGGGGCGAACACTGATCATGGCGACGCACAACCCGGAGGTCGTCCCCTTTGCCGATGTCGTCTACCACATTCACGAGGGGAAATTAATTGAGGAAACACGGGTAGCGCCCAAAGAGATCGGGGCAAAGGCGGACGGTACAGCGTGAGTGATTCTCACAGCCGGAGGAGAGGAAGGCTGCTTCCCTCGTCCCTTTGGCGGGTGATGGTGCGCTCTTTACGGCGGCGCCCTTTCCAAAGCATCATGTTCGTCCTCGGGGTGGCGCTTGGGGTGGCGATGATCGTCGCTATTGACCTTGCCAATACGAGTGCCGCCCGCGCCTTTGGCATCTTCACCGAGAGTCTGACGGGGCGGACAACCCATCAGATTGTGGGCAGTTCAACGGGCGTCCCCGCTGCCTTGTATAAACGGCTGCGCGTTGGGATGGGGCTGCGCGAGGTTGCTCCCGTCGTCACCGCCTATGCCGCCGCGCTGGAACTTGATGGGCAGCCCCTGCGCGTGTTTGGCATTGACCCCTTTGCTGAAGCGCCATTTCGGGGCTACCTTGACCTCGGCGCGAGCCGCAACGCCAGCACAGCGAGCATCGCCGCCTTCCTAACCACCCCCAACACGGTATTCATGGTGGAGGCGTTGGCGGCACAATATGGGCTGAAGGAAGGGGATACCTTCACCCTTCGCTATGGGACGGATCGCCATACAGTGATCATCGCCGGACTCCTTCAGCCCACCGATGAGGTCTCTGCGCAAGGGCTGCAAGACATGCTGATCACAGACATCAGCACAGCGCAGGAAATTCTGAACATGGGAGACGCCCTGACGACAATTGATCTGATCATTCCCGAAGGGGCGGCGGGCGAGGCGACCCTCAGCGAACTACGCAGTATTCTCCCCAATGGGGTGATCCTCCAGCCCGCCGCCGCACGGGGAAACGCCATTGGGCAAATGACTGGCGCATTCAACCTCAGCCTGACAGCGCTCTCCCTTTTGGCACTGGTGGTGGGGATGTTCCTCATCTACAACACGGTGACCTTCTCCGTCGTCCAGCGCCGCCCAATCTTTGGCATTCTGCGGGCGCTTGGCGTCACCCGACGGCAAATTTTTGCGATGATCCTCATGGAGGCGGCGATCCTCTCGGCATTGGGGGCGCTCATCGGCTTGGCAGCGGGTATCGTCATGGGGCGGTTAGCGGTCAGCCTTGTCACGGCGACAGTGAGCAGCTTGTACTTCACAGTGAACGTGCGCGGCGTGGATGTCTCCGCTCTGACCCTCATCAAGGGCTTGGGGATCGGCATTACGGCAGCGCTTTTGGCAGCGCTTCTCCCCGCGTTAGAGGCGACGACGACACCCCCCGCCGGGACGTTTAAGCGCAGCACGATTGAATCGAAAGTCCGCCGCCTGATTCCCACCCTGACAGCGGCGGGGATCGGCGCGATCCTCGGCAGTTTCATCCTGCTGACAGGGGTGCAGTTGGCGGTGAGCTTTGCCGGATTGTTCGGGATCATCCTCGGTTTTGCCTTGCTCACGCCGCTCATTGCGCTGGTGGCAATGACGGCGATCCGCCCACTGACGGGGCGTTTGGCGGGCGTATTAGGGCGGATTGCCCCGCGCAACATCGTTCGTTCGCTCTCGCGCACCTCGGTAGCAGTGGCAGCGTTGATGGTCGCCGTCTCGGTGATCGTTGGCGTCAGCGCGATGGTAGGGAGCTTTCGGGGCGATGTCGAAGTGTGGCTGACGAACACTATCCGCGCCGATGTGATTGTCGGACCGCCCTCCATTTCGGCAACGCGCCAAGATGTCCCCGTTGATCCAGAGATCGCCCGCATCATTGCCCAGACACCGGGAATCAGCCGTGTGGGGGTCGTCCGCCATATGGATGTGATCCGCCTAGGTGACCCGCTGCCCGCCTATCTGACGGTGATTGACATTGATATTTCGGAGGGGCGGCGGCGCTTTGTCTGGGCAATTGGCGATTACGATCAGGTGTGGGCGGCGATGGGCGAGGGGGCGGCAATCCTCAGCGAAACCTTCGCCCGCCAACGGGGAATCCCCATTGAGGCGGGGCAAAGCGTGACGCTCATGACGGATAAGGGCGCTCATACCTTCCCCGTTGCCGGCGTCATGTATGATTACGGTGGCGATCAGGGGACGATCATGATCCGTATGCCAATCTTTCATCGCTTATATAAGGATCGCATGATCTCCAACGCCGCGGCCTTTGTTGAGCCGGGGGCGGATGTTGCGACGGTGATTGATCGCCTTCGGGCGGCGTTTGCCGGCAGATACGAGGTCAATGTCACTTCCAATCAGGCGCTGCGGGAGAGCGTGTTGGTCATTTTTGATCAGACCTTCGCCATTACGACAGCGCTCAATATGCTGGCAACGGTTGTCGCCTTCATTGGGATTCTCTCGGCGCTCTCCGCGCTTCAATTGGAGCGCACTCGCGAATTTGGGACGATGCGGGCAAACGGGATGACACATGGGCAGTTATTTCGGGTAACTCTTCTGGAAACGGGTTTGATGGGGCTGATTGCTGGCGTTATGGCTGTGCCGGTGGGGAGCGTCCTTGCCTGGGTGCTGGTTTATATCATCAATGTCCGCAGTTTTGGCTGGACACTCACCCTCCAACTGCGCCCTGAGTTTTATCTACAGGCGTTGGTCGTGGCGCTGGTGGCAGCCCTCTTAGCCGGACTGTATCCCGCCTTCCGCATCGGACGGATTCAGCCAGCAGTTGCCGTGCGTTCGGAGTGATCTCAAAAGGTTATGACCAACCAACATACTACCGCCTGGATCGCCCTTCGTTACCCCGCCCTGCGGCGGATGGTGATCGCCCAATTCATCTCTACTGGGGGCAATTTCATGCAGTTTGCGGCGGTGAATTGGCATGTCTACCTTTTGAGCGGGAAAGACCCCTTAGCGCTAGGGTTGGTGGGGCTGGTGCGGGTTGTGCCGATCATCATCTTCTCACTGCTTGGCGGCGTCATTGCCGATGCGCTGGATCGCCGCCGCCTGATGATTCGTACCGAGATCACCATGACTCTCACCGCGGGGGGGTTGGCGCTGTTGACCCTGACAGGGAATGCCACGCTGTTCAGTGTCTACCTGTTTACGGCGCTCCTCGCCGGAATTAACGCCTTTGACCGTCCGGCGTGGTCGGGGATTCTCCCCAACCTTGTCCCCGGCGACCACACCGCGAACGCTATCCGCTTGAACAGCGTCTCCTTCCAGACGAGCGCCGTTGTTGGACCCATCGTTGCTGGGCTGCTCCTTACCGCAATAAATCCCGGCGTCCTTTACCTGTGCAACGCGCTCAGCTTTATTCCCGTCGTGTGGGTGCTGCTCCGTGTGCGGCTGCCCAAGATAAAAGGCGAAAAACAAGAGGTAAGCCTCCGCGCCTTCACCGATGGGCTGCGCTTCATCCGCAGCCAACCGCTGATTTGGTCATCAATGCTGCTGGATTTCTTCGCCGCCTTCTTTTCCTCGGCAATGGCGCTCTTGCCCGTCTATGCCAGCGACATTCTGAAGGCGGGCGAGGCGGGCTATGGTGTCCTCTACGCGGCGGCAAATATTGGGGCGCTGTGTGGGGCGTTGTTGGTGGCGCAATGGGGGAGAAAGCTGCGGCAGCAAGGCAAGGCAATGCTGGCAGCGGTGGCGGTCTACGGCATGGCAACCATCCTCTTTGGCGTTTCCGAAGTCTTTTGGCTGTCGTTCATTGCTTTGTTCATCACTGGCTTAGCTGATTCGATCTCTGTTGTCGTGCGGAACACGCTGCGCCAATTGCTGACACCCGACAACATGCGCGGACGGATGCTTTCAATCAACATGATCTTCTTTTTGGGGGGTCCCCAATTGGGGGAGTTGGAGGCGGGCGTCATGGCGCGGGTGGTCAGCCCCGTCTTTTCGGTGGTCAGCGGGGGGGTGGGAACGCTGATTGCCCTTGGGGTGATTGCCGCCACCGTCCCCACCTTGCGGGCATACCGTGAACCACCCAAAGCCATCTCCCCGACGGCATAGATTTCCAGCCTTCTAAGGCTAAAAATAGCTAAAAATAAAGATAAGGGTGCTTGTGTCGCCCTCTATTTGATGCTATCCTACTTTTAATTAGGGATTCTCATTAATCCTAATGTTGAATCAATGAGGCATCATCATGAAATCATTCATCCGTACCGTTATTTTAATCACCCTTTGCTCACTCATCCTCGTTTTTCCTCTCATCGGGACACGCGCCCAAGACGATGGTTGTAACGATCTGGTGATCAAGGCGTTGGAAACAACCAGCGCAAACTGCCTTGATATTGGACGCGGCGAGGCGTGCTATGGCAATGTGAAACTTTCTGCCGAAGCCCGCGACGATGTTCCTACCGATCAATTTGTCTTTAACCAACCGAAAGATCGGGTAAAGGTTGAGACGATCAAAACACTGAAAATGAACCCCCTTGACCTGACCACAGCGGAATGGGGCGTTAGCTACATGCGGATTCGAGCGAATCTCCCCGACACCGCCGCCGGACAGTTCGTGACTGTCCTCATGTTTGGGGATACCCAAGTGCGCGATGCCTCGGTGGAATTGAACAAAGACACTGGCAGCGAAGCCCCCTACACGCCGATGCAGGCGTTTTACTTCCGCACCGGTATTGGCGACGCCAAAGGTGCCGGGCAGTGTAACCAATTCCCCACCAGCGGCGTGTTGATCCAAACCCCCAAGGGCGGGCAGAAGATCAACCTTCTGGTGAACGAGGTTGAACTCAGCGTTGGCTCCACGATCCTCTTAGAATCCCCTGGCGAGCCGGAAACCCTCGGAGAACTAGCCGACTCCGATGGCAAGGAAAAACCAGATAACGCGCCGTCCGAAATGCGCATCACCACCTTTGAGGGTGAGGCGAAAGTGACCGTGAACGGCGTCACAACGGTGGTTGGTCCCGGTCAGCAGGCGCGGGTGGAGTTGGACGAAAATTCGCGCCCGGTTTCCGAACCAACCACAACCGAATATCAGACAGAATCGGGCTTGAACGCGCTGATCAACCTCGTCATTGAGGCAGCCGACAAAAACCTGATCGAGTTTGAGGGGATTCCGGCGACGGCAACCCCTGCCCCAACGCCTGATCTCGCCGCCAATTCGACGGTGGTTGAGGGTGTCCTCGCGCTCAGCGGCAGCGGGCAAACGGCTGTTATTGGCGAGGGCTATACGCAACCCTTGCGGGTGCGCGTGGTGAACGCGGCGGGCAACCCCGTCAGCGGGGTTTCGGTCACCTTTAGCACGCCAAACAGTGGGGCAAGCGCCACCTTTGCCAGCACCGCCTTCCTGCCCTTAGGCGGGACGGGCGTCTTTACACGGGGCGGCGGGATGGGTCTGGTGGGGGCGGGCAATACGGCAACCGTCCTCAGCGGGGCGGATGGCGTTGCCACCTCGCCACTGCTCATCGCTAATGATACGCCCGGCACATTCACCGCTACGGCACAGGATGCACTTAGCGGCGCTCAGACGAGCTTCACCCTGACGAACATGAGCAGCAATGCCGTCGCGTCCGTCACCCCCACTGGCGGAAGCGGGCAAAGCACGACGGTGAACAGCACGTTTGCCGGCGCGTTGACCGTCCGCGTGGCAAATGCCAGCGGATCGCCCCTTTCGGGGATTGCCGTTGTCTTTTCTGCGCCTACGGGCGGGGCAAGCGGCGTCTTTAACACAACGGGGACAGCCAGCCAGACGGTGGTGACGAACATCAACGGCATTGCCCAAAGTTCACTCTTTACGGCGAATGGGACGGCGGGATCGTACAGTGTGATCGCCTCGGTAGGCACAATCAGCGGGTTCTTCTCGCTGACGAATACGCCAGCCGGCAACCCTGTGCCATCCATCTCCAGCCTTTCGCCAGCAAACACAGACGCAGGGTCAAATGGCTTTGACCTGACCGTTTACGGATCGAATTTCGTCGCCGGTTCGGTGGTGCGTTGGAACGGCTCAGACCGCACAACAACCTTCATCAACAGCGGTCAGCTTAGCGCGACGATTTTGGGCGGCGATGTGGCGTCTGTAGGCACGGCGACAGTGACCGTGTTCAACCCGGCACCGGGCGGCGGCATCTCGAACGGCGTCACCTTCACCATCGATGGTCCGCCGAACCCTGTCCCGACACTTTCCAGCATTACTCCGACGAATGCCACAGCCGGGACGGGCGGCTTCACGCTGACCGTCTACGGAACGGATTTCATCCCCGGCTCGGTAGTGCGTTGGAATGGATCGAATCGGGGGACAACCTACGTCAGTGACACAGAGTTGACGGCTTCAATCTCGGCAGCCGATATAGCGGCGGCGGGGAACGCTACGGTGACGGTCTTTACGTCCGCACCGGGCGGCGGCACATCGAATCCGGCACTGTTCACGATTGATCCCGCCCCGAACCCGGTGCCGAACCTTTCGACCATCTCCCCGAACAGCGCCACCGCCGGAGCAAGCGGCTTCACCCTGACGGTGAGCGGCTCAAACTTCATCCCGGGCTCAGTGGTACGCTGGAATGGCAGCGCACGGGGGACAACCTATAACAGTTCGACGCAGCTTACGGCGTCTATCCCCGCCAGCGATGTGGCGTCCGCTGGCAGCGCGACAGTGACCGTCTTTAACCCCGGACCCGGTGGCGGCATTTCTGGCGGAGCAACCTTCACCATCAACCCGCCGCCGAACCCTGTCCCCGCGCTCTCTGGCATTTCGCCAAGCAGCGCCACAGCGGGCGATCCGGGCTTCACGCTGGTTGTTAATGGCTCAAACTTTGTTCTGGGGGCTGTCGTCAACTGGAACGGCAGCGGACGAGGGACAACCTTCATCAACAGCGGGCAGTTGGAGGCATACATTTCCGCCGCCGACATCGCCAATGCAGGGGCGGCATCGGTGCGGGTGTTCAATCCGGGTCCGGGGGGTGGGCTTTCCAATGCGGTGAACTTCACCATCAACCCCGTGCCGCCGCCGCCGCCAACGCTTTCGGGGCTTTCGCCAAGTGATGCCACTGCTGGCGATGGTGATTTCACCATGACCGTTACCGGGGCAAACTTCATCCCCGGCGCCACCGTGCTGTGGGATGGGGCAGGGCTGCCGACGACGTGGATCAACAGCACCACGCTGCAAGCCAGCGTCTCGGCAGAGCGGATCGCCAATCCGGGGTCGGTGACGATCACGGTGGTGAATCCAAATCTCCCCCCCGGACAGGGCATCTCCAACCCGCAGTCCTTCAGCATCTACGGGGAATAGCGGGGAATCTCATGGTGGGGCGTAAAGGTGGGTACGCCCCTGTCTAACTCGTTTTCGAGGCGCATCCACCTGTGCGCCTCATTTTTTAGCTAATAAGCTGATACCATGCCTTACGATCCACAGATTATTTACACCCCCGCTTACGACATTCATTTTTATGGCATCGAGAAGATGCACCCCTTTGACACGCGAAAATATAGCCGCGCCTATGCGCTGATGCGGGCTGCCTGCGGGGAATCCCTCCTCCGGCGGACGCGCCGCCCCCTTGCTCCGGCGAATCGCGCCGATTTGCTCACCGTCCACAGCGCCGACTACCTTCGCTCACTGCGTTCCTCGCGGCAGATCGCCCGCATTGTCGAAATGCCTATCCTCGCCCGCCTGCCGCAGCCGCTGCTCTATTTGCGCGTACTGCGCCCCATGTTATGGGGGGTGGCGGGGACGATGTTGGCGACAGACCTAGCTTTTCAAGCCGGAATCGCGGTGAACCTCTCTGGCGGCTACCATCACTGTCACCGTGATAATGGCGAAGGCTTCACCATTTTCTCGGATATTGGGATCGCCATTCACCACGCCCGCCACAGCGGACTCTTGCCGCCGGAGAAAAAAGTCTTGATCATCGATCTGGATGCCCATCAGGGAAATGGGCATGAACGGATTTTTGCCAACAATCCATCGATCTACATCTTCGATATGTATAATATGGATATTTACCCGCGTGATAGCAGCGCCCGCGCCCGCATTGATTGGGATATTCCGCTGCTCTCCGGCTGTGAAGGGCGGGACTATCTGCGCACCTTGAAAGCGGCGCTGCCGAAGGCGATTGCGGCGGCGGGGGATGTGGGCTTGGCACTGTACATTGCCGGGACGGATGTTTACGAACGGGACTTACTGGGACGGATGCGGCTTGACGATGATGAGGTCGTCGCCCGTGATCAGTATGTGTTCCAAACGCTGCGGGCAGCGAACATCCCCTGTGTGATGACGCTTGGCGGTGGCTACAGCCGCGAAAGTTATCAACTCATTGCACGGAGTGTCATGACTTTGCTCTGATGATGGTATAATGCCCATCAATTTCCGCACCGTCAAAGGGGATCGTGAATCATGGGCGATTTTTCCGATGTCAGCGCCAAACTGAAGCAAAAACGTGCCGAAAAACTGGGGTTGATTGCGCCGGAAGACCGCAACTATGCGGAACTGCACCTCGTCCGCGCCCGCATCCTCGGCGTGCTGCTGCGTGATGCACGCATAGCAGGGGGGAAAACGGTGGCGGAAATGGCGGAAACGCTGAAGGTTGCCGAAGGGACGGTCAGCGCGTGGGAGTTTGGCGAGTTGTCACCCAGCCTTCCCCAGTTGGAGGTGATTGCCTATGTATTCGATATTCCGGTCAGCCATTTTTGGAATAACGAGATCAGCAGCACCGCCGGACAAAAACCCCCCGTCCCGATGGAGGATTACAGCACCATTCGGGATCGCGTCATTGGGGCGCGGCTGCAATTGGCACGGCAAGAGGCACGGCTGAGCCACGCCGAACTCGCCGTCCTCTCCGGCGTCAGCCCCGACCATATCGCCTATTACGAGACAGGGGCGGCGTCAATTCCCTTTCCCGAACTGACCAGCCTTGCCAACGGCGTTAAACGCTCCGTGAGCGATTTTCTGGAAGGCAGCGGGCGGGTTGGGGCGTGGCTGCGGATGCAAGAGCAGTATGATCGCTTTCAGGACTTACCAGAGGAACTACGGACGTTTGTTTCGCAAAGGAAGAATCAGCCCTATTTGGAGATCGCCCTTCGGCTGAGCAAGCTGGATAACAGCGCCTTGCGGACAATTGCCGAGTCGATTCTCGATATTACGCTCTAAGGGGCAGGCGAAGCGGACGGCGATCTCGTCTCTCTCACTACACGAAATCATCATTTAGAGGAACAACAGTACCCTATGACCAGCGCAGCCGATTTGCAAAAACAAGGCGTAGAGATGTTCATGCAGCGCGATTATGAAGCCGCTGCCGACCTTTTTAAACAGGCGAAAAGCGCTTATGAAGCGGAAGGAAAAGCCGATCTCGCCGCTGAGATGCAGGTGAATCTCGGTCTGATTGACCGCACACTGGGCAATTATGAAAGCGCCGTGAACGCCATGAACGAGGCGCGAAAGGTATTCGTAGAGATTGCCGATCAGAGCCGCGAAGCACAGGTGTTGGGCAATCTCGGCGGCGTTTATTTGGCGCAGGGGAACAGTGAGCAAGCGCTCACCTACTACCGCGAGGCAGCGGATACCTTCCGCGATCTGAAGGACACCGAACGCTATGGGCAAACGCTCCTCGCCATTGCTGAAATCCAGATGAAGGGCGGGAAGCTGATGCAGGCGGCGGCAACCTATGAGGTGGCGCTGGACAACATTGCCGAACTGAACCTTCGCCAAAAAGTGATGCGCAGCCTGATTGGGCTGAAAAACCGCCTGACGGGGACGGGTGTTCCTAAAGAGGATACTTCAACGGACACCTCGCCAACGGAGAAACACTAACCCCACTGGGATAAACCTCATGGGGCTATTTGAGGATATTGGGGAAAAGGACTGATCGCTGTGCCTGTTCGGAAAATTTTAACTCTCAGCAAAGCGGAGAAAATGCTCCGCACACGCTCTGAGCCTGTCAAGAAAAATGATCGCGAATTGAAGGGGTTGATCGCTGATATTAAGGCGACCATTTTGGCGAACCCGGCGGTTGGCTTGGCGGCGGTACAAATTGGCGTTCTGAAGCGCGTTTTCGGCGTCCGGCTCACCTATCATCCCAACCAACCGGATGAAGAAATGATGCCCCCGACGGTTTTCATCAATCCCGAAATTGTCGCTAAAAGCAGTGAAATGGAGAACGACAGCGATGCCTGCCTGAGCATCCCAGGGCTGGTGGGATATACAGATCGTCACCTGCGCCTGACCCTTCGCTATACGGACGAAGAAGGCGCTCAACACGAGCAGCCTTTTGAGGGGTGGGATGCCCGCGCCATTCAGCACGAGATGGATCACCTTGATGGAATCCTGTTTTTGGATCGGCTTAAAACCCTAGATGATTTGTATGTCTATGTGCGCGGCGAAGATGGTGAGGTTCAGCAAGTTCCCTATACAGAGGCGGTCAAGCAAGCCGAGCAGAACATCGACACCAGCAAGCCGAAGATTTAAGGGCTTGTCCGAGAACGAGTCGTTCGTCAGGAAGATAGCGAAAGTATCCCCCCGCATCGCCTCTCCGTAGAGGCGACCCCGTGTGGTCGCCCGCCGCTAAAGCAGCGGGCGGAAAGCAGCCACCCCTATGAGGCTTAGAAGGCAAAGTGTTTTGTATTTAAGCCCCAGCGGGGTGATCATCCCTAGCGCGTGGGCTTTAGCCCCGCGCCCCCGCTTTCTCCCCGTAGACGGAAAGGGGTAGGGGGGGATAGGGTTCAGCGCGTCCGCGCTCCGTCACAATCAACGGTAGGTATAGCACGACCAGTTATAGGCTGCCGTCGATTTTTGCTGATCTTGAATCGCCAGTGCATAGGGGTCTTTGTAGGTCACCTGACAAATCCGGCTGAAATCAAGCTGGCTGAGGGTGAACGCAACTTGCCCAGTCTGGTTGTTTGTGCATACCCAGTCTCGATCCCCATTTGCCAAGCGGACGCCATAGCCCTGATTGTTGCAGTACCACTCCACCTGAAATTCACCGAGGCGCGTTAGGCGGGGGATGGGCGTGGGCGAAGGGAGCAAGAAGGGCGTTGCCGTTGGGAACAGCCCGGCGTTATTCACATAACAGCCCCACCGGTAGCCCCCCAAGACGCGATCAAACGCTTCCCGCGTGGCGAAGGCACGCGGATCGTTGAACTGTGTCCGGCAGAGGGCGGTAAATTCATTCTGACGGATGTAAACGGCGGTGTTCGTTGTACCCGGGAACAGGCACGCCCACTCTTGCCCGTTGACAAAGCCCGTCCAATAACCCTGTGGGGTGCAAAACACATCGGGGCGTGCCTCCCCCACCCGAACAATCCCGGGCACAGGCGGCGGGGCAGGCATATAGCATGACCAGTTGTACGCCTCTGTTGCCTGCTGCTGATCCTTCAGGGCAAACGCCTGCGGGTTGCTGTATGTCCGTTGGCAGATGGCGTTGAAATCGTTCTGCCCCAATACAAAGGTGATTTGCCCATTTTGCGGATTCGTACACGCCCAGTCGCGGTTGTTATTCGTCAGCATGACGCCGTTTCCGCGTTCGTTGCAATACCATTCCACCTGAAACGTCCCTAACCGTGTTGGGATGGGCGTTGGCGTTGGCGTCGGCGGGATGATATTCACATAGCACGACCAGTTATAGGCGGGCTGCGGCTTTCCCTGATCGCGCAGGGCATAGGCACGGGGATCACGGTAGGTTGCCTGACAGATTGCGTCAAAATCGACCTGTGTGAGCAGAAATGCCGTCTGTCCGTTGGGGTGCGTACATGCCCAATCAGCTTGATTGTTCAGGATGGTGACGCCCAACCCGCGTGCATTGCAATACCACTCCACCTGAAATTCACCGAGGCGCTGAGGGATACCCTGTGAGGCAGCACGGGGGACGCCCAGCACAAACACCCCGATCAGGATCACAACCAGCCCAACAAGCAATAAGGCACGGGGAATAAGCGTGTGTGTGGTGCGCATAGTGGGTTCTCTCACAGTCGATAGATTAGCGCTTATAGCTGCGATCTAACGGATTCACGTAACTGGTTTCTTCATCACGTTGGCTTTGGCGCAGCGAATCCATCGCCGTATTGATCTCAAGATTCAAATCGCGGGGGCGGGGAACAATAAACACAAACCCTTGATCACGGGGGGAGAGCAGAAACCGATTCAGGCGGCGGTAAATCGTCTTTTCCGGCAGCGGAAACTCGCTGACGATCATCTCTAAGGCAAGCTCGCCTGACAGGGGTTTGATAAACGTCCGATCCCGCCCTTTGATCTCTTTGGGAGCGAACACCTCGGAAACCTTCACCGGTTTCGTCGTGTTGATGCGTCCATAGGCAACGGCAACACGGGCATTGGCGGCGTTGATCAAAATGTAATCCGGTTGGCACTGCACATAGGCGCGGCGCTTTTCCATGATCGAGGCGGCAAGCAGCGCACAGCCAATGACCACCGCCACAAGCCCCACTGTTGAAACAGTATCCCCGCTGATGAACGCCCCACGCCCAAAGACATCGGGGACAAAGCGCGGCAGTTGTGCCATAATGCCCATCACCAAAAGTAATAGCGCTGCCGGACGGTAGCGGTTAGAAACCATTCGGTAGACCAACAGCGGGTGTTTTTTGCCGTACCCATCTTTGACCGCCATAACAACCCCCTCCCCTAGACCAATAAATCCGCAAAAGATGCTTAACTATAGCGCAAGGATGCTCAACCTGCCCGAAGGCGCGTCTCCCTATTTTCACTATAATCAAGACCATCAATTAGGAACACACGTTATGCCCACCTTTGAAACCGTGATTGATGTATCGGGCGAGCAAATCACCATTCAGGTCAGCCCTGATGGACGGCTGAAAAAGACTGCCCGCTGGAAGCTCCATGAAGGCGTTGTCAAACTGCGTGTGCCGCCGCACCTTGTCAAAAAAGATATTGATTTGATCATCGAACGCATCCAAACAAAGATCACCCGTAAGCGCCGCCGTGTCGATAACTACACCGATGAAACGCTCAGCCGCCGCGCTAACGAGATCAACGCGCTCTACTTTGGTGGGGAATTAGCCTGGCGTTCCATCCGTTGGGTCGATAACATGGCGCACCGCCTCGGTAGCTGTACGAACGGTGGTCCGAGCGATGGCGATATTCGACTCAGCAGCCGGATCAAAAATTACCCTGATTACGTGGTTGATTATGTGATCGCCCATGAACTATGTCACCGCAAATATCCTAACCACAGCGCCGCCTATTGGGACTACCTTGCCCGCTATCCCCACACCGAAAAAGCAAAAGGGTTTATTGAAGGCGTCTTTTTTGCCTCAGGGGGCGACCCAAACGCCGCCCTTGATTAAACACCGTTCCCTTTTAGCCTTCTCACGTCGTCTTGGGGCGTGCCGTGTGCGCCCCTGCTGCCCTTCTCTTTCCACCCCCTCGCCGCTAATTTGTGCTACACTGTTTACGATTTCTGTATAACTTTTTTACAGGTTGCGGACGGCTAACGATGACCCCAGTTACCGATAAAAAACGGGAGACCCATGAGCGCGAGGCAGCGCTTGTCCAAGAGGTCAAGCGCCAAACCGGGCAGCTAGACGCCATTCGCAATGTAATCACGGCGGCGGCGAACTCCCCCGATCTGCGGGAAACCCTCGGTGCGGCGCTGGACGCCGCGCTGACTGTTGTCCCCCTAGAGGCTAGTGCGATCACCCTCATTGATCGGGCGACGGGCGAACTCGTCATGCAAGCGCAGCGCGGGCTAAAGCTCGATTTCACCTCAACGCCGATGCGCCTGAAAGCTGGCGAGGGGATTTCCGGGGAGGTGATTCGGACGGGCGAACCGGTCATTCTTGGCGACCCAACCGCTGATTCCCGTTTAGCGGTGCGGGCGTGGTCGCAAGAGAACGTCCAAGCGATGGCTCTTATCCCCATGCGGGCGCGTGGCGAGGTGATCGGGATTCTAAGCGTGATGAGCCATGAACCGCACCCCTTCACCCCTAGCGAGATTCGCACCCTCCGCGTCATTGCCGATCAGGTTGGGCTTGCCATTGATAACGCCCGCCTTTACGACACGGTGCGCGTCCAGCGCAGCCGCCTAGAGGCTGTTCTCAACGCCACTGCCGATGCCATTATCGCCACCGACGACAACGGCATTATCAACCTTGTCAACAACGCGGCGGAAACATTTTTCAACCTCCCCGCCGAGTCCATGTTGGGAAAACCTCTCCGCGATGCGCCTTTTTTTCCCCCCGCCCGCGAAATGTTAGAGACGGCGCTCCACCGCGAACGCGGCGGGACGGTCATTGAACTTCCCTTTGATGATGGGCGTTACTATATGGGCTTTGCCTCGCCCGTCCTCACACCGCCCCAAGTAGATACAATTACGCCCTTCCCTAGCGATGGCTGGGTGATCGCCTTTCAGGACGTAACTCACCTAAAACGTGCCGAACAGCAGCGGGCAACCTTTGTCCAAACGGCTGCCCACGAAATCCGTAACCCGTTGGCGGTGACGCTCAGCGCCCTCCAAATGGTGCATAAAGCACTTCCCGATGAATACCGCAAAGAGCGCGAGATGATGGCGCTTGGGCTGCGCGGCGTCGGGCGTATCCAAGAACTGATCGATGATATGCTTGATCTGGAAAAAATTGACAGCGGGGTAGGGATAACCCCTACCTGGGTCGATGTGATGTCCATGATCGAGCGCTGTATGATCGACGTTCGTCCGCTCTTGGCGCAAAAGGCACAAACGCTCAACGTCGAAATCTACCCCGATATTCCCACCTATTGGGGTGATGAAAAGTGGCTGACACGAGCCCTGACGAACCTGATTAGCAATGCTCACAAATATACCCAAGAGGGTAGTTTGATCACTGTCCGCGCTGCTCAGATCAGCGTGCCGGGCAAATCCCCAGAGCTTGCCCTAGAAGTTGCCGATAACGGACCAGGCATTCCCCGCGAATCGCTGAATCAGCTGTTTGAGCGGTTTTACCGCGCACGGGGAAGCGAAGGGAAAGCGAAGGGTACAGGGTTGGGTTTATCTATTGTAAAATCAGTCGCCGAGCGTCACGGCGGCTATGTTTACGTTCACAGCGAAACCTCGGAGGCAAAGGGGCAGGGCAGTATGTTTGGTATGGTTTTACCCTACCGCGAAGCAGAAGCGTCCGCCTAAAGTATTATTATGATAGACACCACCGATTCCCCTGTGGCGCCTTCCCCCACCGATTCCAGCCCCCGCCCCCCTTCACGGGCGCGGCGGCGGCATGAGGCACGGAGCGGCGGGCGCACCCTGATGACCTTCCTTCCTAAGCCCTTGCGCCCCTGGTATCAGGCGGCGCGTCCGCGCAGCTTGCCCGCCACCTATGTGCCGCTGTTTCTCGGCGGTGCGGCGGCGTTCCTTGATGGGGTCTTTGTCGGGGACCGCTTTGCCCTTGCCCTGATCGCCGCCCTGCTCTTGCAGATCGCCTCCAACTACATCAACGAGTATGTCGATTACCAGCGGGGGACAGACGCCGAAAAGGTTGATGGCATGGGCATGGCGCTCTCGCGGGGGCTGCTCACAGCCGCACAAGTGCGCTTGGGGGCGATTGTTTCCCTTGTTGGGGCAGTCCTCATCGGTCTGTTTCTGTCCTTTACGGGAGCGCCCCAACTTTTGCTGATTGGGGTTATCGGTGTCGTGATCGTCGTTGCCTACACCGCCGGACCCATCCCCCTTTCCTACCTCGGCTTGGGAGAAATTGCCGTCTTTTTCTGCTTTGGTCCGCTTATGACGCTTGGCACGTACCTCGCCATCACGGGGACGCTCAGTTGGGCAGCCTTCCTCAGTGGCGTGCCTATCGCCTTCACCGTCACGGCGATCCTCCACGCCAACAACATGCGCGATCTCGACGTGGATCGTGCTGCCAACAAGCGCACGCTCGCCGTCCGTTTTGGGCTGCGCGGGGCGCGGATGGAATTCACCGTCCTCATCTTGGGGGGCTATGTGGCATTAGGGGCGCTCACCGTCGCCGGACTGTCGCCACTTCCGGCACTGATCGCCTTTGCCACCCTCCCTGAGGCGCTGTGGCTTGTCCGCCTGACAACCCGCACGAACAAACCGGCGCAACTTCATCAGGCGCAAGGACGCACCGCCCGCCTTCATTTTTGGTTTGGGATGGCGCAAGTGGCAGGCTGGCTGCTCTATGCCCTTATGGGGCGGCGCTAATCACGGTGATCGTCAGCGCGTGGCGGCGGCTGGTGGGCTTTGGCTTTCGCCTGCTCTACAATGAATTTGCCTTCACCTACGACGCGGTAAGCGCCCTCGTCAGCTTTGGTGAGTGGCGCTCATGGGTGAATGCCGCCATTCCCCATCTCAACGCGCCGGCGGGAGCGCCTATCCTCGAACTGGCGCACGGGACGGGACATCTCCAACTGGCGCTGCGGGCGGCGGGATACACGCCCACTGGGCTTGATCTCAGCCGTGCGATGGGGCGTCTCGCCCGCCGTAAGCTGCTTGCCCAAAACCTCCCACTCAGGCTTGTCGAGGGGCGGGCGCAGGTTTTGCCCTTCGCCCAGGGGGCGTTTGCTGCCCTCGTTTGCACCTTTCCCGCCCCCTTCATCCTCGACGCGGAGACGTTGCGAGAGGCGGCGCGTGTCCTCATCCCCGGCGGACGCTTTGTGATCGTCCCCAATGCCTCGCTCACACGTGGGGGCTTGGCACGCGAAGGGTTGGAACTTGCCTACCGCGTCACGGGACAGCGGGCGCCGTTTCCCGCCGGAATTCCCGAACGCTTTGCCGCTGCCGGGTTCACCCTCAGCCGTGCGGATGTTCCCTTCCGCCGCAGCACCGCCCATGTGCTGATTGCCACCCGTCAAGGTGAGCGATCCGACTCACCAGCCGATTCCCACCAAGCGCCCTAACGTTTGCAGGCTGTGCGCAGCCTGTGGGAGCGCAAACCACACCCACCCTAGCGCCACGACATGGAAGGTCAGCAGCACGCCCGCCGCGTAAACCAACCGCCGCCGAAGTGGACGGTCTGCCAAGCGCTGATAAAACCCCCGTGTGCGGTCACTGTAGAGTTTGTGGATGAACAGCGCCACACCATGCCAGACCCCCCACAGGAAGAAATTCACCGTAATTCCATGCCAAAGCCCAATGACAATCATCGTCGTCAGGTGGGCAGTGAGGACGACGACCTCTGGGGCGGGTTTTCGTTTGCGCGTCAGCATAAAGCGCGAGACAGGCATAAAGACATAAAACCGCGCCCATGTGCTGAGTGTGGCGTGCCAACTCTGCCAAAACTGGGTGATGTTGCTCTTTAGGTAGGGTTGGGTGAAATTTTCCGGCAGCGCCACGCCATATAAGCGGGCGATCCCAATGGCAATATCCGAATAGCCGCTGAAATCGAAAAACAAGCGGAACGCATAGGCATAGACGATCAGCCACAGGTGAAGGGGACGCTGCGCCTGCTCTGCTAACGTTGCGTTGAGCGCGATCACGGCGAGGCTGTCGGCGATCACAAACTTTTTCAGCAGCCCAACAACAATCCGCCCTACGCCCTCGATAAAACGCGGCGCATCCAACGGCGGCAGCGCCCGATAGTCCTTTGCGAAGCGTTCGGCGCGGTCTATCGGACCCGCCGTGTACGCCGGAAAAAAGATCAGGTAGGTGAGGTATTCCCGCAAGCTGAGCGCCGGAAGTTTCCCCATTTGGCGGTCTCGCAGCGTGTGGATGAGCCGAAAGGCGACATACGAAAAGCCGATCCAGCCCAAATCGCCCACCCCCGCCAATGTCAGCGGGCGTTCCCCCGCTGCCCGCAGCGATGCCGCCAAAAGCGTCGCTAAGGGATCGCTTTTTAGAACGACAAAGACGGCGACAATCCCTCCGATAAACAGCCAGAGCAAGACATTGCGGTTGACCGCCACCGCCCCCCGCACAAGGCACATGGCAAGCAGCCCCACGCCTCCCAGTCCGAGGATCACCTGAAGGATGGGCGGGGCGGGGGCGGCAAGGCGCAGCCCCTCGCCAACGGCTGCCATGAGGATCACCCACCCACCGAGAATCATACCTGTAAGGGCATCATCCCTGCTTAAGGGTGCGCTTAGGTCTGGACGAGTCAGCAGCCAAGCGAGGAACGCCGCCGCAAGAACGAGCGTAGGGAGAATGAATCCCAACGGGCGCAGTGGGGCGCGTTCTGGCTGCAACCAATAGATCGCCATCAGGCTGCCCATCAGCAGCGCCCACCCTCGCCAACGGACGGGAATCGCCCGCACAACCAACGCGCCGAGGGCAAAGATCAGAATGGTGAGAAGGGTCATCGACGGGTTGAATTCGGTGCGGCATTGGGGCGCTTAGATGTGCGCCCTCTGCCTAGAAATTTTGGTAAATCCATTGGGGGGCGCTCTCCGCTGTGACGATGATCAGCAAAATCAGCACGACGCACAGAAACAGCGCATAGAGGTTCTCACGGGTGATCAGCCGTTTCCAGAGTCCTTTTAGAAGATTCATCAGCGTCCCTCATAGACGGTTTGTTCGTAAAAGACAGTCAGCGCCTGAATTTGGGCAGCGACGGAAAAGCGCTCCTCCGCCCGCTTTTGTGCCACCCGTCCCAAACGCCCCGCCAGCCCTTCGTATTGCATCAGACGGGCGATCTGCGCGGCGAACTCCGCCGCATTCTGCGCCTCCACAAGGATACCGCAGACGTTCGTCTCAATCACCTCATGAACGCTCACGATATTTGGGGCAACAATTGGTTTGCCCGCCAGCGCTGCCCGAATCAACCCTGGGGACACCTCGCCCGCCGAGGCGACATCAACGTATACGGCTGCCTGCTCTAGGATCGCCCACTGCTCCGCTTCGCTGCGTTCGCCGCACCACACCACCGGCAAGCCCGGACGGTAGTTCATCGCCGCCCGCTGCATTGCTGATGTAAAGTTCCCGCTGCCGACCACCGCCAGATGGACATCGGGAACTTTTCGGATCAAATATTTGAGCAGTTCAAGGGCAAGCTCAGCGCGATCCAGCAAAAGCTGACTGGTCGGAAACTCTGGAGGCAGCACCATAACGATGAGCGCTCCCTCCGGCAGCCCAAGCGCCTCCCGATTGGACGATGCCTCGTCTTTGGCGGGCGCCAGCAAGCCCGGACTGATCACCGTGATCGGGTGTGGATGACGGTAGAGCAACAGGAGTGCCCGCCGGACATTTTCAAAGGGGACGGTGATCTGATCGACGCCTTGCAGCAGCACCCGATAGCGCAGGCTGCTCAATAAGTAACTGCGGGGGGTTGTCCCTCCTTCATAGCGGTAGATCGTCCCAATCAGGGGGACGCCTGCCGCCCGCGCACGTCCGGCAATGGGCAGCGCCGCTTGTTCCAAAACGTGAACGAGTTCGATCTTTTCGCGGCGGATCAGCCGTTGGAGACGAAAGATCAGGCGCGGGTCAAAGCGAAAGCGCCCCTTCAAGTGGATATCGCCAACACTGCCGCGTAAACTCGCCACAATAGGCTGAATCCGCGTCCGATCCAAGTGTGCTAAAAGAACATCACAATCGGTGCGGGCAAGCGGCGACGCGCCATTGTCCAATAAGAGTAAAACGCGCACAATACCCCGTTTCGTTCTACAGCATTTTTCAACGAGATTGACCCTCAGTGGTTGACAGCCCCGCTTATCACGATATACTTGGTGATGGGCAGGCGGTGGCGATCAAGGGAAACGAACGACGCCTGTCCTTCTTGTAAGAAGGCTGGTTGCAGTCCAACCAGTGAGGGTACTGCAATAAGCTACTCGCTTTGCTCCCACCCCCGCGAACGTTCTACCGCCCGCTGCCAACCAGCATAGAGCCGATCTCGCGTCTCCGCGCTGATTGCTGGCTCAAAGCGGCGATCCATTCGCCAATTCGTGGCAATCTCCATTGGGGATGCCCAATAGCCCACCGCCAGCCCCGCAAGATACGCCGCACCAAGCGCCGTCGTCTCGGTGACGGCGGGGCGCTCCACCGGAACACCCGTTATATCCGCCTGAAACTGCATCAGCCAATCGTTCCGTGACGCGCCGCCATCCACGCGCAGCGTTTCGAGGGAAAGTCCGGCATCGCGGGTCATCACCTCAATCACATCGCGGGTTTGATAGGCGATTGCCTCTAGGGTTGCCCGCACAATGTTCGCCCGTCCACTGCCCCGCGTCAAGCCGACAATTGTCCCCCGCGCAAAGCCATCCCAATAGGGTGCGCCCAAGCCGACGAACGCCGGAACAACGTACACGCCACCTGTGTCGGGGATGCTCGCCGCAATCTCGGCGCTCTCCGCCGCATGGTTGATCAGTTTCAACTCGTCCCGCAGCCACTGCACGGCGGCTCCGGCAATAAACACGCTCCCCTCAAAGGCATAGATTGTCGGCTGCTCTGCGCCCAAGCGCCAGCCCACCGTCGCCAACAATCCTCCGGGGGAGGGAACAGCTTTCTCCCCGACGTTCATCAGCATAAAACAGCCCGTCCCATAGGTGTTTTTCACCGTGCCGGGGGTGTAACAGGCTTGTCCAAAGGTTGCTGCTTGTTGGTCGCCCGCCACACCACAGATGGGGATCGCCGCGCTGAACAAATGCTCGTCCGTCTCCCCAAACAACCCGCTCGAAGGGCGCACCTCCGGCAAGATGGCGCGGGGGATGCGCAGCGCCGCCAACAATTCGTCGTCCCACGTTCCGCTGTGAATGTTGTAAAGCATTGTCCGGCTGGCGTTGCTAGGGTCGGTGGCGTGAACCTTCCCATTGGTTAGGTTGTAGATCAGCCACGTGTCCACCGTCCCGAAACACAACTCCCCTGCTTCTGCCCGTTTACGGGCATCGGGAACGTGATCCAAAATCCACGCCGCTTTTGTCCCAGAAAAATAAGCGTCCACGACGAGACCCGTCTTGGCACGGATCATGGGGGCGAGTCCAGCCGCTTTCAGCGCCTCACACGTTTCCGCCGTCCGCCGACACTGCCACACAATGGCATTATAAAGGGGCTGCCCCGTGCGGCGATCCCAGACAAGGGTTGTCTCGCGCTGGTTCGTCACCCCAAGCGCGGCAATCGACTCCGCCGTGATCCCTGCCCGTGCCAGCGCCTCGCCCGCCACGCCGATTTGTGTCCCCCAAATGTCCATTGGGTTATGTTCGACCCAACCGGGCTTCGGGTAAATCTGAGGGAATTCTTTCTGCGCCACACCGCGCACCTGCCCCTCGTGGTCAAAGACAATGGCGCGGGAACTGGTTGTCCCTTGATCAAGCGCTAAAACAAATTTTGACATAAAAAAACCTTTCAAAAGATGATGCGCGACCCATTTTACCCCCACATTGCCCAGACACCCCACGCCCTACCTGCACTCTCAGACTGTGCTATACTGCATACAGAGCAACCGAATACAAACAGAAAAGCAACCGACATGAGTCCAACAATCATCGTCGTCGAAGACAACCAAGATTTGTTGTTCCTTTACAGAGCGGCGTTGGAACAAAAAGGCTATACCGTCGTTGAAGCGACCAGTACTGCCAGCGTGATCGCCATGCTGGACAAGGTGATGCCCGCCTTGATCATCCTTGATATTGAAATGCCTGCCGAGACGGGCGTTGGCGTGATCGATCACCTTCGCGCCGATGAGCGCTATGCCGCTATCAGGGTCGTTGTTATTACGGCGAATGACCGCTGGCGAGAGCGCGTGGGGGACCGCGTTGATATGTTCCTCGTCAAGCCGATTGGGATCACCCAACTCCTCGATATCATCAAGGAATTGGTGAGCTAACCCTCTAGAAAAGCGTCCACTTCAATTTCCACCAAATACGTAGGGTTCACCAGTCCGGCGATGCGGATCAGGGTGGACGCCGGACGAATCTCCCCAAACACTTCGCCATGCGCTCGCATCACGCCAGCGGCGTCTTCTTCGCGGAGGATGTACAGCCGCGTCCGAACTATATCGGTGAGCGCTCCCCCTGCCTCTACCAATGCCCGCTCTATTTTTTTGAAGATATAGGCAGCTTGGGCATAGGCATCGCCCACCCCAACCGGTTGGGAATCCTCATCCGCCGCCACTGTCCCCGCCACCCAAATGTGGTTTCCCACACGTACAGCGCGGGAATAACCTACCTCGCGCTCCCACGTTGTGCCGGAGGAGATCAAGTTGTGTGCCATAGGTAATTTCGCGGCGGGGACTGTCGCCTTCAGGCGACAGAGGAAGCCGCTTCTCCTCCTTTGTGTGGCTGATCGTTGTAAAAGTCGAATATCGCGCTATAGTGTACCTATGGTCGAATATCGCCATAGTACGGGCGTAGTTTATGCGCTGAACTATCCAGAACGGCGTTCGCGGCTGCCAAGCATGTGGAGTCGGAGCTACTCCATCGGCACAATCGGTCACGTTTCCGAAAAGGCGGTCAAGGCGTATATTGAGGCTCAGAAAAGGTCGTAGCCGATGAACCTGACCTATGCGTACCGCTTGTACGTGCGCCCTCGCGAGCGCGTCTTGCTCTCCCGCCTGCTGGAAGAACACCGCGAGGTGTACAACGCCGCGTTGAGCCAGATCAAGACGGCTTTCGAGGTCAACGGCGAGCGGCAGACGGCGGTGAGCCAGTGGGCGTACTTCCGCGAGTGGCGCAAACAGGCTAACATTGTCGCCAATGCCTCGAGCGTACAGCAAACGCTGCGACGTTTGGATAAGGCGTTCGCGGCATTTTTCCGTCGTCTCAAAGCGGGCGAGACCCCAGGCTACCCACGCTTCAAGGGTGCCAATCGCTTGGATAGCGTGGAATACACCTATGGCGACGGGGTGAGCCTGTACTACGATGAGCCGTATGACCGCTTCCTGCTGCATGTCCAGAATGTCGGGGAAATCAAGGTCAAACTGCATCGTTTTTTGCCCGATAGAGCGCAAATTAAGCATGTGGTTCTCAAGCGCAAAGCCACCGGTTGGTATGTCTTTCTGATGTTTGCCGTCCCCGACCCCCTGTTGGTAGAACCCAACGGTCTGCCCCAAGTGGGTGCGGATAGGGGACTGCTGCGCTTGCTGACGCTCTCGGATGGCACACAAATCGACAATCCGCGCTGGCTGCGGGCAAACTTGGACAAACTGCGGCGAACGCAGCGCCGTTTGGCACGCGCCCAAAAGGGCGGACAAAACCGCAACGACTGCCGTATGATCCTTGCCAAACGGCACGAACATATCGCCAACATCCGCAGGGATTTCTGGCACAAAATAACCGACTGGCTGGTTCGTCACTACGGTCTAATTGCCCTCGAACACCTTGATTTGGCGTTCATGACGCGCAATACTCACCTTTCCCTGTCGGCTCACGATGCTGGTCTGGGGCTGTTCAATGACTTGCTGCGCTTCAAAGCGGTAGATGCTGGCTGCGCACTCGTTCATGTCAATCCTCGGAATACCTCTCAGCAGTGCAGCGGGTGCGGTGCGTTGGTGCCGAAAGCCTTGTCTGTTCGGGTGCATTCTTGCCCTCATTGTCAGCTTGAACTGGATCGTGATGTCAACGCCGCGATAAATATCCTTGCCTTAGCCTTGCCAAGTCCGCCTGGATCAGGCGGTCAGGTGCTAACGTAGACCATTGGGTCATGCGTAGCCTGAGAAGCCGCTGCTATGGCGCGGGGCTTCGCAAGAAGCCGCCGACTTTAGCTGGCGGAGTAGGTCACTATGTCCGTCCTTGAGTACATTCTATGAGGCGTGTTGAATAGTAAAATGAGGAATGTACCTAATGTCTGACATTGTAGCTATCCCAGAGCCTGTAAAAGATTTGTTCTCCCGCGAGCGGGCGATCACCTGCGCCCTTGCCACAACGATGGCAGACGGCACGCCGCAAGTGACGCCCGTTTGGTTTGATTACGACGGCACACATATCATTGTGAACACGGCGCGGGGGCGGCAAAAAGACCGCAATATGACGCGGCAGGCAAAAGTGACTATCTTGATCATTGATCCGCAAAATGCCTATCATTGGGCGGAGGTACGCGGCGTTGTTGAGGACGTAACCGAGGATGGTGCAGTTGAGGTGATCCGCAACCTTGCCCTAAAATACAGAGGAACGGATCGCTTCGATCTTAAAGAGGGTGAAGTTCGCGTGACTTACAAAATTGCCCCCCTGAAGGTGAACGGCAAATGACAGAGGCAGCGATGAACCCTATTCACGCGCAGATTGACGGGACGACCTACCGTGTTCGCACCCCCCAAAGCGACACGCCCGCGCCGACCTTGATCATGGTGCATGGTTATCAGGGGACGGAAGATGTGACATGGGTCTTTGCGCGGACGCTCGCTGAGTCGTGGTTGGTTGCCGCCCCACGCGCCCCCCTACCTGCCGGCGGCGGCTTTGCGTGGAACACCTTTGATCCAGCGAATGGACGCGCTCACCCCGCTTCCTTTGCCGAAGGGGTGGCGCATCTCACCCACTTTATCGCGGCGTTTGCGCGGGACTACCCTGTTGATCCCCGCCGCTTATTTGTGTTGGGGTTCAGTCAGGGTGCGGCAATGACCTATGCCTATGCCTTTCAAGCGGCGACAGCACGGGAGCGCGGCGAAGTCACCCCCTACCCGCCAACAGGGATCGTCGCTTTAGGCGGGTTCATCTCCAGCGCAATTCCCAAACCCTATCCCCCCCTTGCCAATCTTCCCATCCTGATGGTGCATGGGACGCATGACGAGACGATTCCCGTCACGCTGGCGCACAAGAACCGTGATGAATTGATCGCGGTGGGGGGAGCAGTCACCTATGTGGAAGAAGCGGTGGGGCATCGTGTCGGCGTGAATGGAATGCGGGCGCTGAATGAGTGGTTAAGGCGCTTTGCCTGAGCGCCGCACACGCCATCTGGATTATCTCGTTGTTTGTCATAGGGGCAGCCCATCCATTCCTTGTCATAATCAGCCTATCTTTGGCATAATGGGTGGGCATACGCCATCATGATTACACCTGAACCGACACACCTCCCTCATTTTGCAGCGTTATCCGAACTTCCCCCTCGTTATGTTCGTATTCGCCGCCTTGACTTAGAATCCCGCCACCGCCTGATCTGGCTAAATATTGGCGGGTTTCTACTCATGGTAGGCGGCGGATTCGTCTTGCTGCGCCACGCCCTTTACCTTCCGGCAGGGACGGTAGACCCCTTTGCGGGGTTCAGCAACCTCCCCCTTGTCGGCATCTTTTTGGTGGGCTTTGCCCTTATGTTGGTCGTTCACGAGCTTTTGCATGGGGTGGGCTTTCGGCTCTTTGGGGCGCGGGTACGCTATGGCTTTGCCCCAAGAAAAGGCGTTGCCTTCGCCGCTGCCGATGATCACTACCTGACGCGCAATGCCTATCTTATCGTCGCGCTGCTCCCGCTGGTGGGCATCACCCTGCTGACGTTGACGCTTTTGCCGCTTACCGCTGGCGTAACGCGAGTCCTCGTCGCCCTCATCGGCGCATTTAATATTGGAGGAGCGGTGGGCGATCTGTGGTTTACGTGGGTCTGCCTCCGCTCACCAAGAACGCTCCTCGTCCGTGATTTTGGCGAAGGGGCAGACCTTTACCTACAGGACAGCACGACTCTATGAGGTTATCCCCTACCCCGCGTAATCTGCTTTACATCACGATCTACAGCGGGATCGGCGGCGGCGAAACGCTCCTCCTGAATCTGATGGGGGCGCTGGATCGGGACACCTACCGCCAATTCCTGATCACCCCCCAACGCGGAAAATTTCCCGAAAAGGCGGCAGCGCTTGGCGTTCAGACGGTGGCAATTCCTTTTCGGGGGGCAAGTACCTTCTTTGTGCCAGCCCTTTGGGGGCGCTTTCCGATCACCCAAAAACTCCGCCATTACCTCCGAGAGCAGCACATCGACGCCGTAATCAGCGATTATCACGCCCTGCCCTTCATTGTCCCCGCCGCCGAGTCCCTCGCTATCCCTGTCCTCTGGACGATTATGGGGTGGTGGTTTCCGCTGCGCCGCTGGCAGCGAGCATTCTTTGAACGCCACGTGGCGGGCATGACGGCAATCACCGCCAATGTGAAGTCACGACTCCTCGGCAGCCCACCGAAGATCATTCCAGAGCGCATCGCCGTTCATATTCCCGGCGTCGATGTTGATACATTCGCTCCAAACGCGGCGGGGGTTGATGGCGGGCGCGTTCGGGCGCAGTTGGGAATCAGCCCCGAAACGCCGTTGGTCGCAATGGCAGCACGCTTTCAGGCGGTGAAAGGGCATGAGGTATTTCAGGATGTCGTGCGGCGCGTTGCGGCGGAAGTCCCCGACGCTCATTTTGTCGCTTCTGGGGATAACGTAGGGTCGTTCAAAGTGCCGAAAGATGAGGCGTATAAGGCGGATATTCTTCAACGGGCAAACGACGATCCCATTCTGCGCCAGCGGCTGACCTACCTCGGTTTTTACCCCGATGTGCGAGATGTGATCGCGGCGGCGGATGTCATGGTTTGTAGTTCGCACTTCGAGTCGCTGCTCATGGTGGCGGTGGAGTCTATGGCGATGGGGCGTCCCATCGTCAGCACAGAGGTGGGCGGACCCTCCGAAACCATCCGTGATGGGGAGACGGGCTACCTTGTCCCTCCGGCGGATGGGGTGGCATTGGCAGAGCGCGTGATCACCCTTCTGCGCGATCCGGCGCTGCGGCAGCGGATGGGCGCGGCGGGGCGGGCGCACGCCGTCCAAAACCTGAGTGTCACGCGCTATGCGGCGACGATCAGCGCCATGCTTGAGGAGTTGATGCAGCGGGTGGGGCGGGGCTGAAGCTCACGCGCTAGGAAGATCACCCCGTTGGGATGAAAAGGCAGTCCCTCGAACACGCTCCCCTTTTGTCAAAATCGTAGATTGCAACTTTCGTCAAAGGTCTTTATCATCGTAGGTAGTGGGTATCGTGGGGTGTCTTGTCTATTGTAGTACCCTCACTGGTTGGTCTGCAACCAGCCTTCTTACAAGAAGGGCGGGCGTCGTTCGTTTACCCCGTGATCACCACTGCCTAACCCATTGGTAATTATATCGTGATACGTGGGGCTGTCAACCATTAAGGGGTCAATCTCCTTGAAAAATACTGTAGAGTTTGGGGGTGTGTTATGACGCAGGATTCACAGGGAGTACGCAGCGATTCACCGATGATCATGGACGCTCTCGATCACAGTGAATGCCTTAGTATTTTGGCGGCTGCCCCGCCAGAGGCTGTCATTGCTCATGCAGAGGCGCTCATCCCGCGTCTGGGCGAGCCGGATATTATCAGCAACCGCACCGTGCTGACAACTCTGCCACACATTGGCGAAGTCTTGGTGACGGAAGTCTGTCTGCTGCTTGCTGATGGCACAGAAGGCTACAGCGCCATTCTCGGCACAGATTCCGCCCATGCGGTGGCTGTTGCCATTCTCGATGCAGCGCTCATCGCTCACCCGGACGATGGGATCGGCACAGACATCCTCGCTTTCATCAACACCCAAGCCGACGCCCTCGCCCACGCTGAGCGCGAACTCGAACCAGCCTAATTTACAGCACGCCTCACATCGCCACACCAAAAAAGTAGGCTGGGGGCAAGCCCAATCTGGCAAAAAAATACGCCCCTTCTCCATAACCGGCTGAGGGGGCGCAGTGAGCGACACACTGAACGCGGTTAGTCCCGCTTTCCGCGTGTGATCGCTTGTTTCACCTCGCCAATGGCGCGTGTCACCTCAATCCCGCGTGGGCAAGCGGGCGTACAGTTGTAGATCGTCCGGCAGCGCCACACCCCATCGGGATCGGAAAGCACCTCTAAGCGCTGTTCGGCTGCTTCGTCGCGGCTGTCGAAGATGAAGCGGTGCGCCTGAACAATGGCGGCGGGTCCGACATAATCCCCATTAGCCCAGAAGGATGGGCAGCTTGTTGTACAGGCGGCGCACAAAATGCACTTCGTCGTGTCGTCAAAGCGCTCCCGATCCACAATCGTTTGCAGCCGTTCGCGAGGCTGCCCCTCGGCGTTTACGGGCGGGGTTGTGTTGTTCACGAAAAAAGGCATAACCGCTTTGTAATGGTCGAAGAATGGCTCCATATCAACGACCAAATCCTTCACCACCTTTAGCCCCAGGATCGGCTCAATCTGAATCTTCGGGTTATCGCCAAATTCTTGGATCAACACCTTACAGGCGAGACGATTCTGCCCATTGATGCGCATGGCATCTGAACCGCAAATGCCCTGGGCGCATGAGCGCCGCAGCGCCAGTGTGCCATCTTGTTCCCACTTTACGCGGTGGAGCAGTTCCAAGATGCGGTTTGTCGGCTCGCAGTCCTTCAGGACATACGTCCCCCAATGGGGTTTGTTGTCTTTGTCTGGGTTATAGCGCCGGATGCGCAATGTCACTTCCATAATCGTTGTCTCCTACGTTTAGTACACGCGCTCTTTCGGCTCATATTCGGTGATCACAACGGGCTTGAAGTCCGTTCGCCCATCTGCCCAGACAAAGGTGTGTTTCAACCAGTTCACATCGTCACGCTTGGGATAATCCTCGCGGGCGTGACCGCCTCGGCTCTCTTTACGTTGGAGCGCCGCAATCGCTGTCGCCTCGGAAATATCCAATAGGCAGCCCAACTCCCACGCCTCCAACACATCGGTGTTGAAGGTTGTTCCGGCGTCCTCCACAAAGAGGTTTTTCTTGAACTCTTCCTTCAACTCGCGCAGCTTGTCAACGGCAGTCTGCATCCCTTGCTCGTTGCGAAAGACGCCCACGTAATCTTGCATGGCAGATTGCATCTGCTTGCGGATCACATCGGGGCGTGTTTTACCCTTTGCCGTGAAAAACCGCTTCACATCTGCTTCCGCTTCTTTTCCGGCGTCGGCGGGCAGCGGGGCAAAATCCGTTCCCTTGCAATAAAGCAAGGCGTCTTGTCCGGCACGCCGACCAAACACCACAAGGTCAACGAGGGAGTTCGTCCCCAAGCGGTTTGCCCCGTGAACGCTCACGCAGGCACACTCGCCCGCCGCATACAAACCCGGGATCACCGTATTTTTGGCGTCCATAATCACTTGGGCGTTGTTGTTCGTTGGGATGCCCCCCATCGCATAGTGGGCGGTGGGCTGGATGGGCAGCGGCTCGTGAAGGGGGTCGATTCCGCAGTACGTCCGCGCCTGATCGCAGGTTTCGGCAAGTTTGCTCTCAATATAATGGGCGTCATAGTGATCGGCTTTTTCGCCCGCCTCCGCTTTGTAACGGCGGACGGTTTCGGGCGTCATATCCAAATGGAGGTAGCGCTTCCCTTTGATGCCCCGCCCCTCGCGCAGTTCAAGGTAAATGGCACGGGAGACGACATCGCGCCCGGCAAGGTCTTTGATCTTCGGGGCGTAGCGCTCCATAAAGCGTTCGCCGCGCCCATTTAACAAAATGCCGCCCTCGCCGCGCACGCCTTCTGTGATCAAAAATCCGGTGGGGTAGAGTCCGGTGGGGTGGAATTGGTAAAATTCCATGTCCTCCATCGGGATGCCGCGCCGATAGCAGACTGCCGAACCATCTCCGGTCAGGCTGTGAGCGTTGCTGGTCACTTCCCATGCCTTGCCCCACCCGCCTGTGGCAAACACCACCGCTTTGCCATGGAACAGGTGAATCTCGCTATCGGACATGCGCACGGCGACGACTCCCGCCGCCCGCCCATTGCTCATGATCAGGTCGATCACATGGTATTCATCGAAAAAGGTCACATTGTTCTTGATGCACTGTTGGTAAAGCGTCTGCAAAATCATGTGACCGGTGCGGTCTGCGGCGTGGCAGGCGCGGCGAACCGGTTTGCCCGTATCGTTGTTTGTGTGACCGCCAAAGCGCCGCTGCGAAATTTTCCCGTTTTCGGTGCGGTCAAAAGGCAAGCCCATATGCTCCAATTCGATCACGGCGTCAATGGCTTCCCGCGCTAGGATTTCCGCCGCATCCTGATCGACAAGGTAATCGCCACCTTTCACGGTGTCGAAGGCGTGCCATTTCCAGTGATCTTCTTCCGTATTTCCTAACGCAGCGCCAATCCCGCCGAGCGCCGCGCCGGTGTGAGAGCGCGTTGGATACAGCTTGCTGATCACGGCGACCTTTGCCCCCCGCGAGGCATACAGCGCCGCCATGAGTCCCGCCCCGCCCGCGCCGACAATCAGCACGTCAAATTGATGAGGTTTCATTGGTGTTCCTTAGAACCTAGCATGTTTTCTTTATTTTCCAACGATCTGTGAGGTCTGGTGGAGTAATTTATCCGTGCTGGCGGGGACGGTCTGGATGATTGCCAACGTCCCAAGCAGCAGCATAGCGATCATCGTCCCCAACAGGGCAAGGCTGATCGTCCGCCGCACGACGGGGTTTTTCACGTAGTCTTCATTGACATACCGCGCCCCGTTGAACCCGTGTATGACGACCAACACCAGCAGCAGCACATCATAGATGCGCCAAATGAACACGCCAGCGACCATCGTATCCCACCGCAGGCGGACGAAATTGACCGCTGGAAGGTCGGTTACGAAATTCGCCGTCAGCGCCCCTACCGGCACATGCCCTGTTTTGGTGATGTCAAACACACCCTGAATCACATGCATCATCGCCAAATGCCCAAAGACAAGCGGGATGATGATCACCCCCGAAATACGCATGAACGACCACATAAAGCGGCTTGATCGGCTGCCCTTGTAGACCTTTTTCGGTGTGTGTTTCAGCCCACCCATCCCCGGAATCACCGAGACCGCAGCCGAGACCACCGCCGCCAAGCCCAAAACGAACACTGTCCCGACGGCAAAGGGCTGCACGGCTTTGATCACTTCGGGAATTCCCAGATCAAAGACGCTCACACGGGTGTTGTAGTAATTGACCACATGCCCAAACATGAGCAAGAACACAGGAACTAGGATGATCCCTGTCGCCACAAACACGATTTTTGCCGCCATTGCTTGGTGACGCCACCACTTTGGGCGGTAATCAAAGAGGACGATCCGAAAGCCGTTTAGCGCGTGGTAAACGACGCACGCCACCAACCCGAACTCGCCAATGGTGAACAGGGGCGTTTTGTAAGCGGCAATCGCTTCGGCGTAGAGTTCGGGGTAGAAGGTTGCCCACGAGGTATCAAAGACGTGCATGATGAGGAAGACGAGTGTGCCAATCCCAGAGAGGCGATGCAGCACCCAACTCCATTGTCCAATTTTGCCGCGATAGCGCAGCGTTTCTGTGATGGTGAGGACGAGTGATGTCATTGTGGAGGCTGTCTCCTGAAGTCTAAGTAGAACAGGGGGTTAATTTTAACGATCATCCCAGATTGTACCCAACTCTTGCCAAGTGGGGTGTGGTTGATTTAAGACGATGGGGCAGTTGCGCCCGCCACTAAAGCAGGGGGCTGAAAGCAGCCACCCCTACAGGGCTTGGAAGGCAAAGCATTTTGTATTTAAGCCCCAACGGGGTGATCATCCCTAGCGCGTGGGCTTTAGCCCCGCGCCCCCGCCGGAGCGCCCACAGGGCTGCGCCCACCACTAAAGCAGGGGGCTGAAAGCAGCCACCCCTACGGGGCTTAGAAGGCAAAAGACTTCGTTCGTCTTTCCCCTTTCTCCTTGCGAGAGGAGGAGGTTAGGGGGCGGGGTAGGAGGTCTAAAGCGCAAACGGGATTCCCCATACCCGCTATAATTAGCGCTCATGCGCAATCGTCTTTTCGTTTTTATTCTCCTTATTGGGCTGCTTGCCGCCTGTGAGGGGGACGACCCGCCCCCCCCTACCCGCCTTCCTTTTGAGCCAGCCGTCATTTACAGTGGCGGCTTTCGGGCGGCGGGCGCGGCGCAGGATGAGGGTCAAATCGCCTTGATCATCACCCCTACGCGGGGGATCGCCGTCGTCTGCGGGGTGGGGGATGGCACATGGCGGGCGTTGAGCGGCTGGTTTCGTGGCAGCGTTGCCAGCGGCACACTGACCACCAAACCCGCCAGCGCCACCTTCACCGCTGACTCTGCCGAGGGTATTCTGCTTGGCGCTGACGGGACGCGCTATCTCTTTCAGGCGATCAAACGCGCCGACACTGCCCAAATCGCGGCGGGCGTTCAAGAGGGCGTCTACCGTGCCGACGCGATTACCATCTCCGGCAGGGATGCGCCCGCCAATCTCTACGTCATTGTCACCGACGCCGAACGCGCCACGCTGTGCGGAATTCTCGTTGATGAACAAGGAACTCCGCTTTCTCGTGTCGCTCTGGTGGGGATTTGGCAGAGTGGATTCAGCACGTTCATGTTTCCTGATTTGCCAGATGCGGCGGGAACGCCCCTAGCCGTCTTTGGCATTGGCACATTCGCCCAAATTGACGGCATTTTGATGGAGTAGCGAAGCGCAGCCGCATGATGAATCCAGCGCCCTTCACCCCGAACCTGACAGACCGCCTAAGTGCCGAATGGTTCGCCCATGCCCGCACCCTGCTTGATCGTGACCCGCAGCACGATCCCGCCGCGCTCCACGCCGAAATGCTGCGGATGACCGCCCCGGAACCCCCCCGCGATGGCGATCTCCCACTCTTGCCCGATAAACGCTACCCGCGCCTCAGCCCCGCCCATGTGCGCCTTGCCCAAGAGATGCTCCTCCCACCGCCGCCGCCCGCCGAACTGATCGGGCGTGGCGCAGAGATGGATCGCTTAGCTGCCGCAATCGGCGCGGGGCGTCTAGCACTGGTGGAAGGGGCGGGCAAAACGGCGCTCCTCCGCCAGCTTGCCGATGATTCGCGCATCCGGCGTTCGTTCAAGCGCATCTGGTGGTTGGACGATCTGCGCGATGCGCTGACCCGCTTGGGGGTTGCCCTTGATGCCCCGAATCTTTTGATCGCTGAGGCACATGAGGCAGCCGCCCCCCTTCGGGAACACCTGACGGAGACAAACACTCTCCTGATCGTTGATTCGACCGAGGGGCTGGACAATGGCGCGGAATGGCTGTTCGCTGTCGCCCCTTAT
This sequence comes from Anaerolineales bacterium, assembly GCA_015075625.1. Classification (NCBI taxonomy): domain Bacteria; kingdom Bacillati; phylum Chloroflexota; class Anaerolineae; order Anaerolineales; species Anaerolineales bacterium. The sequence continues at coordinate 1,298,753 of JABTTZ010000001.1, read as the reverse complement.
GTGGTGGTGGGGCGCTCTGGTGTAGCGGCACTCCCCCACCTTCCCAACCCGATCAGAGTCACCCTCAGCGGACTCCCCGAAGATGAGGCTGTCCGCTGGTTGATGGCGCTCAGTAGGCAGCCAGAGACAATCATCCGCCCGCTGTGCGCCCTTGTCGAACATCACCCCAACGCAATTCGCCTCCTCGCCGCCATGATGACCGAAGATGGGCTGCCCCCCGCCGCGCTAACGGCGATCCTTGCCGAAACACCCACTGCTGATCCAGCCGGGCGCTTGGCGGCGCTCTACGCGGCGTCCTTTGAGGCGCTCCCCGAAAATTATCAAGCACTTTGTGGGGCATTATCCGCCACCCCGCGCCGTTGGATCAGCGTTGAGGCGATCAGCGGACGTTTTCCCTCGCCTCTTGCCGCAGGGCGGGCGCTCACCTTCCTTGAAAAACGCTGTTTTATCGAGCGCATGGGCGATCAACTGCGCGTCATTGGCAATTGGGCGGATCGCCTCATACGCGGCGAGGGCTGGATGGCACTCGCGAACACACCCCACCCTTCCGAACGCTTGCGGGCGGCGTTGGTCTTAGCCGATCAGGGTGAGCCGGAAGGGACAGCGCATTACCGGAAGGGGGTTGCCCTGACCGATGCCGCTACCGACGATGCCGGCGCGGAGGCGGGGCTGCGGGCGGCGCTGGCAGCCCATGAATCGGCGGGCTTGAAGTATGGCGCGGCGCAGGCGATCCTTGCCTTAGGGCGGCTTGCTTACCTACGCGGGGATGATTCAGGGGCAGCATCACACATTGAGTCCTCGGCACGCATCCTCTACGAACTGCGTGACGACGCTGGCTTAGAAATCGCTCGCGTTGCTCTGGCGCGGGTCTACCGCCGTGCCGGACGTTTGGACGCCGCCCTTGCTATCTTGGGGATAGATTCCGACCCCGCCGAACTCACCGCCGTCTATTGGGCAAAGGGTCTGTGGGGCGAAGCGATCAGCCTTTGTGAGCAGTGGCTGGCGGAAGAAGAACGAGGCATCAACCCGGAACGGCAAGCACAGGCGCGGCTTGCGCTCACACAATCGCTGATCGGCGCGGGGCGCCTTACCGAAGCGCTCAATGTCATTCGCCCTGATTCCAGTTTTGGCGGGCGCTGGATGCGTGCCTCGCTTGCCCACCTGATGGGCGATCTCCCCACCGCGCTGAAGGGTTATGCCGTCCTCCAAAGCGAGGCATCTGCCGAGTGGCGAGCGATTGTGGCGCGGGCGCAAGGGCGAGCGCTGGCGGCATCGGGGGCAGTTCACGAAGCTGCATTGAGCGTTGGCGCAGAGGGGGTGTGGTATGAAGCAACCCTCCCCCGCCCCGCCTTTGCCCGTCAACGTGCCAGCCATGCCTTGCACGCCCATCTGACGCTCCTTGATGGTCGCCCCGATGATGCTGAGTCCGCCGCCCGCCGCGTCCGTGAGATCAGCGGCGAACGTCCCGACCCCGCCGCTGATGCCCTGGCGTTCCATGTCTTGGGGCATGTCGCCCGCCTGAAAGAAGCGCACGAAGCGGCAGCCCTCGCTTTTGAAGCAGAAGCGACAGCGCTTGGCGGTGTTCCCAAGCGGGATGATCATCGTATTGGAATCGCCCTTCACGAACTCGCTGAATCGCAGCGCTGTACCGGAAATGCCGAACGCGCCATTGCCAATTTCCGCCGCGCCCTCAGCCACAAGGACGCCACACGGGATCGCACGGGGACAGCGATCACGGCGTTGGCGTTGGGGCGTTTGCTCCGCGTGACCGGGCGCGTCCATGAGGCATTAGAAACCTTCCAGCGGGCGGTGGAGATACTCCAACCGCGCCCGTCCGCCGATCTCTCCCTCCTCGGCTATGCCCTGCTCAACGTGACCGCCTTGGCGCGTGACCTGAACAAGGCGGGCGGCAGCGATGCCTCTTTCAACGCCCTTATCACAGTCTTTGTGGAGCGTTTTGAGGAGGCTGTTCACCATGAATCGTGGGGGATTCCCTGCCTTGCCATTCGGCTGTTCTTGCACAGCGAGGCTCCCCTTGCCGATCCCGTCGCCGCCATTGACCTTGCCGAACACGCCCTAACCCTCGCGGAGACGAACGCACCGCGCAGCGCTGTCGCCTTTGCCGCCCGCCGCGATCTGGGCGAACTCTACCTACGGGTGGGGCGTCCCGCTGATGCCGCCGAAATCCTCCTGCCCCTCGCTGCCGCCTCCCCCGAAGAAAAATCGGCGCACTCGCTGATCTGGCTCGCCGCCCATCTGACATTGGCGCAGGCGGCGTTGGTGCTTGACGAGACGGCAGAAGCGCTCCGCCAGCTTGAGGCGGCGCGTCCCTATGAACCAGACCTTCATGCACAGGGCGAAATCCTCCGTGAGGCAGCGCGGATCAGTGCCGAAGCGGGCGATCCAGCGGCGGCAGCCGCTTATTTATCCGAGGCGCTCACCCATCTCGCCCGTGAGCGTGACCTGAGCGCCTATGCCGATGCCGTCGTCGCCCTTGCCTATACGCGCTTGCGCTTGCGGCAGTTCCCAGAGGCAATTGATACCTTCAGCGAGGCATTGTCGGTGGTTGAACAGGCTCCCAATGCCAACCCCACCCTGATCGCCGCTGTTTATGCCGATAAAGCCGCTGCCCACGAGACGTTGGGACAGTTCCCCGCCGCTGCCGACGCCTACCGCCACGCTTTGAAACGAATCGATCTACGCCACGACCCAGAGCGCTGGCGGACACTTGCCGTCGCCCTCGGACGGAGCAGCGCCGCTGCGGGCGATCACCAAAGCGCCGTGGAATCCTACTTTGATGCGCTCCAGATCGAAGGCATTCCCCCCGACGAACGGCGGGCAATTCTCACCGTACAGGCGGAATCGTTCATCCAGTTGGGGCAATCCCAAGCGGCAATTCACGCCTATGATACGGCAGTGGGCATTGAGGGGGCATCTCCCTTAGAACGGGCGGACATTCATCGCGGGTTGGGCGCGGTCTATACGACGATTGGGGCGCACGACAAGGCACGCAGCCACTTAAAGCTCGTCCTAGAGGCGGTGCAGGATGATCGCACCGGAATCACCCACAAAACGCTTGGCGATGGTTATCGGGCGCAGGGGATGGGCAGCGAGGCGCTCGATGCCTACCACCGCGCCCTAAACTACCTCCGGCGAGAGACACACCCCGTTGAATTAGCCGCAGCGGAACGCGCCTTAGGGGAGTTGTACCTAGAGCGCAGCAGCTTTGCCAACGCCATTGCCCATCTAGAAAAGGCGCTCGACCTTGAAAAAGCCCGCCCCCAACAGCAAGGCGCAGTGATCGTCGGAATTCTGGGCTACCTTGCAGCGGCGCATGAACGGCGTGGCGAATTGGCAAAGGCGGCGGTGCGCCACCACGAGGCGCTTGTTTACCTTGACCCCCGGCATACGGCAGATAAGCACATCGAAACGCTCTGCGCGTTGGGGCGGCTTTACCTTGCCCTCAAAAAAGGGGATGATGCCACCCGCGCCTTTGAGGAAGCCCGCAAAGTTCACAGCCTACAACCAACCCCCGATGCCGAACAGGGAGGGCGTATCGCCCTCGGTTTAGGGCAGGCGCGAATCTTACAGGGGGCATGGGAAGCGGCAGCGATGATCCTTCGAGAGGTTGCCGAACGATCCCGAACGGTGGCTAGCCGTAACGAGGCAACGCTGATTTTGGAGCGTGCGGAGGGCGAGATCAGCCGCCACCTGACGACCCTGAAGGCTGCTGAACAAAGCCTGACACTCATGGCGCGGACGGGAACGCCCGATCTGATTGGGACGGTCTTTGTTCGGGCGTTGCAGGCACAAACCAGCGCTGATCTGGGGCGGGCAGACGATGCGGTGAAATTCCTCACCCTGTTCAACGAGGTCTTAGCGGCGCGGCGGGCTGAACTGGCGCGGCTGGACGATGATCCAACCGTGCGGGCGCTGCGGGCGCTCCTCGCCGCCGCCGATGCGCCGGAGATGAGGGGGGAACATATCGCCGCCGCCGCCGCCGCGCTCGATGGGCAGCCAAAGACAAATCCGGCGCTGCGGTGGGTCGTGGCGCACCTTGCCGAAGGGGGACGATGATGCGCCAAACAATTACGACGATGCACCATAGCAGCCAACAAATGGGAGCGCATGGACGTGAAGAGGTGCGCAAGTGTGTCTATATGTGGCGAAGGAAGATCGATTAAATGGCGAAACAAGAAGGGGAGCGCCACATAAATAGCCCGCCATAAATGGTTTAGCACAAGCGCTCTCGGAACATAAGTGCTACAATTATTGGCTAATGCATCACAATGCCACAGGCAAGTGGTGGGATTTTCCCAACTTAGAGCGCTGGCTTCCTCAAACGAGACCCAAAGGACATAAATTGTGCAAAAGAACGACACGGTAACACATGACTCTTTGCCCCCAATAGTTTTGAATAGTGATCCACTTTTTAGATGTAAATTGCCCATCAATTATACAAAAACATGCACCTGCCAACCGACACACATTAATTGCTTATCCGCAAAAGAATGGCTTAAGAGTCAAATTGGTGTTTGGCAGTTTCGTTACGAAAGCCGAGATATTCGAGATAAAACCATTCACCCTGCCACCTTTCCAGTTTCGTTGGCAGCCAAAATAATCAAGCTCTTTACTCACGAGGGAGAACTCGTTTTAGATCCATTTGTGGGTAGTGGAACAACGTTAATTGCGTCACAAGATCACAACCGTAACGCCCTCGGTTTTGATTTGCAGGAAAACTACTTGAGGGTTTGCGAAGAAAGACTATCAAGCAATCTTAACCTCTTTGGAAATCGGGCTTTGTATCACCAAATGGCAATTCAGGATGATGCGTTATATGTCGCAGAATATATTAAAAATGATACAGTTAGCTTGATATGGACCTCCCCGCCGTATGCAAATCTTTTGAATCGAAAACGAAAGAATAAATCACGTCGTAATCGAAAGAACGAACAATACGATCAAGTCGAACAATACTCTCAGCATGACCGTGATTTGGGTACTATGTCGCTTGAAGAATATACCGAGGCAATGGGTAATATCTTCGAGCGGCTTCTAGTGTTGCTTCGCCCCAAGGGACACTGCGTTATCAATGTGCCTGATATGTGGTGGGAAGATGAGAGAATTACCCTTCATGTGTCTTTGATTGATGAACTGCGGAAGAGAGGATACGAACTTAGGAATATCATCATCTGGGACAGAACAAACATTGTAAATCAGATTGGAATATTTGGATGGCCAAGCAACTACATTACTATGGGAACAACGTTCGAGTATCTGCTTGATTTTTGGCGCCCTCCTCTAAACTAACGTTGAGCAGGACTATTTCCATTTATTAGACGACAGAGTCATTCGATCTTCGTCTATGGGGAAGGTTATAGCCCTAAAGCGCTGTGTTATTCTCTCTAAAAAGAACTATGTGGTTAGGCTTTTGATAAGCCTTTTCCCCTGATTTGTGTGGCTGATTTAACTCATCTTACGCAAGCGCTGTGATTTTCCCTGAGAGTACCTGCCTAAGAGGGTGGGGAGGGGCGCTGCCCCTCCCAAAGCGAATCCCCCCTCTCCCGCGCAGCGGGAGAGGGGGCTAGGGGGTGAGGATCTGTGTGTAAGGTGAGTGATTTAATTTAGATCAGTCGTTACTTTTTATATCAACCACAGTGATAACTTCTTCATAGAGCGTGGGCAGGTGGTTTTGTCTCATTCGGAACTTTGTCCCATGGTTATGCCCAGAACGGGCATCAAAATCAACAAACATGGCTCCCTTTTCAAGTCCTTCAAGTAAACCTTCAAAACGAAACCTCGTTAACATCTGAGTTTTGTTGTACCAATAGTACTCTTCGCCATTTTTCTTCTTTACCTCTGCCTGTACGTAGAAACAATTCAATAGTTTTGTGCCTGCTTTATGTTCTAAATCGTCAAATCCCCAATATGGTTGAGGGTTGAGTTCACCCAAGCCCACCCGCTGCTCAACAAGAGCAAGCCACTCCTTATGCTTTACTGAGACCAAACTCGCATTAAAGGACACTAATACCTGACGAGCATTTCGATCAACCTTAACGATGAAACCCCGATCACTGTGCCTCACCCCATGAATCGTTTGCCGAAAGCTCATTTCATTCGCGCTGTACTTTGTTCCTGCTTGTTGATGACGCCAGCCATATAATGGGAGTAAGATTTGTGGAACAAATCGCACCGCACGAGGGGAGGGTTCGGTATGAAACATTGTGGTCAATGCAGTTGTATTTGCTCTTTGGGTTTTCAGTTCCCATTCTGAAGCATTAGGAATGGGTAGATTATTTTCGACAATACCGAGATAGTCCTCAAGCGTGTTGCCAATTCCGCCATGATTTCCAAATCTGCCATTCTTTACGTAACCCATTTTTCCTAGATCTGTAAGACGACCAATTAGTTCTTCTTTTGTGTATATATCCACATTTCAGCCCTTCTTTCAATAGCGTTGATAGTATCTGTATAGCATTATCTGGGCAAGTTTTTTAGTTAGAATCTGGGAACAATATCAATCCCCCAAACACTTAGGCTTATTGTGGACGAACTTGTATTCTACGGGGCGAATGTATTTATTACCCGTGTTTCTGCAATGTCGCAATATTCTTTCGATATATCTATGCCGATGTACTGCCTATGAAGATTCTTCGCTGCTATAGCTGTCGTTCCCGATCCCATAAAGGGATCGAGGATAACTTTAGCGGTGGTGGAACTAATTATTCTTTCAATTAAGGCAACGGGAAATGGTGCGGGATGAGGGTTATTCATCTCTTGTGTAAATTCCCAAACATCGCCATAAGCATTTGTTTTAGGTGCTAGTCGAAACTTCGATTTAGCAATTAGATAGATGACTTCATACGTTGGTAGAAAGTACCCCGGATTAAAGTTGATTCCCCCTTTTCTCCGCCAAATGATAATTTGCCTTACTGGAAAACCAGAGACAATATCGTGTCGATCTTGCAGCAGTCCGTCTTGAACACGCCATTTATGATTATAAAAAATAGCGCCATCCTCATCAATGACACGCAGCATCTCTGAAAGACACTCTCTTTGCCATTGCACGTATTCTTCATGAGGCATGTTGTCGTTATGATTAGAATAGCCACTTTGTAACGCGGCATTCGCCCATTTGCCCCCTCTTCCATCTTTCATACCATTGCCAGTGGAGTTTTTGAGATTATACGGCGGGGATGTAACGACAAGCCCAATGCATTTGTCGGGTATCTGTCTCATTACATTAACGGCGTCGCCACAAATAATTTTGTCTATGAAGTCAGTTGACCAGTTCATGATTCACGTCTGTCATACCCATATCTTATAGCCCTCATGCCCCTACCCCCTTCTCCTTGCGGGAAGGGGGGAATAACCCTTTGAGGGGGCTTCCCCCCCTCACCCACCCTCCGCCAGCAGCATCTCCCCAATCTTCGGCGCATCGCCCGCGCTGAAGATAATCACTACCGCCCCTACCGTTAGTTCCCGCCGCAGCAGCAGCGCCGTTGCTGCCAAATCCCCGCTGTACCGCACATCGGGGTGATGTGTTCCGCGTACTGCCGCCTCAATAGAGTTCCCATCGGGATCGCCCGTTTGGTAACGTTCCCGTGACGGATAAATAGTGGTGATCAGGGCGTGGTCAGCGGCGGCAAACGCCTCGGCAAAATCCCCCAAAAGCGTCCGCGTCCGGCTGTAGGTATGCGGCTGCCACACCGCCCACACCGCCGCCTCAGGGTAGAGCTGCCGCACCGCCTCCAACGTAGTGCGGATTGCCGTCGGATGGTGTCCGTAATCGCTCAAGATCGGCACGCCGCGATAGACCCCCATCTGCTCCAAGCGCCGCCCTGTCCCTTTGAAGCTCAAAAGGGCGGGCATCATCGCCGTCAGCGATGCGCCATAGGCGACGCACGCTGCCAATGCCGCCAACATATTCTGGCGCATGTGCGCCCCCACCAACGCCGGAGGGAGCGCCTTCTGAAGGGTCACCTCCAGCAGTTCACCGTTTTCCATTCCCTGAATGACCAACCCATCCGCCGTCTCGCTTGCCTGCCAATTTGCTTCTGGGCTGTGAATTCCATAGGTCAGGGTGGGCTGCCCACGTCCTCGGCGGGGTTTGGCGATGCGCATCGCGCCGGAATCATCGGCGCAAGCGATCAACACGCCGTCGTAATCGGGGATGCGTCCCACAAAGCCCTCGAAGGCGCGGAGAGTATCATCAAAGGTGGGGAACATATCGGGATGATCGTGTTCAATGTTCGTGATCACACCAATCGTTGGCATGAGACCGAGGAACATGTGATCATACTCATCTGCCTCAATGACAAAGGCATCGCCCGTTCCGGCGTGGGCATTATTGCCCGTATTTTGCATCACCCCGCCCACAATGTACGAAGGATCGCGCCCCACCTCGCGCAGGAGGTGCGTGATCAATGCCGTTGTCGTCGTCTTGCCATGCGTTCCGGCTACAGCAATCTGGGTTTTGCCCTCAAGCACAAAGGGGAGCGCCTCGCGGCGCTTCAGTACCTCAATGCCAGCGGCGCGGGCGGCGGAGACTTCGGGGTTATCGGGCTGCACCGCTGAAGAAATCAACACCAGTTCAGCGCCTTCCACATGAGTGGCAGCGTGTCCCTCGTAGATCGTCACCCCCTCGGCGGCGAGCGCCGCTGTGATCGGATTTAGGGCGCGGTCTGAGCCAGAGACGCGAAAGCCCCGCCCGTGCAGCACACGGGCAATGGCAGACATCCCCGCCCCGCCAATCCCCACAAGATGAACATGTTTCATGATAGCACGCGCCTAGATCATCGCGATCAGGACAAACATGAACAAGACGATCACCAAAATCGTCAGCAGGTTGTTTTGAACAAGCCACAAAAGCGGCAAACTGGCAACCAATGCCGCGCTTGCCGATTCCGGCGAGGGTGCGTAGATGAAGGGGGGAAAGGGGTATTGAAAAACATCGAGATAGTACCAGATCGAGCCAAAGAATAAATACCCGTTTAGCGCCCCAAAGAACAATCCCAACAACCGCTCTTGCAAGCCCACCCGTCCAGATGCTTGCTGACGGGCAGCAATCCGCGCCGCAACTGCTGGCGTTTGGTAGGCAAAGAACGTGATCCCACTCAAAATCCCCGAATAGACCCAGAACTGCTGCTGCGCTGTTGCCCCACGCAAAAGCGGGCGCAAAACAACCCCATCAAACTGCCACGTGGCAAAGAGGGCAAGGATGATCCCTGCCGCCGAGACGAGTTCCCTTGTATAGCCGCGCAGAAAGCCAATGACCCCCCACAGGACGATCAGCGTCCAAAAAATCGTTGAGAGTTGAACCATGCGTCCGCGTCCTGCCCTTTTGATGTGCGGTTAATCCGCATAACAATAGCGATCATTCCCCGTTTTTGCTAGGGATAAGCATTGCTACCCCCCTCAGCCCACCACCCGCGCCGTTGGTGTCAAACTCAACTCTGGCGTTGGGGTCAGGGTGGGCGTTGCCGTTGGTGGTGTCTCTGGCTTTGCCACCCGCAGCGCCTCTAGGCTTAGCATCCCCGCCACTGGCGGCAGCATAACCCGAAACAGCCCGTCCGCTTCGACAATTTCCGTCTCCGAGCCAATCAATTCCCCCGTGATAAGATCAATCATGCGTACCCGATAGGACCCACTGGGCATTCCGGCGACGATAAATTCGGCGCTCTGGGGCGGGATCACTGCGCTGGTGTTAGCGGCATGTTGCCATGTGTACAGCCGGTTTTGGATGACGGCAAGCAGCGCTCCCTCGCGCTTTTCGGCACGGGCAAACGCCCGCAGCGGGGCGCGGTAAGACTCCACCTGAATCGATTCAATCTGTAAGTAATCGTCGCCGCTGTTATCAAGGACGATCTCATGTTCCCCCGCCGGAATAGGGACGATCAATTCGGTGGGAAACGCCCCGCTCACCAGCGCCAATTCAGCCGCCGGACGCCCATCAATACTCACCGTGAGTTGTGCGCCCGCCCGTCTGGAGACAGCCACCACGCGCACGGTCAGTTTCGTATCCACCGCCGCGCTCAACAAGTAGCGCTGTGGCGCAGCATTGGCGGCGGGGAACGTCTTTCCATACAGGTATGACGAGGCTAGGCGAATCGGCGGAAAGACTCCATCGGCGGTGATCCGAAAGCGCATGTTTGGTGGGGTACGGCTCGTTGCCGCGGCGTCAAAGCCGCTGATGGTGATTGGCTCATAGGCACTTGCTCCGATGAGCATTGTATTGACCCCCTCCATCGCGCCTAGTGGCAGCCGCTCCCATGCGGCAAGCGGGGCAAGGGCATCAGTCAGCCCGTTGGGGAACAGGTAGGTATCCCACCACCAGCTAAGCGGCGAACCAGCAATCCCCGCCATTGCCGCCGCCCAATACGTTTCTCGCAGATGAACGCCCGTTGGGTCTTCTGCTGCCGGCTCAAACCAGGGATTCAATGAAAATTCGCTGATCATCAGCGGACGATCTCCATTTAAGAGGTAAGGCGTCAGCAAGTCCAGCGTTTTCATAAACTGATCGCCAGAGTCAGTTACCGGACGCTGCTGGTAGTAGCGCAGTTGGTAAAAATCGAGGGCGGCATCGGTCAGTTCTCCCATGCGTGCGGGGTCACGGACTCCCGCCGTGATCAACCGATCATAGGGATCAATGTCCCGCAGGTAGCTGACCATCTCCGCCAACCACGTCGTCCCATAGCCCAGTGACGCTGGAGCAACCTGATCCAAGTAATCGATCACCTCCCAAGCGAACAGGCTGCGGCTGCCCCCCCACCGCCCCACAATATAGCGCAGCCGCGCCTTAAAGAGCGCCCGCCCTTGCTCTCCGGCAAAAAACTGCCCCGGCGTGGTAAAGGGTCCCCCCCGAACGACATTATGAGGGTTATCGATCCAATCGGCATCGGTCTTAGGGCGGGTGGGGGTGGTGGGGATGTTCACGGGCGGCAAGACGTAATCTGTCCAGCCCTGATACCAGACAAGGACAAGCTGCACGCGGATTCCCAAACGCTCTGCCGCCGCCATGACCTGATCCAGTTTCCACGAATCGACTTGCAGTGCCGCTGGATCGTCAAGGGGCGCCCGCCAACCCAAGCCAATGAACCAAGGCACATCAACATAAATGCGGGCAAAATTGCCCCCTGCTGCCGCCAGCGCCTCCAACCACGCGATGTACCCTTGCGTGTTTCGCGCCCCGCTCCACGACCAACCGAGGTTGACGCCGCGTGGATAAAAGGGCGTTCCGTCAGGATAGGCAAAGGAACGTTTGCCGCGATCTACGCGGATTGCCGCGCCGTTAACGCCTGTGGCAGGGGCAGCGCGGAAGTTTCCCACCGTCACGTTTTGCGTTCCCGACCCATCGCGCCACTTGACAACATACGACCACGCGCCGGGCGTCGGCGGGCTAAAGCGCACGCGCCACCCCCCTTCCCCTTTGGGCGTGATCTGTTCGACAAGGCAGTTTTGCGTACAGACCACCTCTTGTCCTTGCCACCAAAAGGCGGGAATTCTGTAGATCGCGCCGGTCTCGGCGGTGAATTCGCCCCATGCCTCCACACTGCGCGGGTCACGCAGAAGGGTGAAAGACACTTCATAGGGTTCGTACTGCCGGACAAGGCTGGCATCGGGCGTCAGGGTTGGGGGAATGGTGGCGGTGGGTGTGCTGGTAAAAACTTGCACGGCTGGCGGCGTAGGGGTTTCCCCCTGCGCGGCAATGATGGGCAGCGCTGCGGGCAGCAAACCGATTAGGATGATCAGATATATCGTCAGGGCGAAGGCGGCAAACCCTGAAAAAAAACGCCGGAGGGTCATCGGTGGGATCATCGTATCTCCGCAAAGCGAAGGATCATGCGATCTTGCGCGTCATAGCTAAGGTGGGCAAAAAAGGGAAGATCGCCGCCGCTGGCGATCCGCTCAAGGTAGATCGGAATGTCCTCCACACAGGGCAAGCTAGAGACGCTTTGCGGGCTAACCCACGCCAACGCTCCCTCCGCCGTGTCCTGTACGGCACGGGCAAGCGCCTCCCCGCTGAAGATGAACATGATCACCCCCGCCGCCCCGCCGCCATCAACCTGTACAATGCCGCGCAGCCGAAGGGCGCTAATCTGGCTGGGGGTTAATCCACTTTCCTCGGTAATTTCGCGCAGCGCTCCGGCGTAGGGGTCTTCGTTGCGTTCAATATGCCCCCCAATGCCGTTGTAATGCCCCGGAAAGATGGGGGTCGTGGGCGAACGTCTCATCAAGAGGACATCCCCACCATTATAGAGGAAGATGAGAGTACGTGGGATGGTGATCCACCGCCCAATGTCCATTCCCTGGTGTGCTGCGCTTGTCGTCATGCGTTCTCAAGACCCCCTAATTGCTAGGTTTTTGCCGCCCTGATGGATTGTGCTATGCTACCCTCATATGGTGAAGAAAGAATGAGAGGGGCAGATATATGTCCGACCTGTACAAAAAAATTGTATCCGAGCGGAGCGGCTTAGAAAAAATCATTGCCAAAATCCCCGGCTTTCGCGGCTATAAGGAAATGACCGCACGCCGCGAGGCAGACCGCCTGATCCGCGAGCATGTCGTCCGCCAGTTGAAAGACCAAATGCAGGCGCTGATTGGCGTCGAAAAAAAGATGATCAGTTCGGGTGGGCTTTCGTTGGTCAGCAAGGTCAAAAGTGGAAAACTTGCCTTCCAGACCTTCATTGATCGCGTCAACACAGCAGCCCCCGGCTATTCCGGTTTCTACGACTCAATCAAGGTGGGGTCGGACGAACTAGAGAAAATCTACGCCTTTGATGCGGCGATGGTGCGCTATGCCGACCAAATGCGCGAAATCGTCATGTCGCTTGAGGCGGCGGTGGGCGCGAAAGACAACGACAAAACAGAACTTGTTATCAACGCCCTGGATTCCCTTGCGTCAGAGGCGAACGCCGCCTTTGGAATGCGTGAAGATTTGCTCACTGGGTTAGCCTAACACCGTTAAGTAAACGGTGTTAACTTAACACCGTTCACATTTAGCTGAGTTAACGGCGTTAAGTTAACGCTGTAAAGAGAACAAGGGCATCGCCAAAACCACACGGGTGAGGTTGTGAAAGCGAAGGAGAAGTAGGGTATGTTGATCGATGTTGTCTCCCATCCAAACGTGATGGATGATGAACTAGTATACCGTGAGCCGCAAGGCGGGAACGGTCAATTTCGCATGGGGTCGCAGTGTATTGTCCAAGAATCGCAAACAGCGATCTTCGTCCGGCAGGGGCAGGTGTTGGATTCGCTCCCTCCCGGCGGGCATACACTTTCGACAGGGAATTTGCCGCTGCTCTCTGGTGCGCTGAAAATCCTTATCACCAGCGGGAAAACGCCCTTCACCGCCGATGTCTATTTTGTCAATCTGAAAGACCTCCCCGCCGTGCCATGGGGGACGAACCCGCCCATCTACATGGAAACGCCCGGCAAAGGTCCCGGCTTTATGCTGCTGCGCAATCGCGGGGTTGTGGATATTGGGATCGAAGACCCCATCCGCTTTTTGAAACAATATGGGATGGGCAAGCCGATCATGCGGCTTGGGGATATTCGGGATCGCATTCAGACCGTCCTCTTGGGGACGATCACCAGTTTGCTCTCCAAACAGCAGATCAATAACCTTCAGGCGGCGAACGCCCTCATTGATGACCTTGAGGCGGGGGCGCTGGCGCTTTTGAACGAGGAATTTGTGGCGCTTGGCTTGCGGATTAAATCGTTCCAAGCACAGGGCTTCGATATTGCCGACATCACGCAGCAAGACCTGATCAAGTATGGCGGGAATACCGGCACCTTTGCCGACCTCAAACGCTTGGATATTGCCCAAGATGCGGCGAACAATCCCGGCATTGGCGGGACGGCAGCAGCAGCCGGTGTTGGCTTTGGTGTTGGGCAGCAGATGGGGGGCATCATGAACCCTGACGCCGCCGCCGCACAACAACAACAGCAGCAGCAGATGAACATGATGATGCAGCAGATGATGATGAACATGATGAACAACATGAATCAGGGCAATCAGGCGCAGCCGCCCGCCGGGGCAGCCCCTGCTGGTGGGGCAACACCGACGACGAAGGAAGAAATTCAAGCGATGATCGACAGCCTTGATATGAAACTGGCAAGCGGCGAGATCAGCGAGGCGGTCTATAACAAGCTGGTTGCCAAGTGGGAAGAAAAATTGAAGGGGATGTAAGGAGGCGGCACGGCTGCTCTCCTCCCCCTAGTTCCCCCTTCTCCTTGCGGAAGAAGGGGGGTGCTTTCAGCCCGTAAACGATTGCCTTTGGGGACACCCCATAGCCCTTGACCATCCCACCGATTCAATGGGTTCGTGCTTTAGGCAGCCACACGGCAAAAGAACACAACAGGACGAACGCCTATGCCCACCACCAGAACAAAAGGAAACGCCGCTGAGGATCGCGCTGTTTCCGCCTTGCGCGAACGGGGATACACGATTCACGAGCGAAATTGGCGTCTGGGCGAGGGCGAGATTGATATTGTGGCACACGAAGGGGGCGATTGGGTCTTTGTTGAAGTCCGCGCCAGCTATGACGGTATTGATGCGGCGCTAGAGAGCGTGGGAAAAGGAAAACAAGGGCGGCTGCGCCGGCTTGCCGCTGCCTACCTTGCTGCCCACGATCTGGGGGAAGTCGCCCACCGGATTGATTTGGTGGTCATTGATCTAAAGACAAATGCCCTTGAGATTCTGACCCATGCCGTTGGCTGGTAAGCAGCGAGGCGTTGTTGTCATTACGGGGGCGACAGGGATCGGCAAAACCGCCCTCGCCGTCGCCCTTGTGCAGCACCTTCCCGTAGAAATTGTCAGCGCCGACAGCCGTCAAATTTACCGCCACATGGACATTGCGACGGCAAAGCCCACCCCCGCTGAACGCGCCGCCGTCCCCCATCACCTAATCGACATTGTGAATCCCGACGAGGTGCTGACGCTTGCCGGCTATCAGGCGGCTGCCTATGCCGCCCTTGATGCTATTTATGGGCGGGGGCTGATCCCCCTCTTGGTCGGGGGGACGGGGCAATATCTGGCGGCGGTGATGGAGGGCTGGTCGGCGCCGGATGTTCCGCCCAACGCCGAACTTCGTGCCGAATTTGAGGCGCAAATTGCCGCCGGAGAGGGGGCGGCGCTGGTCGCCCGTCTGCATCAGCTTGACCCACAGGCGGCAGCGTTCATCGACCCGCGCAACCTGCGGCGGGTGATCCGAGCGTTGGAGGTAACACTCCTTACTGGGCAGCCCTTTAGCGCCCAGAGAGGCAAAACGCCCCCTCCTTATTCCTTTCTTAAACTTGCTCTCACGGGGGATCGAGAAAGCCTGTATAATCGCCTTGATTCACGCATTGAGGGAATGATTGCGGCGGGATTGGTGGAGGAAGTGCGCTATCTCCATGAGTGCGGCTATGGGTGGAGCTTGCCCGCCATGAGTGGGTTGGGATATGCCCAACTTGGCGCTCATCTGCGGGGGGAACTAAGCCTTGCTGAGGCAGTTAGCCGCTTCAAATATGACACCCATGATTTTGTCCGCCGTCAGTACACATGGTTTCGCCGTTACGCCGATTTGATCTGGTTGGAATCCCCGCAGGCGGGGGCGGTTGCCCTTCAGGTGCGTGAATGGGCAGCGGGGTTAGCGTAGCTTCGTTTAACAGGTATCGTCACACACAACAGGGTTTTTTACGGATCATGAATGAAATCGTTGTCACCGGCTCCATCGCATATGACTATCTGATGCGCTTTCCGGGCAAGTTCCGCGAACAGCTTCTCTTAGACAAACTGGACATGATCAGCCTCAGTTTCCTCGTTGATGATATGGCGCGGCACTGGGGTGGGTCGGGGGCAAATATTGCCTATAATCTGGGCTTGTTGGGGTACCGTCCCCGTTTGGCGGGGACGGTGGGGCGCGATTTTGCCGATTACCGGACGTGGCTGGAACAAAATGGGGTGGATACCAGCGCGGTGGTGGTGGAAGAACAGGTTTTCACAGCATCCTTCTTCGCCAATACCGATGAGGAAAACAACCAGATTGCCTCATTTTACGGCGGGGCGATGAACTTTGCCCGCAATTACAGCCTCGAACAGACTATCCCCATGATCCCTGATTATGTCATTATCTCCCCCAACGATCCCGTCGCCATGGCAAACCTTGTTGAAGAATGCATCCGGCGGGGAATTCCCTTCATGTATGATCCGAGCCAGCAAATTCCACGCTTGGATGCCGAAACGCTGCGGCGGGGGGTCGAAAACTGCCACGCGCTGACGGTGAACGAGTACGAATGGGAGATGCTCTCGCGCAAGGTGGGCATGAGCGAGGCGGACGTTCTAAAAAAGGCGAAGGTATTCGTCCGCACACTGGGAAAAAAGGGCGCGGAAATCTTCACCGCCGAGAGCCACTACCCGATCCCGATTTACCCAACCGAACAGATTACCGACCCAACAGGTGTCGGGGACGCCTTCCGTGCTGGACTGCTGGTGAGCATGGCGTTCAATATCCCCTGGGATGTGGCGGGACGGGCGGCGTCGCTGGCGGCGGCGTATGCTCTAGAACAAGTTGGGACGCAGGTTCATCGCTATACCCCAGAGGCGTTCATCACCCGCTATCGGGAGGTGTTTGATGATCAGGGGGCGTTGGATGCCCTGAAGCGCGTGCGGAGTTAGGTAACAAGGACAAAGACAAACCAGCAGGTGGCGGCAATTTTCGGGTTTTTCGTTGTTGATAAACCACAGGGCATGACTAGCCACGATGTTGTGGCGGGCGTTCGGCGCGGGCTGAACATCCGCCGCGTTGGTCATGCCGGAACGCTTGATCCCCTTGCCACTGGGATTCTCGTTGTCTGTGTGGGGGGAGCAACGCGCCTCAGCGACTACGTTATGGCGTCTATAAAAACTTATCAGGCGGCGATCCGCCTCGGTGAGACGACAGACACCTACGACGCCGAAGGGACGATCCTCGCCCGCCGCCCAACCGACCACCTGACAACGGAAGCCGTTACCGCCGCCCTCGCCGCCTTTCAAGGCGAGATCGATCAAATTCCGCCCATGTACAGCGCTATCAAACAGGGCGGAAAAAAGCTCTATGAGCTTGCCCGAAAAGGGGAAACCGTTGAGCGGGCAGCGCGGCGGGTCACTCTTGAAACGCGCCTCATCCGCTGCACGCTCCCCCTTCTTGAGCTAGAAATCACCTGCACGGCGGGTACGTATATTCGCAGCCTTGCCCATGATCTTGGTGAGGCGTTGGGCGTTGGCGGGCATCTGGCGGCGCTGCGCCGGACGCGGAGTGGGGAGGCGCGGGACGGTGTAGCGTGGGATGTGTTGAAAGCGGCGTTTGCATCCGGCACATGGGGTGAGTTTCTTACCGATGAGCAAAAGTTGTTAGCCTCGATCCCCGCCCTCCATCTGAGCGCGGAAGCGGCGGCGCACATCTTGCATGGACGAACCTTCCCCGCCGAGGCGGATGAATCAGGCGAGGTCTGCCGCGCTTACGGCACAAAGGGGGAGTTCCTCGCCATTGTGCGGCGGGTGGGGGCGCTGTGGACGCCGGAAAAGGTGTTCGGGGGGGCAGACCCACCCGCTTAGGGCGGGCTGGTTAGTGCCACCGGAATCAAGACGTGGAAGGTGCTGCCCGGGCATCCACGTGGATCGTGACCGGGGCTTTCCGCCCAGACATGCCCCTTATGCCCCTCAACAATTCGCGTGCTGATCGTTAGCCCCATCCCCAAACCCATTCCCTGAAAATCCGTTTTGCTCGTCTTGCCGCGGCTGACATCAATTGCCGTGTAGAAGGGTTGGAACAAAAGGGTTAATTCATTGGCGGCGATCCCTACACCGGTATCGCGGAAGGTGAGGTGAATGTTGCCTGCCTCCCGCGCCGCATTGATGGTTATTCTGCCGCCGTCGGGCGTCGCTTTGATGGCGTTGCTGACGAGATTGCTAAAGACTACACGCAGCAGTGCCAGATCGCCCATGAAGGCAACCTCCCACCCCTCCCCGCTTGTTTCAAAGGACAGGCGGCGGGCTTGAAGGGCATCCTCGTACTCCCGTTTCACATCGGCAAACGGTTCGGAGAGGCGCATCGGGGCAAATTTCAACTCAAACTGATCGGACGCCACCCGCGCCATGATCACAAATTCGTTGATCAACGTTTGAAGGCGTTTCGTGCTATCGGCAAGTTTCTTGCCCATTATCGTGTAGGACTCATCAATGGCGCCGCCGGGGGTCATCATCGCATTGAGCATTTGCACATAACCGGAAAGGACGGTCAGCGGCGTGCGCATTTCATGAGACACCTGGGTGAGGAAGGAATTTTTCGCCCGATCCAGCGTGCGGAGCATGGCGTTATCATCCTGCACTTGGCGGAGGGTGTCCTCTAATTTTTGGGCAAGGTGTGCCTGAACTGTCCCCGTTGCCCGCCGTCGGTCATTGTCACTAATGGCGTCCACACGCCCATGAAGATATTCGCGGATCGTCGCTGAAAAATTTAAGCCGTCAATCGGTTTCGTCAAAAACCCCGTACAGCCCGCGGCAATGGCGCGGTTTTTCGCCTCGCGGCTGCTGTCGCTGGTGAGGGCGATGATGGGGATGTCCTTTTGGGCAGAGGTGCGGATGCGGGCGGCGATCATCTCGCCATGTAAATCGGGGAGGTTCAGATCGGTGATCACAATATCCGGTTGATGGCGGCGGACGAGATTCAACCCCTCCAAGCCGTTTGCCGCCGTATGAATGTCATAGTCTTGCTGAAGCAAGACCTGTACCAGCACCCGCGAGGGGGTATCGTCCTCGATATACACAACGCAAGGTTTCTCGCTCACGGTGGACTCTCCCCTTCGTGGTTGTGATGGTGTGGTTAGACAGCCTTTGCGGATGACACCTGATACCTACAGAGTGTACCGAGTTATCCGCCCACCAACCAGAGGATGTTTCTTAACGAATCCCTCACTTCTCGCCCCACATCCATCTTGTGAATTTTGTCACACAGCAACCGTGACAGAAGGCACTCCCTCCAATTTGCCTACCGTCATAAAGTATGAATAGATAGTGATATATGGATAGATGAATAGGTAGATAGGCGGAAACGGTCAGGGACACCCATGAAAACAACCTTACGCGAAGAAGTTGCCCAACTTCATGCTCAAATTTGCAATGCCCTTGCCGACCCAAACCGGATTTTGCTTCTTTATGCGCTGGCAGAGGGTATCCGCAATGTCAGCGAATTGTCCGATCTGCTCAGCCTTCCACAGCCAACAGTGTCGCGCCACCTGAAAGTCCTAAAGGATCGGGACATAGTCTGCGCCCAACGGGATGGGCAAATGGTCTATTACGTCCTCAAGGATAGCCGCGTGATTGCCGCCCTGGATTTGCTGCGAACGGTCTTGGCAGAACAACTGCAAAACCAAGTGACATTGGCGCGTAGGGTGATTCCCTTAGAGAACGCCAATTAGAGGAAAAATGCCATGAAAACATTGATTATTTTGGGGGGTGGCACAGGCGGCACGATGGTTGCTAACCGGATGTCCCGCCAGCTTAACCATGACGAATGGCGGATCATCGTTATTGACCGTGATGAGACTCACTACTACCAACCGGGGTTTTTGTTTATCCCCTTTGGCATCTACCAGCCCGCTGATGTGGTGAAGCCCAAAAAGAATTTTCTCCCCAAGACGGTGGAGGTCATTTTTTCTGAGGTGGAACGCATTGAGCCAGACGCCAACCGGATTCTCTTGGCAGATGGGGGGCGCACCCTCCACTATGATGAATTGGTCATTGCGACGGGCAGTGGGATTCACCCCGAAGAAACCGAGGGGTTGAAGGGCGAGGGGTGGTACGAGACCATCTTTGATTTTTATACACCAACGGGGGCAGCCGCCCTTCAGTCGTTTCTTTCAACGTGGCAAGGTGGACGGCTGGTGTTAAATGTGGCGGAAATGCCGATCAAATGCCCCGTTGCGCCGCTTGAGTTTCTCTTTCTTGCTGATTGGTATTTCCAAAAGCGGGGCATCCGCCACAAGGTTGATCTCGTTTATGCCACACCGCTTTCCGGCGCGTTTACCAAGCCGCGTGCCGCCGCTGTTTTGGGCGATTTGTTGAGCGAAAAAGGGATTCATGTCGAGGCGGATTTCAACATCAGCGCGGTGGATGCCGGCAAGCAAGCGATCCACGCTTACGATGGACGCGAACTGCCCTACGATGTGCTGGTGAGCGTCCCCACCCATATGGGCGATCCTGTAATCGGGCGCTCTGGTCTAGGCGATGAACTGAACTTTGTCCCAACAAACAAGCACACCCTCCAAGCCAACGATCACGACAACATCTGGGTCATAGGCGATGCTACCAATGTGCCGACCTCCAAAGCGGGGTCTGTCGCTCATTTTCAATTGCACACCGTGACGGAAAACATCCTCCGTCATAGTACCGGAAAAGCCCCCCAACCGAGCTTCGACGGACACGCCAACTGCTTTATCGAATCGGGCTTTGGGAAGGCAATTCTAATTGACTTCAACTATGAGGTTGAACCCATAGAAGGCATGTTCCCGCTGTCGGGGGTGGGTCCAATGCCCCTTCTGAAAGAGGCACGGATCAACCACATGGGCAAGTTAGCTTTCAAGTGGGTCTACTGGCATATGCTGCTGCATGGCAGACCACTTCCCATTCCAACACAGATGAGCCTTGCGGGGAAGCAGCTTACCACGAGTCCTAATTAGATGCGGTCAAACAAATGAAACGATGAGGAGAGACGATCATGACTGCCATACACGATAATGAGACAACCCTTCGCTTTGATCCAGAAGGGTATTTGGCAGACGCCCACAATTGGACGCCAGAAATTGGCGAATTCTTAGCTGCCCGTGAAGGAATTACGCTCACCGAGCGCCATTGGCAGGTCATTCGCTTTGCCCGCAAGGAATACGACACGACGGGCGAATCACCCACGCTGCGGAAGATCACGAAAAACAGCGGGGTGGATACCAAAGAAATTTACCAACTGTTCCCAGGCGGTCCGGCAAAAATAGTCGCCAAGATCGCTGGCTTGAAGAAACCTACCGGCTGCATTTGACCGCACGCCGCTGGCAAGATGTCCATTTTAGATGAGGAGATACGCTCATGATCACCTATCCGGTTGACGACATTGACCAACCCGCCGTCGCAGAGATGCCCCACACGGAAAAGAAACCCGCCCGTAAGCTGTGCATCATCGTCTCGAAGGGGGCGTTGGATATGGCTTACCCGCCCATGATTTTGGCGAATGCTGCCCGTATGAGCGGCATTGAGGTTGACCTATTCTACACCTTTTGGGGTCTGGATTGCATCACCGAGAAGAAGATTGACCACCTGCATCTGGCAACGGTGGGCAACCCCTCGTTCCCCATCCCGACGATCATCGGCGGGCTGCCGGGCATGTCGCAGGTTGCTACGAACATGATGAAACGGGATATTGAAAAACTTGATTTCCCACCCCCCCGCGAGTTTATGCAGACCTTGATTGACTCCGGCGCTCATGTCTATGGCTGCCAAATGTCGATGGACATGATGAAACTGACGAAAGAGGACTTGATTGAGGGCGTGGAGGTTATTGGGGCAATGACCTTTATGGAACTCTCGGAAAACGCCCAACTATTGTTTGTTTAAGCCGCTATCTGGAACAGATGAACAGCGGTTAGGTCAAGCCTAGTAGTCCGTCAAGAAGATAGGTAAAGTATTCCCTATCCGCCACGCCTCGCCTCTCCGTAGGGGCGACCACACGGGGTTGCCCGACGCTAAAGCAGCGGGCACCGCCCCTGCGGGGCTTGAAAACCCTAACCCCACCCCGTACACCGGGAATGGCAAGACATTCTGTGGGCGAAGGGATGAGGGTTTGACGTGACAAATGGGCTGGTTTTCGCCCCCATCCTGTGTGCCCTTCCGCGCCAAACTCCCTCTGGCGTTTCGGTAAACCATCAGCTAAGATTGTAATAAAATCCACGCACAACCTGTCCATAGTAGAGAAAATGCACCTAAAACAGCCGCTATCGGCTGCTGTATAGTGTATAACGTATGGGGGATGTACTGATGACTGTAGCTTATGCGGATACGCCGCTTCTGGTTGCCAGCAGCACCGAACTGGAAACCTACCTAACCTCTGAACTGCCTGTCTTGCTTTATTTGTGGAACGGCGAGACGCTGCGTACCGATGTGAAGACAGAATTGACGAATACGGCAAAGACCCACGCCGGGCGTATTCTCGTTGTTACCGCCGACGCCGCCCGTGCGCCAGAGCTTGCCGAACGCTTTGAGCTAGGCAAGCACCCAATTCTGATCGCCCTCGTGAAGGGGGAATCGCTTGGGCGTCGCAGCCGCCCCTGGGCAACGGATATTCCCGGCATGGTGGATCTGCTTTTGCCTCACGCGCCCGCCAAAGCCACCAAAGGGAACGGGGCGATGAAGGCAGTTGATATGCCTAGCCCTGCCGCCGCAGAAAACACCTCAAAGGCGCTTCAGACAAAACCTGTTACCGTGACTGATGCGACCTTTGAGCAAGAGGTGCTCAAAAGCACGCTGCCGGTGATGGTTGATTTTTGGGCAGAATGGTGCGGTCCGTGCCGTCAGGTTGCCCCTATTTTGGATAAACTGGCAGCCGAATTCGCAGGCAAAATAAAAATTGCGAAGGTCGATGTGGACGCCAATCCTGCCCTCTCCCAATCATTTCGGATCATGAGCATTCCGACGATGATGTTTGTCAAAAATGGAAAGATCGTTGGGCAAGAGGTTGGGGCTTTGCCTGAACACATCTTGCGCGACGTGGTAAACCAACTGATCGCGCTGAAAATCTAACCCGCCCGCGAGGTTAGCCTAAACACTCCCAAAGCATGTTCAAATACTGGCGAAAGATGTTCCAAAAACCACTTCAACACCATCTGATCACGGTAGATTACCACACCCATAATGCCCGCTGCGGTCACGCACAGGGAAGTATCGAAGACTACATTCGCGCCGCGCTGGAAAAAGGGATGACAGAGATCGGAATCTCTGACCACAGCCCGATTTACTGGCTTGATGGCGATGATCCGATGCCGAATACGGCAATGGCAAAAAGTGAGCTAGATGGCTATGTGACAGAGATTCTCGCTCTTAAAGCGAAATACGAGGGGCAGATCGCCGTCCGGCTTGGCTTGGAATGTGATTACGTCGAAGGGATGGAGGATACCTACCACGCTCTCCTTGCCAAATACCCTTTCGACTATGTGATCGGGTCTGTCCATTATGTCTTTGGCAAGAACGTTTATGACCTCAGCCGCTGGCGCGATGTTCGGGATGTGGTAGGGGAATACCGCGAGTATTACCGCTTGGTGGAAAAATCTGCGCAGAGCGGGTTGTTCGATTTTCTCGCCCACACCTCGGCAATCATGGCATATGCCCCCAAACCCTTTCCGGTGGACTTAGACGCCCTTCAAGATCAGGCGTTGGCAGCCATTCGGGAGGCGGGCGCTTGCCTAGAGATCAACACCTCTGGCTACCGCAAAATGACCACCGATCCTTTTCCAACAGTGCGGATGATTGCCCAAGCCCACGCGATGGGCATTCCCTTCACCTTCAGTTCCGATTCGCACAACCCCTCCCAAGTGGGCTACCACCGCGATGTGGTGGAAGGGCTTTTCGAGAAGCACGGGGTGACAAGCCTTGCTACCTTCAAAGAGCGGGAACGGGTCATGCTCCCGCTAAAACCTGTCTTAGAGATCGTCTGAAGTCCGCAGCATCGCCCTCTTGCTAACCCGCCCGCCGCTAAAGCGGCGTGTCCGCAATTAGAAAAAGGAACATCTGCCAAGAAGGGGTAAATACAAAAGTGACCAACTTGGCGGTGTTGACGGTTTTTGGGTCAGAACCCCTCACCCCTAGCCCCTCTCCCACGCAAGCGAGGAGAGGGGGAGAATGCATTCCCTCTCTCTGTTGACGGGGTGAGGGGGGGCTTTCCAAGCCCCGCAGGGGTGGCTGCTTTCAGCCCGCTGTTTTAGCGGCGGGATCATGAGCTTACAGCATTTTTCAAGGAGATTGACCCCCTAATGATTGACAGCCCCACATATCACGACATAATTACCAATGGCTTAGGCAGTGACGATCACGGGGTAAACGAACGACGCCCGCCCTTCTTGTAAGAAGGCTGGTTGCCGTCCAACCAGTGAGGGTACTGCAATAGGCGTTCTTCTAGCGTCGCCAACGCTCTTTCACCCGTACAGGGACAGGCTCTTGGGTCGCCGTGAGGCGCCCATACCGCGCCCGAACATCGGCAATATCGCGGGCAAAGGCAGCATCCCTCGCTACCAATTCAGCCGCACGAGTGCAGCCATGCACCACCGTGCTGTGATCCCGCCCACCGAGCGCCTCGCCAATTTCTGGAAGGGAAATGCCCCCGTCCTCACGGGCAAGGTACATGGCGATCTGCCGCGCTAAGGCAATGTGCTTCGTCCGCGTCCGGCTGGCAAGATCACTTAGGGAGAGATGGAAATGATCGGCAGTGGCGTTCAAAATCGCCGTCAAGGTGGGCGTTTCCCCCCTGTGGGAAAGACCTACCTCGTCGCTTGTACCAACCCCTAGCACCCGTAGAACCCGCTCAGCATCCGCCATCCCCACCGCTTGCTTGGTCAGCGTGCTGAAGGTTGCCAGTTGATCAACAGCGCTGTTCAGGTCGCGGACGCTTCCCGTAAGGCGTTCAGCGAGGATCGCCGCTACTGCCGAGGGGAGATTTACGGTTCGTTCGGCGCTCTTTGCGGCGATAATTGCCTCTCTTAGGGCATAATCGGGCAGTTCTAAGGCGGCAATCGGTCCAGATTGAAAGCGACTGCGGGCATCGCGGCTGAGTTTCGCCATATCACAGGGGAGGCGGTCTGCGGCAAAGATCATCGTCTTGCCTCGGTTGCGCAGCACATCCCAAATGGCGACAAGTTCGCTTTGGGTGCTGTCTTTCGCTTCGACAAATTGCAGATCATCAATCAGCACCATATCTGCCGTGCGAAATTTCTCGCGGAAGGCAGCCCCACCCGACCCGTTTGAGCGAATCGCCCCGATAAGTTCTGAGGTGAACGCCTCGGCTGAGAGGTAAACCACTTGCAATCCCCGCGCCACTGCCCGATGGGTGATCGCTTGCAAAAGGTGAGTCTTGCCAACACCCATTGCCCCTTGCAAAAGAATAGACCCCTGCCCATTGAGCGTCCCCTCGGCGGCGGCTTGTGCCAGAAGATAGGCGTAATGGTTGCTGCTCCCACTGACGAATCGTTCAAAAGTATAGTCGGGATGAATCGCCTCCCCTCGGTTTTCTCCCTGCGGCTCGGCTAGGCGCTGCGCATAGTGGAAAAGGGGGAACGTTTCGTCTGAATCGGTGTTCTCGGCGGCGGGATCGTAGACGATCACCTGAAAATCAATCGGCTGGCGAAGGAGTTTGCCTAGCGTTTGGGCAATGGAAGGCTGAAGATGACGCTCAATCCAATCGCGGGCAAAGCCGCTTGGTACACTGACAACAAAGCGCCCATCCTCATAGGCGAAGAAATCTGCCCGTCGCAGCCACGTATCATAGGTGGCACGGCTCAGTTGGATTTGCAGTTGTCCAAGCGTTGCTAACCAAGCGTCTTTGGCGTTCATAGAATCTATTCCAGTGGGGCGATCATAACCCTAAGGCGTGATGCACCCTCGGTGTTGGTATACCGCACGAATCATCAAAAAACTGTGGTGATTTTCAGAAAACGAGCACCGCGTCCGGGGCAAAGATGATCGGGTCGGCGGTGAATGTAGTGAAAAAGAGTATACCCCTATCAAAAGATTGGGTCAACAGGTTAAAGGCTTGGTTTGAAAATCTCGATAGAACCTTAATGGAAGGAGAGGATGATCCTATAAAAATGGCTCATACATAACGGCACTACCCCCCACCTGTGGGGGTAGTGATCCTCTACTCCCCACAGGTGGGGTTGGCGAACATGTGTCCATTAAGGCGACGTTAAACGAGGGGACGAAAAATTTATGCTATGGCAGTACCCTCACTGGTTGGACGGCAACCAGCCTTCTTACAAAAAGGACAGGCAACGTTCGTTTACCCTGTGATCACCACTGCCTAAGCCATCGGCAAGTATATCCTGATGAGCGGGGCTGTCACCATTAAGGGGTCAATCCCTTTGAAAAATGCTGTAGGGTGTGTCTGGAACATGAATCGCCAAAGAGCGCTCTGAACCAACCCTATCGTGTTGCCCCAGTACTAAAGCACTGGACTGAGATCAGCAGGAATCACCGCGCTGCGTTCAGCCCGGTGCGTTCAAGCCGAGAACGCTTTGCCGACACAGCCTAGAACGCCACTGCCTCAAAACGCCACTGACCGGTTGCACTATTCATCACCAGCGTTTGACCCCACACCGCTACGTAAACCATCTCTCCGGCGGCGAAGCGCTGTACCTGTGCCGTACCGCCCTGTTCCCCGCCAAGCGCCCAACCAAGCGCCGCACGCACACTGCTGTTAACGCCCCAAACCTTGCCAAAGCCACGTATGGGGGCGCTCCGTCCGGGGGGTGCGCCGCCTCCCCCGGGCGCATCGACAGAATCAACGCCTTCGATCCATGTATCGGCAAAACGTTGATACCCTCCTGTGTTGTAAAGGACATAAATTGCCCCGGCGGGAATATCGCCCACCGCCGAGACCCACACCATCCGCCCCCCTTCAAAGTCTTGAACGGCAGTGTTCACCCCAACGGCAGCACCAACGGCACAGCCCATTGTCGTATCCCGTGCGGCAATTGCGGCAAAGCCCCCCTGCCCCCCACCGAGGCACGTCCCCGATCCGCCGATGGGAACGCCAACGCCCCCCGGCACAGGGAAAACCGGCACACCCCCACTGAACACAAGCGTTGTCCCCGGCGGAAGTGGCGATTCCGTGTAGGTTGGGGTGAAGGTTTGAGTCTCCGTGGGGGGAACGGCTGGTTGTGGTGTTTTCGTCGCTGTTGGGAAAAGCGGTGTGCGGGTGATCAGTTCTACCGCCGCAAGGACGGGCGAGGGAACAGGTGAGGGGGTGAGCGTCTCTGGCGGACGTTCGGGGGTTGCTGTAATGTAAATAATTTCAACCGGAGTCGGTGGGGGGGTGGGATCACAGGCGGCAAGGCAAAGCCCCACAAAAATACCGACCACGCGCCAATACCACCGTTCCCTACGCTCTATGGGGTTTCCCATCGTGCCTTCCATGCTTCGCAGCGTTCTAGCAGAACACAATCATAAAATGCGATCATTTCGCGGCTGAATACCGCCTCCCCTACCGCGCCCACATACCCGCCATGGTCTGCCCCCGGCACAACCCAAAGGGCGATGGCTGCCGCGTTTGAGGGGTTTGCCGCCTGTAAGCGTGCCAACTGGCGGCGAGCGCCGACGAGGGTCACTTCCCGTTCGCCATAGACGAGGAACAACCCACGTGGAGGGATTTTATCCAAAGCGCCTATCGGGTTAAGGACGCTGGAATCATCGCCCGTATGGAAACGATAGGCGAACGCCATACCCGCTTCCATGAGCGCCTCTAAGGGGTTGGCGGGCTGCCCATCAAAGCCCATGATCTCATCAAGGTTGTGGTAGCCACCTTCTGCCACTGCCCCACGCACCTCAGGATAGTGTACCATTGCCATTGTGGAGGCTGCCCCCGCCGAAGAAAAACCATGCAAGGCAAGACGGGTGGTATCCATCCCACGCCCCTTCAGATAGGCAATTGCATCCCCAATATCCTCCCCATCACGGTAGCCCAGACTGAGCGGCTTACCCGCACACGCCCGTGATTCGTAGAGGAGGACGGTATAGCCCGCCCGCACCAAAAGCTGCGCCTCTGCCAACATGCCATCACGTCCGGCAGCAAAGGGGGGAGGAATCACAATCGTCGTTTTATTCCGCCCGCTGTCACGCTGAGAGGGATTACCGGGGATGAAAAAGGCGCGGTATTCCCCACCCCCTCGCGTCGGAATACGAACATCCTCAAAGGGGAGGTCATAGAGGGCGGGGGTGCGCCACTCGCCACAGGGAGGGCGCACAAGGGCGCTGACGCCGATGAAGCCAATCCCAAAAGGAATCATAATCAGCGGGGCAACCCCCACCAAGAGGATGATCATCACCAAACGGCGAAGGCGGCGGACAGGTGGTGTGGTCATGAACGCTCTCATCGTCGTCAGATAGACGTTCCGGCGCTTTCGCGCCGGATTGAATCTCGCCTTTTAGTGATGATAGTTTACCCGACCCAAAGGCTATTCCCCACCCCCAGAATCGCCCCCGGAATCGCCACCTGCGCCAAACGAGCCAATCGGCGCTTTATCAGCATTCTGGCGGATTGCCGTCTCCACTTCATAGGCGATTGCCGGATTTTCCTTGAGGAACTGCTTGGCGTTTTCGCGCCCCTGCCCCAAGATTCCATCGCGGTAGCGGAAAAACGCCCCGCGTTTGTCGATCACACCAATCCCCACGCCCAGATCGAGAATATCCCCAACCTTGCTGATCCCCTCATTGTACATAATGTCGAATTCCGCCTGGCGGAAGGGCGGAGCCACCTTGTTTTTCGTGATCTTCACACGGGTGCGGTTGCCAACGACATCCTCCCCCTGCTTGATTGCCTGAATGCGGCGAATGTCAATGCGCACACTGGCATAGAACTTCAGCGCCCGTCCGCCCGTTGTTGTTTCCGGGTTGCCAAACATGACGCCAATCTTCTCGCGCAGTTGGTTGGTGAAAATCATCGCCGTGTCGGTATTCTTGATCGCCCCAACCAGCTTACGCAGCGCTTGGCTCATCAGCCGCGCCTGCAAGCCGACGAAACTATCGCCCATCTCGCCCTCGATCTCGTTCTTGGGAACAAGGGCGGCAACACTATCCAGTACAACAATATCTAATGCCCCTGAACGGACTAGCGCTTCGGTGATCTCTAGCGCTTGCTCGGCGGTATCTGGCTGTGAGATGTAGAGTTGATTCACATCGACGCCAATACGCTCAGCGTAGATCGGGTCTAGGGCATGTTCCATATCAATGAAAGCACACACGCCGCCACGCATTTGCGCCTCAGCGATGATATGGAGGCACAGCGTCGTCTTTCCCGAACTTTCAGGACCATAAATTTCGGTGATCCGCCCGCGTGGGACGCCGCCAATGCCCAATGCCAAATCGACAGCCAGCGATCCCGTCGGAATCACATTCACCTGAAGATGCTGGGCGTCGCCCAATTTCATGATCGTGCCGTCGCCAAAGCGTTTCGTTAGCTCCGCCATTGTCTTATCAATCACCGCATCGCGGGGATTTTCTTTGGGATGGTCGTTGCTAGGGTCTTCTTTTTTCTTTGCCACGTTGCCGCCTTTTATCGGAACTCAGGGTGTTTCAGAACTAAAGTTCTAGAATACTCTGAATCAGGCGATCTGTCAAGCGGAGAATGTTTCGAGAGGCAGTATCTCAGAAGAAGAATCAAGAGGGCGAACCCGACGATTCGCCCCGTTGATCGGGAGGTTAGGACAAGCAGACCGGACGAAACACTTTTCAGAGGAACACTTCGCCACAAGGACTCTAGAAAGGGGTGTATTCCCGTCATTTTTTGGTTAGAGCGTGTTATGAACTATAGAAAAGGCGCAACCGTTTGAACAAACGGCTGTGCCACCAACATGGCAAATGCCAGAAAAGGCAAGCCTTTGAGGGTCGCTGGCAACCGTTCATAGTCCCGTGCCAAGCGACGAAAACGGCTCAACCAGGCGAAACTGCGCTCCACCACCCACCGACGCGGCAACAGCACAAAGCCGCGTTTGGCTTCTTCCAGTTTGACCGCTTCCAGTCGGATGCCGTGTTCTGCCGCCGCTTGTTCAGCCTTGTCGCCCGTGTAGCCTTGATCGACAAATGCCACCTCCACCGTTTCGCCCGTCACCTGCTGCACCTGCTGTGCCAGTTGTCCGACTTGAGCGCGATCCTGTTCATTCGCGGCGGTCACATGCAACGTCAGCAGCAGTCCCAGCGTATCGACTGCCATGTGCATTTTGCTGCCCTTGCGACGTTTCGCACCATCATAGCCTGCGCGTTCACCACTCTCCACGCTGGATTGCAGCGTCCGACTATCAAAGATGGTGGTGGTGGGTTGTTCGTTCCGTCCGGTTGCCAGACGTAACAAGAGCCGCAGGTCATGCACGAGGGATTCAAAGACCCCCGCTTTGAGCCAGCTCTGTGTCTGTTGGTAAATGGCATACCAGGGTGGCAAATCATTTGGCACCATCCGCCACGAAATACCACCCCGCACGACATAGCGCAGTCCATTGAACACTTCGCGTAACGGATGATCGCGTTGGGGCGCGTCTTCCGTCATCAGGGTTAGGTAGGGCGCAACAAATGCCCATTCGTCGTCACTCACGTCGGTAGGATACGCTTTTCTGTTCATCCCACCATTTTACTCAGGTGTTTTTTAAAGTGCATAACACCCGCTAGTTAGTAAATAGCTAAGGGCTTGTTGCTAGGAGAAAAGTAATCTACTGCCTGAACATGTCGCTTGACGGGTTCATTGAGGATGCAAACGGTTCACTCGACTGGAGTAATCCCGATGAGGAGCTTCACCGGTTCTTCAACGATCAGGAACGGGAGTTCGATTTCCAGTTGTATGGGCGATGAATATACGAGACCATGGCAGCACACTAGACAACAGCGCATACCACGCGAATGAGAGCGCAAGATCGCGGATGGTCGCCCCACCTACTTTCCTTTACAATGCTTCTATCGAGGAACATCCAAGCGATGGATGAAGGGAAGGGTGGCAGCCATGATACACTACACAACGGACGCTGAACGATGGGCAGCGATCACCACGCGGGATGCTAATGCAGAGGGTGTGTTTTGGTATGGGGTTGCCACAACGGGCGTTTACTGCCGCCCGACCTGTACTTCCCGCCAGCCGCGCCCGGAAAACGTCTCCTATTTTGACTCGCCTGCCGCCGCAGAAGCAGAGGGCTTTCGCCCCTGCAAGCGCTGTTCACCGCAAACTGCTGCCGCCAACCCGCAGCAGCAGGCGGCGATCTTGACGGCATGTGCCATCCTCAGTGAGGCGGAGAGCCGCCCCACCTTAGAGACACTGGCAACAGCCGTTGGAATGAGTCCCTTTCATCTGCACCGTACCTTTAAACGAATTGTTGGGGTGACGCCCTTTGCCTATCACAAGGCGCAGCGCCTAAAGCGCCTGCACGTTCACCTTCGCCGCGAGGCAACGGTGACAGCGGCTCTGCACAACGCCGGTTACACCTCAACAAGCCGCTTTTACGAACAAGACGCCGATTTATTGGGAATGACCCCTTCGGCATATGGGAGAGGAGGCAAGGGTATGAATATTCACTATGGCACAGCGGAATCAGCACTTGGTTGGGTGGTTGTGGGGGCGACGGAACGCGGTATTTGCGCCGTTGAGTTCACCGCCGATCCCGCTGACGCCGAAACGCTTTTGCAAGCACGGTTTCCAAAGGCAGCACTCCGCCGCGCCGAATCATCTTTTGAGGCAACGGTGCAGCAGGTCGTGGCGCTCATGGCAACCCCTTCAGCCGGGACAATGCTCCCCCTTGATGTTCAAGGGACTGCCTTCCAACACAAAGTATGGACAGCGCTGCGGGCGATTCCGGCGGGGACAACGCTGAGCTATGGCGATCTCGCCGCCCGCATCGGGCTGCCAAAGGCATCGCGGGCGGTGGGACGGGCAGTTGCCACCAATCCCCTCGCCGTGATCATCCCTTGCCATCGCATCGTTGGCAAGGCGGGCAAACTCACCGGCTACCGCTGGGGCGTGGCGCGGAAAAAGCGCCTTCTGGAGGCAGAAAAAGCCTAACGGTAGTCCCCCCTGCTTGGCAACTCTCTGCTTTCACCCCGATCAATAACCAACAAAAAGACCGCCCTTCGGGTGGGCGGTCTTACCTCAGCTTATTCCTAAAGTCGGGGTGCGCGGATTCGAACCGCGGACCTCTTCGACCCGAACGAAGCGCGCTACCAAACTGCGCTACACCCCGATCTGCATCTTTCAGTGTACCATAGAGGGAGGGGAGTAGCAAGGGCAAGCCTTGCCAACCTCTCTTTATTCTTATGTGGTAAAAGACAGTTCATTCAAGGATTTTTTATGCCGCTCATCCTCACCGAACACCCACACCGCCGATTCAACCCGCTCACCCGTGAGTGGGTTTTGGTTTCTCCCCACCGTACCAAACGCCCCTGGCAAGGGCAGATCGAAAAACCGCCCACCGAAAATCGTCCCACCTTTGATCCCAAATGTTACCTGTGTCCGGGCAATGTCCGTGCCAACGGGGAGACAAATCCCGCCTATGCCAGTACCTATGTATTTGATAACGATTTCCCCGCACTCTTGGCAGAGACGCCCTCGGAGGAGTACAGCCCACACCCGCTTTTACGGGCGCAGGGAGAGCGCGGGATCGCCCGTGTTGTGTGTTTTTCTCCCCGCCACGATCTGACCCTTGCCCAGATGAGCGCCGCCGAGATTCGCCCTGTTGTGGATGTTTGGGCAGAGCAGTACCTTGATCTCGGCAATAAGCCGTTCATCGGCTACGTTCAAGAGTTTGAAAATCGCGGCGAGATGATGGG
This sequence comes from Anaerolineales bacterium, assembly GCA_015075625.1. Lineage (NCBI taxonomy): Bacteria > Bacillati > Chloroflexota > Anaerolineae > Anaerolineales > Anaerolineales bacterium. The sequence continues at coordinate 1,266,184 of JABTTZ010000001.1, read as the reverse complement.
CGCATCGAACCCCCACCCACACGGGCAAATCTGGGCGAGTGAGCGACTCCCCATGCAAGCGCTCTTAGAGGACGCCTCGCAGCGCGATTATTTTGCCGAACACGGGCGTTCGCTGCTTAGCGATTATGCCGCAGCGGAAGAAACACAAGGCAAACGGCTGATCTATGCCAACGATGGCTTTCTTGTCCTTGTCCCATTCTGGGCGGTGTGGCCCTTCGAGGGGATGATCCTCTCGCGGCGGCACGTTGGGGCAGTTTCCGATCTGGACGACGCCGAACGCGATCAGCTTGCCGATGCTATTCGCCAACTCACCGTCCGCTATGACAACATCTTTGAAACGTCGTTTCCCTACTCCATGGGCTTGCACCAGCGCCCCACGCTTGCGGGCAGTTGGGATCACTGGCATTTTCACATGCACTTTTACCCGCCACTGCTCCGTTCTGCCTCGGTGCGGAAATTTCTGGTGGGCTATGAGATGCTTGGCACACCACAGCGCGACATCACTCCCGAACAAGCCGCTACTCGTATTCGGGAACAAGCGTCACAGCACTACACACAGCGCGATGGGTGAGCTTCACAAGCGCACATACAAGATGCGGGCGATCACGATCACGTAGAGCGGCGTTCCGGCGAGGATCAGCAGGGCGAGGAGGGTATCCCTCAGCAGCCGCCGCCGGACGAGGGCGCGGAGGTGATTGGGCGGGATGAGCGGTGCGGCGTTTGCCCCTCCATGCCGTTCGCTGAGCGCAGCAGCCAACCCCACCGCATCGCTCAGGCGGGCGGTGATCACCAGTCGTTGGATCGGCGGCGCATCGCCCTCCCCTCCCCGTTGAAGGTCCGTCAGGGAGGGGCTATCTGCCACTGGCGGAGCAGGGCGCGGTTGGTGGTGTAGGATCGCCACCCCCCCCCGCCGCGTGACGAGAATCCCCCGTAGATTGGCATACGGCACGCGCACCACCCGCCCACTGAGCGAACGCTGAATTAGTGCATACTGATCGTAGAGACGAATGGTTCGCCCACGTCGGATTTCCTGAAGAAGCGCCCAACTCCCCACCCCTGAAAAGGCAAGCCAGAGAAGGCTGGTGAGAGGGCGCAAGGATGGGACAAATACCAACACCGCCACCGCCACCCCATACAGGATGAGCATCGGGCGCGTTTGCGCTGGCGGACGTGTTTCATAGTGAAAAATAAGTGAGTTCGTTGTCATACCCTGAGTCTACCGCAGGCTGAGGGAAAGTTGGGTACACTCCCCGCCATGATCACGAACACTCGTCGGGCTTGGTATGTGTATGGGGTCGCCCTCGCTGCGCTTATTGCCTTTTACACGCCAACCCTCCTGACTATCCCCGCCGGAGGCATGACCGCCTACATGGACGATGTGGGCGAAATTCAAGTGGCGCTCAATGTCTGGGGGACGATTCACCACACGGGTTATCCTTTATTCGCCCTGACCGGAAACCTGTTTGTCAGTATCGCCCGCGCCGTTGGGGTTGATCCCGCCCTTGCTCCCACCTTACACAGCCTGTGGTGGGGCGTCCTTGCCCTCTCTATCTTTTATTGGCTGTCCTTCAGCCTGACGAAACGCCCATTTGCTGCCGTCGCCGGAATGATCCTCCTCGGCTTGACGCGCTCTGTATGGGTGCATCAGGTCATTGCCGAAGTCTACAGCCTGACCTTCTTCTTCGTTATCCTCCTGTTCGCCGCTGCCGTCACGCCGAGAAAATCCCCCCCCGCCCGCCGCGTCCTGCTGCTCGCCCTCATTGGCGGCTTTGGCGTCGCCCATCACCGCTTGGTGATTTTTCTTGCGCCTGGGCTGCTCTTTGCAGCCTTGCCGCCTCTCTTTGGGGCATACCCGCCCAAACGGGTTGTCGCTGTGCTGATGGCGGCGCTCCCCGTTGGGCTGATCGGCTTCTTGCCCTATCTGTACTTGCCCGCCCGCGCTCAGGTAAATGCCTTGTGGGTGTATGGCAACCCCCGCGATTGGCAAGGATTTTGGCATGAGTTCAGCGGGGCAGAGGCGGCGTTTTTGCTCCACCCACCACCCACTACCGAGGCACTACTCAACGACGCCCTCGCCACCTTTCAAACAGTCAGCGCCGAAATGCTGCTGCCTAGCGCTCTCTTAGGATTGCTTGGGTTGATCCTGACAGTGTGGCGCGGGGAGGCATCCCTCCGCCGGGCGGCGTGGGCAGCCCTGTTGGGGATTCCCGGTTATCTCATCTTTCTGTTCGTCTATCACCGCGCCGTCATGCCAGAGGCAGTGACGATGCCGATCACCTTCCTGCTGACCTTTGGCGTTGTGCTGCTCTTGGCACGGTTAAGGGAAGAACGGATCGTTACTGTGGTTGGGATCGGTGGGGCGCTGGCGCTAATCGCCGCGCATGGCGGCTTTGTCTACAGCCTAACTCATGATCGCAGGGGTATCGAGAGCATCACCACCCTTCGCGCCCTGCCGGATCGCCGCGCAACGATCCTGATCCCTTGGAGTCCCACGCACACCGCCGCTGCTTTCTCCATTTATGTGACGGGCGACAATGCCGGAATGACCCTCTTGAGCCATACGGCAGATCTCAGCGTCTATGAGGGGACAATTGACACCCCCCGCGACACGTTTTATCGTTTCCCACGTTCGTGGTGGGTGGCGGGGCGGGGCGCGGCTTACCTCAGTTCTGCCGCGCCGGGGATCGTCGCCGTGCGGCGCACCCCGCAGGTGGAGTACCCACAGAGTGAGAACCCGCAGCCTTTACCGCAGCCGATACCCGTCACAGAGTCGATTCAACTGCGCGGGGCGCGTGTCTGTCGGGCGGGGAATACGGCACAACTCGCCTTAACGTGGTGGGCGGAACAGACGCCGCCAACGGATTACAGCCTATTTGTCCATGTCACTGATGGTGGATCCCCCATCCCGCTGGCGCAAACCGACCTGACCGCTCCCGTTTATGGCTGGTATCCCACCTCCCTCTGGCAAGCAGGCGAATATGTCACCGATCATCTGGAGGTGGCGCTCCCTTCGGCGGGGAGGATAATTAAGGTAGGACTCTATAACCAGCCGACACCAGAGACATTCGTGAATTATGCGGCAGCGTCTTTCCCAGTAGCCGCACTGGAAGGGTGTGCAGATGCGCTTCATTGAGCAGTTAGGGGTGGCACAAATCCAACAGGGATCACGAATCGCGCTAGGGATTGTCCCTCACCCACCGACGATGCCCGCCGCGCTTGCCCGTTACGATGATCCCTTCTTTCCCTATGGCAAGGCGGTCATCGAGGCAACACGCGATCATGTGTGCGCCTATGTGGTTCACCTGAGCGCGTATCTTGCCCATGGAGGGGCGGGAGCGGTGGCGTTGGAGCGGACGCTTGCTTATGTCCCCGCGCCGCTGCTCAGGATTCTCCATGCCCCTTTTGCAACCGGCGAGTACGTCCGTGCCGCCTTTGAGGATTCATTCGGGGCGCACGCCGTGACCATTGCCGCCGGAACGCCCGTCGAGGACATTCGCCCGTATCTTGCCGAGGAACAGCACGGTGTTTTTCTCCACGCGGCAGATCGGGATCACATCAGTGCCTTAGCCGAGGCATTTCCCGGACAGGTCGGCGTTTACCATGGAGTGGGGCGCACCGCCTATGAGTGTGAGTTAGTGGGAACGTTCCCCACCTTGAAGTTTCATTGGACATGGGGTGATCCAGTCTTCACCCCCCGCCCCGCCGGTGAGGACTATGCGGCGGGGTGGCGGAACGCCCTGCGCGATCTGGCGCGGCGGGTGAAATAGGACGCTGCGCTAGGGTAGTATCCCCATCCCGCGCAGTCCGGCATAGAGCGCCTCCGCCATCAGGCGGTGTCCCGTTGCATTAAAATGACGATCCGCCGCAATGTACAGCAGATCGAACACCTGCCCACCCTCCGCCGCTGCGTACCCCTCAAAGGTGGGGCGGGTGGGGAAGATGAGCGCTCCCGTCCCCGCCAGCGCCTCCGCCAGCTTGCGATCTGGTAAATCAATATCCCACTGCCAGCCCTTGACCAAATCGGGATACCACTGCGAGACGTTCAGCACCATCTCCTGCCCGATGAAAATCGGCGCAACGGCGAACTGCCCACCATTCGCCCGCACCGCCCGATCCAAATGCTGAAGCCCCCACGCCGTTCGCCGCCACGCCTCAGCATAACCAGTGATCTCCGGCTCGCTTACGTAGATATACCATTGGGGATGGACGCGCTGAAGGACGCTCTCATCAGGGCGCACCTCCGGCGGCGGGTCAAAGGTGCGTAACAAAAGGCGAGTCAGGTTCAGCCCCTGCAATGGTGCGGGAAGGGCGTTGTAGAGAACTCGCGCATCGTTGGGCGGAAGCGCTTGCAGATTCGTATCGACAATGCGCACGGAGTCGCCTTCAAAAAGGTACTCGTAGTTCGTGTTGTTGATGTTTGGATAGAAATATGCCGGACGGTTATCAGCAACATCGTTGATGTAAAAACTGAGGATCACCAGATCGGCGTTGAATTTATAGCCCTCAACAATGTAGTAGAGGTATTCTTGGAGCGTCCCCCACCCCATCCGCCCTAAGGCAATCACCTCGAAGCGCGTTTTTCCGGCAAGGTTGGGCGTGTGGTCACGCAGCAAGCTATCCAGTACGGCGGAAAACGTTTGCGGGTAATCCACTTGAACGCCCTCTACGAAGGAATCGCCAATGATCAGGATGCGGTAGACTTCGGCGGGTTTTTCGTAAGCGACCTCCGCCCCACGCATCCCCTTCCCATTAAAGGTTACCAACGTGTCGTAGACGAGCGCCCCCGTTGAGTCGTACATGTACGCCCGCGCTTGCGAGTTGATGCGCGGCGCGTAGCCCGTATAGACCCCCCACGCCGCTTCCCCGCCATCGCGGAGGTAATCGACATAGCCCAACCCAGGGATCGGCTGTGGGGCAGTTGGTGTTGATTCTGCCGCCACAGCGGTGGGGGATGGGGTGGCAGGAGAGGCAATTGGAAAGGTGGCAGCCGGCGTCGCTGTATTCGCATTGACAACCGGAGTGTTCGGAGGGGGGGGCGTTGCCCGCGTCCGTCCTTCGATCCGCCCCAAAAGAGCGCCCGCGCCGACCTCGATCAGAATTAGGCTGAGGACAATCCCAAAGGTCAGCCCGCCCAAGCGTCCGGCGCTGTTTTTCCCTGCCCACAGAAGGCTTAGCCCATACAGGACAATCCCCGTGAGGGCATACCACCACGCCATAGCCGGATAGCGTGCGGCGGTGGTCTGCTCAATGACAATCGGGATCATCACAAGCAAGGCAAATGCGCCGACGCGCCATACTGCTCCCCCCATTGAACGCAGGGGAAGGCGTTCCCACCAAGGGGGGGGGACACTGGCTAGCAAGGCGGCGAGGATCGCCCCCGTACTCCACGTCACCCGCCACGAGAGGACGCCATTCGCCCACAGAAAAGGGAGTGCGATAAGAACGGCGATCAGCAGACGGGCGAGATAACGTGTTAGGGTGGTCAAGGATTACTCTCAGTAGTGACAATGGCAGTGATCATCCCATAGAGAGACGCCGACGGCAAGAGGGGCTTTCGCACCCCTCGTAAGGGCGATCCCGATGTTATCCCCCGCCCACCACTTAACTCGTGATCGAGCGCATCGCCCCACCATCGACACGGAGCGCCGCGCCGGTGATATAACTGGCTGCTGGAGAGAGCAAAAACGCCCCCGCCGCGCCGAATTCTTCTATGCTGCCGAGGCGTTTCAGGGGGATGCGCCCGACCGTTTCGGCGCGGACTTGTTCAATCGGTTTGCCTGTCTTTTCGGCGGTGATCGCATCGAGATGGGCGACCCGCTCGGTGTCGATCCGCCCCGGAATCAGGGTGTTGATCCGAATCTTGTGAGGGGCAAGCTCATCAGCAAGCGTTTTGACCAGTGCCGTCACCCCCGCCCGCATCACCGTAGAAAGGGCGAGGCGTTCAATTGGCTCTTTCACTGAGGACGAGGTGACGGTGAGGATTGCCCCGCCCGCCGTCATATGAGGGACGACGGCGCGGATCAGCCGGATGGCGCTCATCAGCAGCAAGTTGAAGGCAGCCTGCCAGTGATCATCGGTCAGTTCGAGGAACAATCCGGCGGGTGGACCCCCTGTATTCACGGCGAGCGCGTCAATGCGCTCTTCTCGCCCGCGTACTGACTCTACCCACGCGGCAATACCGTCAGGTGTCGTCACATCACAGGCAAAGGGCTGCACCGCTGCCCCGCTTTCGGCGGCTAATCTCTCAGCAGCGGCGCGGATCGCCTCGGCATCGCGGCTGCATACGTAAACCCGCGCCCCCTCGTGGGCAGCGGCGCGGGCAATGCCATAGCCAAGCCCCTTGCTTGCCGCCGCCACCATAACCACCTTGCCGGACAGATCAAGATTCATACGGTATCACCCTCCCCGCGCAAAGCGGCGCGATCCCGCCGGGCGGGTACGCGGCACGCCCAACCGCCGATGATGGACAAACCATTCAACCATGAGGACGCCTAGCGCGGCAAGCGCCAGCCACCCCCAAAATTCTTGCTGACCCACCTCGCCCCCTCCAGCGGCGGCAATATCGCCCACGCCCGTTTTTGGCGTGCGGGGGGTGATGCGCGATTCCCCTTCATCAAAGAGGTTCACGGCGAACGCCTCCGCCTGGATCACTTGCCCGCCGCGTAGTGACTCCACCGTATACAAGCCGGTTTGTTCCGTCCCCGCCGCAATGATCGGTGGGTTGTTGGTGCTGTATTCTTGCGTCGTCCCATCGGGGCGCGTCAGGCGCACCGTGTCTGAGGAGGGTAGGGGGGCGATGGAAACCGTCTGACCGGGGCGTAAACTGCCCTCAATTTGGATCGTGCGCGGGGATTCATACCATGCCGTCAGGTTTGCCAAAAGGATTGGGTAGGCGATCTTGAGCGGCAAATCTGAGTCATAGAGATCAAAAGTGATCACCCCTACCCGCTGCCCTTGATATTCGCCAGCAAGGATGAGCGCCCCGCCCGCCACCGTCACCAGCGGCTCTGCCCAGGGCGCTTCCACCGGACGAAAGCGGAGGACATTTACATCGTTCCAGCGAAGGTAGCGCGTGCGCAGATCGTCAGGGCGAACAACAGCATTCCCCGTCGCCGTACTCAATTTACCCACGAGGAACAGCCCATGATTGCCTTCCGGCGGATTCACAAAGAGAATGTTTCCGGCGGGGAGGATGGGCGGAATCCAGTTATCGAACACATAGAGATCGAACGGCTCAGCCGGAACACCCCGCGAGGGATCGCCTTGAAAGACCTGCCATGTCCCCAAACTGGCAAAACCCTGCTCCAAAAACGGGTTTCCTGTCGAGAGAATCACCGCCCGCCCCGCCCGCGCCGGCGTGTACACTGCCCACGCCGTATCATCAAGGGTAAGGTGATCGGGGATGCCCGCCGCCGAGTCGGGGGCAATCATTGCCTGCACACGGGTGAAATTTGCTGAAAGATTCGTGATCAATACATCGGTGCTGTTTCCGGCGGGGACGGTATAGGTGTTCGAGGTATAAAATGCCCCATCAAGGTACAGGCTGAACAAAACGGTGGTATCTGCCGCGCCATAATTGGCAATCTGGGCGTAAAGCTGCGCCCCCTTGATCGGGTCGGCGGCGACAGCAAGGGCAGCAAGGGCGATGTTCGCTGCCGAGTTACCTACCGGAATCAAGCGCACATCGCCATACACGGTGAGGTCAAGGTTGTCCGGCAAGCCACCATCACCAACGATCACAATCGTAAATTTTTCTGCCCCCTGTGCGCCCGCCGCTGCCAGCGCCAGCGCCGCATCCCAATTGGCGCTGCCAATGCCCGGCTGCATCCCGTTGATTGCCTCGCGGAGGCGGTTTGTGTCGTTTGTATAGTTCTCTAGTAGTTCCGGTCCGCCCGCGACGCGCACAACGGCGACGGAATCTTCGGGACGAATGGCGCTGACAAGCTCCAGCGCCCGCGCCCGCGCCGCCGCAAAACGCCCGCCATCAATGTCTGTGGCGTTCATGCTAGCGCTGGCATCGACCAGTAGGGCAATCCGCCCACTGGTCAGGATGGGGACTTCCACAAAGGGGCGCATAAGGGCAACGACCAACGCCGCCAAAAGAAGAAGCTGCAAAAAGAGCAGCAGGTTTCGCCGCAAGCGCTGCCAGGGGGCGTTTGCCTCACGGTCTCGGAGAAGCTGCTGCCAAAGCAGCGTGCTAGAGACGATGATCTCTCGCCGTCGCAAGCGAAGCATGTAGAGGAGGAGGATAGGGATCGCTAAGAGGGCGGCGATCAGCGCGGCGGGTGCTAGAAATTGCATCGGTGTCGCTCCTGCTAACGACTATAGCGAATGTACCCGCTCAATGGCAACGCCTCTCACCGATCACTCTAGGTTCGGTTGACATGAAGAGTCACCATCTGCCGCCCGCTGCTTTGGCGGCGGGCTGAAAGTAGCCACCTCTAGGGGACTTGAAAGGCAAATGCGGGTAGCGTGGTTTCCTCTTTAAGCCCCAACGAGGTGATCATGCCTAGCGCAGCAGCTTCAATCCTACACCCCAAAATTGTTTCGGGCGTCCTTAAGCCGCCTCCCCTTCCCCATAGGCTCGTGCATTCAAGATGGCTGCCCCCGCTTGCCCCGCCAACATCCCCAAAAGCGTTTCTTCCTCTGGGCTAAAGCGTTTGTGTTCGCGGCTCATCACGCTGAGGACGCCAAGTAATTCGCCCTGCGCCCGAATTGGCACACACAGTTCAGAGCGCATCCCACTGCGCAGCGCCTGACTGCTGCGCGTCGTGACGCGCTGATCGGTCAGCAAGTTGCTGCTTTTGACAGGGCTACCCGTCTGGGCGCACAAGCCGCTTAACCCCTCGCCCATCTTGGTATACAACGATGCCCCTAGCACATCGTCCATGCCGTGCCATGCCACCCCACGCAAACAGGGTGTGCCATCCTCGTCTAGTTCGCGGAGCATAACTTTGCTCATGGCGCTGTCCAGTGTTGTCGCTGCGCCAGAGGCAATGACAAACAAGAGCTTGCGGTACTCTAGGGTTGTTGTCACCGTCTCTAAGGTCGTTTGCATATCAGCAATGTTTGCCAAAAGCGCGGCGTGCCGTTCGTCTCGGTCACGGGTATAGAGGTACTGGGCAAGGGCGTTCCCCGTAATGCCGATAAACCCCGTGATCAACGCATCCCGGGCGTGCGCTTGTGGGATAACCACATGAAGGACGCCCATCCCATGTACGCGGCTGCGGGTGGCTACCCCCCCCCGCACGAACAAGGGAAAAGCAAAAGCAATACCATCAGCGAGCGGCATCGGTTCTTTCTCCATGATCGGCGCGGGCTGGTCGCTCCCCCGTCGGGCAAGGGCAGCCGCCCGCCCAATGAGTCCGCTATCAAAGGCGACGCGCTCCGGCGGGGTTAGGGTCGGATCGCCCGCACTCGTCAGCCGCACGGCTTCACGCCCACCCTCATCAAGCGTGTAGAGGGCTGCGCTTAGACACGCCAGATTGCTGACCAAATCGCTGACGACTCCTTCAATCATTGCTTCGGGGGCATGATCTGCCGTTGTCAGACGGTGGACGCCCTCGGTAAGGGCGCGTGCCGCCGTTTGCCGTGTCTCGGTGAGGAGGTCAAGTTGGGCGCGGATCGCCGTGATCGATTCGGCTATGGCGTCCTGCTGCTGATCGTCCCCGCTGGATTCTTCGGAGAGATTGACCAGAACGGTGGTGATTGTGGCAATTAAAATACCTGTCGCTGCCACCCCTAGGACCAAAATCGCCACCGTGAGCGCCCGCCCGATCAATGTTTCGGGGTTGCTGTCAACGTTCGCCGTCAGGACAACCTTGATTCCCCACCAAAGGTTATCATTAAAATTGTTGAATTCCCCCCCATAGCCTTCAATCCCCCGCAGGGCAACAGCCGCTACAATGACCAACGCCAGCCCAACTAAGAGCGCCCGTTGAAGCAGGGCGAACTCTGGCGAGCGGAGGAACCGCACGCCGGCAATGCGATCCTTCCGTTCTCCCAACAGAAGCCGCAACAGCCGCCCCATGCGCAGTAGGGTGAACAGGCGCATGAGAAAGGTGAGATCGGGAAACCCCGCCGTTAGCGCCACAAGCGGCAGCGAAAGAAAAATATCGAGGGCGCGGCGGACGAAATACGACCTCCGTTCGCTGACCAGCGCCAAGCGAAACACGAACTCCCCACTGAGGATGAGCGAGCAGATCAGGTTTATGCGGTCTAGCGTATGAAAGGTCTCGCTAAAGGCGAGCGGGATCAGTGTGGCGGTGACGGCGATCAGGCTCAGGGCAAGGGTGATCACCCGCAGCCAGCGAAGGTAGGCGGTGAGGTCATCAATGCCGAGGCGCTTTCCCAAACGAACAATCCGTTCGTCAAGCCCTTTTTGCTGGAGGATTGTTTCGATCAACCGCGCCTTCGCCGCCAGATGATCCCATGCCCGCCCTAACGCCCGCACATCGCGGCGGAGCGTCTCCACCGTCAGCGGGTCACCCACCGCAATATATTGGTCGAATTCCTTCTCGGCAAGCGCCAGCATCTCGGCAATTTTTGTCTGTTCTTGCTGGACTTCCGTCGCCATGCGCCGGAGTGTGGCGGGATCACACTCCCATAGTGACCACTGCCCCAAGCGTTCGCGCTGCTGTTGGACAGTTCGTTTGCGGTTCAAAAATGTCTTGGCGGTGGTGTGAGTCACAGAGCAGCCTTGCCTTTGGGTAGGTTTCGACGTTTATACTCATTCGTCAGCATGCCAACCAGCCAACCCATATGCGCCAATTTTCAGCGTTTTCAAAGAGAGCAAGGCGCACTTCAGCCGCACGGGACCAAGCGGAATCCCGACCATTTCTAAGACATCCTCTTTGCTGATCTGCTGCACTTCGGCAAGCGTTTTGCCCGGAAGCAGTTCCCCCAACATGGATGCCGCCGCACGGCTAATCGCACAGCCCTCGCCAGACCAGCCCACCGCCGCGATCACCCCATCGGTAACGCGCAGCGTCAGCCGCAGCCGGTCACCACACAGAGGATTTTTTTCCTCGTGGTCAATATCCGCCGGCTCAAGGACGCCCCAATTACGGGGATCATGGTAGTGATCAAGGATCACTTCGTGGTACATATCCATCGTTCAGGTACTCCCTAGCGGACGAAGAACGCCCGCACTTTTTCGACTGCCTCGGCAAGGGCATCCGCCTCAGCCAGCGTGTTGTAGAGGTAAAAACTGGCGCGGATTGTCGCCGCCAGCCCAAATTTCTCATGGAGCGGCATCGCGCAGTGGTGTCCGGCACGCACGGCGATCCCCGCGTTATCCAAGCCCGCCGCCACATCATGCGGGTGGACGCCCGTCAAGGTGAAGGCGACCAAGCCCGCACGCTGATCGGCGGGGGGACCGTACACTTGCACACCGGGAACCGCCTTCAACCGCGCTATGGCGTGTTCGATCAACGTCACTTCATGGGCATGGATCGCTGCCATGTCGAGCGCGGTCAGGTAATCAATGGCTGCCCCTAGCCCCACCGCGCCAGCAATGTTCGGCGTTCCCGCCTCAAATTTTTGCGGCGCTTCGGCAAAGGTTGTCCCGCTAAAACGCACCTCCTTAATCATACTCCCCCCACCGAGGAAGGGGGGTATCGCCGCCAACCGTTCGCGCCGCCCATACAGGACGCCAATCCCTGTTGGGGCGCACATCTTATGCCCCGAAAAGGCGACGAAATCAGCGCCCATGGCTTGGACATCGAGCGCCATATGGGGGGCGCTTTGGGCGGCATCAACAACGGTCAGCGCCTCTACCCGTTTTGCCGCTGCGATCATCTCATTAATGGGCGTGATCGTCCCCAACACATTCGAGACATGCGTCACAGCGACAACGCGCACCCGTCCCTCGTTTAGCACGCGGTGGTAGGCGTTCAGGTCAATCTGCCCCTCCGCCGTGATTGGAATTGGGCGCACCACCGCCCCGCGCATCCCGCCGACAATCTGCCAGGGGACGATGTTCGCGTGGTGTTCCATCTCCGAGACAAGGATCACATCGCCCGCATGGAGATTCGCCAACCCCCACGCATAGGCGACAAGGTTGATCGCCTCCGTTGTGTTACGGACAAAAATAATTTCGCTGGCGTGGGCGGCGTTGATGAAGGTTTTCACCTTGACCCGCGCCGCTTCATAGGCGGTGGTTGCTTGTTCGCTAAAGGTATGGATGCCGCGATGAACGTTCGCGTTGATCTCGCGATAAAAACGCGACTCCGCTTCGATCACGGCGGTTGGTTTTTGAGAGGTTGCCCCACTGTCTAGGTAAATGAGCGGGACGCCGGGGCGTACCTCACGCTGAAGGATGGGAAAATCGGTGCGGGCGGCTGCCATTCGTTCGTTAACCATTGGGGCGGTCTGAAATGTTGTCATGTGGGTTTGTCCTCACTCATTCCGAAATTTCATGGGCGACAAGGGGCATTTCCTTGTTGAATCGTTCAAGCGTTGGTGACCATTTGACCCGAATGGTAAAAATGGTTAGAGCCTATCCAGCAATTTGAACTTGGCGTGTGAGCCACCTTTCATCAGCGTCACTACCAATCATGACCATTTTGACAGCAAGGACAAAATACTCATCAGAGTCACAGCCGCTGTTTTCATATGATAATGATGATTTAAGAATCACATTCTTAAATTTTCGCCAATCAATGTACTCCATAATAGGCATCCAATCCCGCGCTGACCAAAACTCAACACCATCGGGAGCGATGCGTTTAATCCCTTCAAATTCGTCAAAAGGGGCTGTTGAAGGGATCGTTGAATCATGCGCTGCCATCGTCGCACCTCACAGGAAAGGCTGTGAAACTATAGACTGGTCTTTTCCGATTCTAGCGGTAGTCTTTCCCAATGTCGATTCTGTTCTGCCGGAACGAGTTTCATGAATGTCCTTGTTGTGATCGCCTTCTATGCCCCTGCCTATCGCTACGGCGGTCCCGTCCGCAGCCTTGCCGCGCTGTGCGAGGGGTTGACGGCGCTGGACGTGAACGTCCGTGTTCTGACGACGAACGCCGACGGCAATTCCCGCCTAAATGTTCCCCTCGGTGAACCCCTCCGGCGCAATGGGGTGGAGGTGATCTACACGCCCCTTCCTCGGCAGCGGCTCATCCCTGCATCATTTTTCTATGCGCCAGCATTAAATCGCGCCTTTCGGGATCATCGTGCGTGGGCGAATATCGCCTACCTTGATGTATGGTGGACTCACGCAGCGCTGTGCGGGGCGGCGGCGCAGCGGGTGGGCATCCCTTATATTGTTCCCTTGCGCGGGCAGCTTTTGCCCTATGGGTGGCGTGGTAGCGGGCTGAAAAAATGGCTTTACCTCGTTGTGATAGGACGGCGGTTCTTGAATGAGGCGGCGGCGGTACACTGCACCAGTGAAGCCGAGGCAGCCGCCTACCGAACGCTTGGCTTTCGCCCCCCCACACTGGTGATCCCCAATGCCATTGATCTCACTCGTTTTGCTGGAGAGCCGCCCCCACAGGGCTGGCGAGCGCGGCTGAACATCCCCACCACTGCGCCGCTGATCCTTTTTGTGGGGCGGCTGCATCCCAAAAAACGCCCCGATCTTGCCGTCCATATGCTAAGCCTCCCCCACGCCCATGTGATCCTTGTCGGGGCGGACGAGGGGGGCATGATCCCCGCGCTGCGCGATCAGGCACAGCGCCTTGAGGGGGGAGAGCGCTTCCATTGGTTAAACGTCTTAGATGGGGCTGATCTCGCCGCCGCCTATGCCGCTGCCGATCTGCTGATCATGCCCTCTGAGCCGGAATCGGAAAATTTTGGCAATGTGATCCTTGAAGCAGCGGCATGTGGTCTTCCCTTTGTGGCGACGGACGATATTCCCGCTGCGGCGCTCTTGGCGGCACACGATGCAGGGCAGGCGATTCCCTTTGACCGCAATCGCTTTTATGCGGCGGCGAAGGCGCTTTTAACAGACCGCCCTACCTTACGGGCAATGGGCGAACGTGGGCGGATTGCCGTACACGCCTTTGCCCCTCAGCGCGTCGCTATGGAGATGGCAAACGCCTGTGAGCAGCTATGCGCATCCTCGTGATCACCCTTCTTTACGCGCCGGATGGTGGTCCAAGCGCGACCCTCTACCAGACGCTTTGCGAGGGGCTGGCGCGGCGTGGTCATGCTGTGACGATGATCGCCGCTGTCCCCCATTACCCTAGCGGGCGCGTCCCGCCAGACTTTCGGGGGCGGTGGATCACCCGGACGGTGGAAAACAGTGTCACGGTGATTCGCGTTCGCCTCCCCTCCCTGAATAGGGCGCGATTTTCGCGGCGGCTGATCCAATTCTTTGTCTACCAAATTGGGGCGGCGGTGGCGGGCTGGCGCGGGCGCTATGATGCTGCTATTCTCGGCAATCCGGCGCTGGAAATATACCTTCCAGCGCTTGTCCATGTCGGGCTGCGGCGTATTCCGGCGCTCTATTCCATTCATGATGTCTACCCCGATGTGGGCGTGGCGCTTGGCATCTTTCGGAATCGCCTTGTGCGGGGGATGGTTGGGGCGTTGGAAAAACACCTCTACCATCTCTCGAAGGGTATTCGGCTTACCTCCGAATCGTTCGCCCCGCCCCTTCTGCGGGCGGGCATCCCTCAAGTTAAAATGTCTCTGATCTACGATTGGGTCGATACCGAGGCGCTTCAACCCCGCCCCCGCCAGAATGATTTTTCTGCCGAGCATGGTTTGAACGACTCGTTCGTAGCGCTTTATGCCGGAAATATCGGTCTCTCGCAGAGGTTAGAGACGATCCTTGCGGCGGCGGTGCTGCTCCCCGCTGTTCAGTTCGTGTTTGTCGGGGAAGGGACAGGGCGCGATTCGCTTCAGCGGGCGGCGGCGGGGCTTCCGAATGTCCGCATCCTTCCCTTCCAACCCCGCGAACGCCTGCCAGAGGTTTTGGCAACCGCCGATGTTCACCTCATTAGCCTGAAAGCTGGTTTAGAGAGTGGATCGCTGCCGAGCAAAACCTACAGCGCTTTTGCCAGTGGGCGTCCGCTGCTGGCGATTATGGCGGCGGGGGCAGCGTGGGGGGTGATCGAACGGGCAGGGGCAGGGGTCCGCTGTGATCCTGATGACGCGCCATGCCTTGCCGCACAGCTTGAGGCGCTGCGGGCTGATCCCCTGCGGCGAGCCGATATGGGGCGTGCCGGACGTGCCGCAGCGGAAAAATATCACAGCGCAGCAGCGGCGGTGGTGGCATTTGAAGCCGCCTTGCAGCGGATTATCCTATCCCGCCTCAGGCGCGGTGAAGGCGATCTTTGAATCTGCTTTTGAAGATATGCTCAAGATCAGCGAAAATAGGCAGCATACGATCTGAGCGCAACCCATGAAACGATAGGGTGTTCCTAATTATGACGATTTCTGAGGGACGGGACTACACCGCCACCGATGACTCGACGCTGGTCGCTTGGGCGCGGGAGGATAAAGCCGCGTTCGGAGCGCTCTACGAGCGGTACGCGAAAAAGGTTTACAACTACATCTACTATCGAACGGGCAACCACCATGACGCCGAAGACCTTTCGGCGCGGGTTTGGCAACGCGCCCTCGGACATATCGAATCGTATGTTGAGCGAGGGCTGCCCTTTCAAGCGTGGTTGTACCGTATTGCACATAACCTTGTGGCGAACTGGCATCGCGATCAGCAGCGGCGGCGTGTTGTCCCCTTGGATGAATTTATCGCCTCTCGCCTGCGTACCGATGCCCCCGAAGCGGCAGCAGAAGCGCAAGACGAGGAGCGGCGCTTGTTGGAAGCCTTCCGTGAACTGCCCGACGAACGCCAGCAGTTGATCGTGCTGAAGTTTGTCGAAAAACTCTCCAATCAAGAGATCGGCGCAATCATGGAACGTAGTGAAGGGGCGATTAAGTCGCTTTACCACCGGACGCTGCTGACCCTGCGGGAGGCAATGCTCCGCCACGAAGCGCCAGAGACACCGGAGACGGAAGACACGCAGCGGCGTCCCTCAAGGCGGGAGCGCCGCCGGGGAGATGCAGAATGACGACGACTATCACACCGCCCACCGCCGATCCGAATGAGACGCTGCTCACCTTATTAGCAGAACATGCGGACGCATTGGCGGCGGGAAACACCAGCACCCTCTTGGAGGTTGCCACCCTCACCCTGAGCGAACGCGCCCTGTTTGGGATCGCAGAGGCGCTCCATCGGGCGCTGCCCGGTGTTGAACCAAACCCCGAATTTCTGGCAAAACTACGCCGCGATTTGCTAGAGGCGCTAAGGGCAGAAAAAAGGGGACTGCCTGTTTTGGCGTGGCTTTCGCGCTGGCGCAACCTGCCAACGGGTTACCGCATTGCGGCGGGCGTGGGCGGTTTGACCATCGCCGCTGGATTGACCCTCCTCGGCGTTCGGCGGGTGATTGACGCAGCGGGCAAAATTGCCCCTAGCAGCGAAGGTGATCCGGCGCTGGCACTCAATCCAGCCAACGGGTAACGCAGCTACGACACAGCCCACATAACCACTGAGGGAAAGAAGGGCGCAGCGCAGGGTGCGCCCATCCTCGTTCAGGACTGAGCCTCAAAAATGATTCTTCCAAACTGATCGCTATTTTATGGGAATTGAAGGGGAAGCACGACATGCCAGAACGCTACGCAAAAATTACGGGATGGGGGAAATACGTCCCGGAGCGGGTGATTACCAACGCCGATTTGGAAAAGATGGTTGAGACGAGCGACGAATGGATCACCTCGCGCACAGGGATCAAAGAACGCCACATTCGGGCGGACGGCGAACAATCTTCCGATTTATCGGTGAAATCAGCATTGAAGGCATTGGAAGTGGCGGGCTTGAAGCCCACCGACCTCGATCTGATCATCGTTGCCTGTTCCTCGCCAGATTACCTTGTCCCCGGTGTGGCGACGATTGTTCAGGACAAACTTGGCGCAAAGTGCGGCGCGTTCCAGATTAGCTCTGGGTGTTCGGGGTGGGTCTATGCCCTCGTCGTGGGAACACAGTTCATCACCTCTGGGGCGATGAACAACATCCTCGTCGTGGGGACGGATGTCGTCTCTTTTGGAACAGACTACACAGATCGTGGGACGTGTGTCCTCTTTGGCGATGCCTCCGCCTCAGTTATTTTGCAGACAAGTGACCAACCCGCTGGCGTGATGACCTTTGAACTCGGTTCGGATGGGGCAGGGATCGAACATCTCTACGTTCCCGCTGGCGGCTCAGCACTACCCATGCATGGCAACCATGCCAAAATTGAGGCGGAACATCTCAGTTTTCTCAAGATGAACGGCACAGAGGTATTCAAATTTGCTACACGGACTCTTGCCGCCTCGATGAAGCGCGTTATTGACCAAGCCGGGTTGCTCCCCGACGATGTTCAATTGTTCATCCCCCATCAGGCAAACTACCGAATCATCGAATCAGCCGCCCGCATGATGCGCCAGCCGCTTGAGAAATTCATGATCAACATCCATAAATATGGGAACACCTCAGCGGCGTCTGTACCATTAGCGTTTGTGGAGGCAATTGAAGAAGGGCGCTGCAAACCCGGCGATAAAATCAGCATGTGCGCCTTTGGTGCCGGGCTGACATGGGCAAGCGCCGTCGTCCAATTTGGCGTTGGGGAGTTCACCCCCGCCCATACCCTCTTTAGTATCGGGCGAGCGCGCTATCTTGCCAAACGGACGGCAGGGCGGCTGCAAGATACGCTCCAACAATTCCTCTTGAACATGCAGATTCGCCGCATGGACGCCAAGAAAAAACGCTGAAAATAACCTTCGGTAAGGGAGAGGCGCACGGTCTTTGCGCCTCTCTACCATCCCCCCTCGCCACGCTGTAAATGATCTCTGTTTGATTACCCCTTTTTCCCTCATCCCATCATCGATACGCTTGACAATTAGACCAAATGTTTGTATAATTAAAACATCTGTGACGCGATGCGCGGCTCCATTCACAATATAAAGAACGTCTGAGCGCATGTGGGCATAGATTAGGGTCATCTAAGGTGGTTATCCACCCATTACCGATGGAGGAAACGACAATGGCTCATGTAAGTACCTATCTTAATTTCCCCGGAAAAACGGAAGAAGCATTCACCTTCTACCGCAGCGTTTTTGGCACAGAGTTTGAAGCGCCCATTCAATATATGCGCGATATTCCCCCCCATCCAAACAATCCGCCGATTTCCAAAGAGCAAGAGGGTTATGTGATGCATGTGTCCCTACCAATCACAGCCGGACACCGCCTGATGGGAACGGATGTGTTGGGAGCGGAACGAAACCCGCTGATTATGGGAACGAATATCAGTATCAGTATCGAACCAGATACACAGCAAGAAACGGAACGCCTCTTTAACGCCCTTGCCCAAGGCGGCAAGATTGATATGCCCCTCAGCAAGACGTTCTGGAACGCCTATTACGGGGCGCTCACCGATCAATACGGGGTGCAGTGGATGTTTAACTGCCCGCTCAACACGAAGTAATTCCGCTTGCGAAAAAGGATTCTCCCATGACCAAAATCGTCCCCCATCTTTGGTTTGATAAACAGGCGAAAGAAGCCGCCGAATGCTATGCCGCTGTGTTTGATGATTCCCGTGTGCTGAGCGCAGCGACGCTCTCTGATACCCCTTCGGGAAATATTGAGATCGTAAACGTTGTCTTGTGTGGGCAGCCCTTTCAATTCCTCAGCGCCGGACCGTTGTTCCAATTCAACCCGTCCATCTCCTTTCAGGTGGATTGTGCCACCAGCGAGGAATGTCAACGCCTGTGGAGCGCCCTTGTCGAAGGCGGGGCGGTGTTGATGCCGTTGGGGGTCTACCCCTTCAGCGAACAGTACGGTTGGCTGCAAGATCGTTACGGCGTCTCATGGCAGATCGCGCTGATCGCTGGGGCAAAACAAAGGATTACTCCCACCCTCATGTTCACCGGCGCACAGCACGGCAAGGCAAAGGAAGCCATAGATGTGTACACCGGTCTATTCCCCAACGCCACGCTGCTCAGCAGCGTCTATTACGGAAAAGATGCGGATGCCCCGGCTGTGGAAGGGACGGTCAAACACGCCACCTTCACTTTAGATGGGTTGTCCTTTGCCGCCATAGACAGCGCCCACGATCACGGCTTTTCCTTCAACGAGTCGATCTCTTTCATGGTGTACTGTCAAACCCAAGCCGAGATCGATCATTACTGGAATGCCCTTTCCGCCGTACCAGAAGCAGAACAGTGTGGCTGGTTGAAGGATGCCTACGGCGTGTCTTGGCAGATTGTCCCAGAGGCGATGGATGCCATGATGTCCGATCCCGATTCGGCAGCCGTTGCGCGGGTTACGGAAGCCTTCCTCGCCATGAAGAAGTTTGATCTGGCGGCACTCGAAAAGGCATACACGGGGGGGTAAGTAGGGGCGTATTGTATGCGCCCATTTCCATGCGCCCGCCGCTGAAGCAGTAGGCTAAGGTTGACCATCCCTCCGGGGCTTGAAAGCGAATGATGCCCTTCCCACATTCGTTTTAAGCCCCAAGAGCGCCCTGCAACAAATTTCTTATCGTCTGCGTAAACCCTAGACAGAATAAGATCACAAACCCCTTCCCTGCGCGGAGTCCAAGCCGTTAATGCACGGAGAAGTGTTTGTGATCTTCTCTAATCCTGACAGGTTTGCAGCCAGAACGCAACCCTATAGAGGGTGGTAGTTTGATAAGGTAAGCCGCCAAGTGGTGGTTGCCGTCCGCCATTGGAATGACGTAGAATTCAGTGACCTATAGTAGGTTGTTTCCCTATTCCCAAAGGCGTGATCGCCATCAACCATGTCCATCCAGCACCTCAATGAGATCGATATTACCTACGACACCTTCGGGACGGTAAGCGGAACACCTCTGCTGCTCCTGCATGGGGCGTTTCTCAGCCGCCGCCAGTGGGCGCAGCAAGTCTATGCCTTCGCCACCCGTTACAAGGTGATCACCTGCGATCTGCGAGGTCACGGTGAGTCGGGGCGCTCGCCAAACACCTATGCCCTTCCCCTGTTTGCTGATGATGTCAGTAAACTGATCGCCGCACTCGGCTATGAACGGGTGATTCTCTGCGGGCATAGCTTCGGGGGGATGGTTGCCCAAGAGGTGGCGATCACTTTTCCCGCCCAAGTAAGCGCCCTGATCCTTGCTGAAAGCCATTCGGGAATGACAAACACCTTCCCCGGAACCCTCCGAACGATGCTTGGATGGTGGCTGACGGCGTTGATATCCGTAGAGCGGGCGGCGCACAACATGGCAGACCAACACGGCAAATATGCGCCGGAAGTTGCCGAATACCTGCGCCGTGAGATCAATGTTCATGCCCGCGACAAAGTAAACTACCTCAACATTCGCCGCGCCGAGATTGCCTTTAGCACAAAGCACCGGCTAGAGTCCATCGAAGCGCCCACTCTCTTGCTGGCGGGGGAATATCACCCAACGACGCATAAGCTGATCTCCCAGATGAGACGTGAGATCAAACAGGCTGTGGTGAAGATTGTTCCCAATGCCGGCTACCTTGTAAATATGGATAATCCAGAGGGATTCAACCGCGCCGTGTTGGAATTTCTGGAGGGGTTGAGCCGACCACGCATACTCTAAGGCGCTGATCAGTGGCAGAAACACGCCCTGTAAGGTGACTCGCACACTTGTTACCCTTTCTCCCCACCCGTACTAATTTGGGTACAATGTTCCTTAGAAAATCAGGTTTGATCATTGCAGACGAGGATAGACAGACAATGCCGACTCTTACCGTAAGCATGGTGCAGATGAACATTAAAGATGGCGACCCGCGCAAAAACTGGGCAACCATGCAAGAATTATGTCAGGAAGCAGCGCGGCGCGGCGCGGAGTTGGTGGTTTTTCCCGAATTATGGGATAACGGGTACATGCTGGACAAGGCAAAGGAATTCGCCAGCCCCATGGCGGGCGGGTTGTTTGCCCAAGTGGGGGCGTTGGCAAAACAACTCAATATCTTCATCTTGGGGTCGATGCTCGAAAAACGTGGGGTCGGTGTCTACAATACCTGTGCTGTCTTTTCCCCTCGCACGGGGACGATGGGCGCGTACCGCAAAATCCATCTCTTTGAGCCGCTTCAAGAACCGCTCTACCTCAGCCCAGGCGAAGCGCCGCTCAGTGTTGACCTTCCCTGGGGAACAACGGGGATCGCCATTTGCTATGATTTGCGCTTTCCCGAACTCTTGCGACGCTATGCCGTTGAGGGGGCAAAAGTTCTCGTCTTGCCCGCCGAATGGCCACAGGCGCGGATCAACCATTGGCGAACCTTGCTCCAAGCCCGTGCCATTGAAAATCAGTATTTTGTGATCGGCTGCAATCGGGTGGGCGAATACAATGGGACGGTATTCGGCGGACACTCGATGATTGTTGACCCTTGGGGGAATCTTGTTGCCGAGGCAGGCGAGGGCGAGACAATCATCACCGCGAAATTCAACACCGATATGGTGGATGAAGTTCGACAGAAGTTGCCCGTTCTGGGGGATCGCCGTCCGAGTTTGTATTCGTAACGCCCGTGCCAATTTTTGTACGGGATCGATTCACCTGGTTGGGCTACCTTCTGACGGGCTACCTTGCCTACATGCAGGCGGTGATGACTCCGGCTGCCCGCTTCCTTAGCAGCGAAACTGGCTACAGCTATACGGAACGCAGTTTGCACTTGGGGTTAGCCGCCTGTGGGGGTGTCCTGATCGGCTTGGTAGGAGATCGCCTCACGGCGCGGGTGGGGCGTTTCGTCGTTTTGTGGGGTGGGGCGGCGCTCATGCTGGTGGGTATGCTGATCGCCGTGTGGGGGATGACCCTTCCGGTGACGCTTGGTGGGGCGCTGCTCTCTGGGTTGGGGGGCGCCATTCAATTGATCACCATTCAAGCTGCCTACTCCGATCTGCACGGTGTGCGGCGCTCCTTTGCCCTCACCGAGAGCAATATCATCGCCAGTTTCACCGTGCTGTTTGCCCCCGTCCTTGCCGGCGAGTTGCAGCGGGCGGGAATTGGCTGGCGCGGTGCGATCTACCTTCCGGGGATCATCGTTGCCTGTATTGCCATCGCTTTCTGGCGGACTCCTATTCCCCCTATACAGGGCGAGGGTTCGTCCCCTCAGGCGGCACGTCGCCTACTTCCCTTTCGCTTTTGGCTGGCGGTCACCGCCAACGGGGTTGGCACAGCCGCCGAATGGAGTACGATCTTTTGGGCGTCGGAATTCCTCGAAAAAGTGGTCGGGTTCGCCGCCATTGACTCGGTGACGCTGCTCTCCTTGTTTTTTCTGGCGATGCTTGCTGGACGATTCGTTGGCAGCCGCCTTGCCCGACACTATCCGCCCGCCCCTCTTTTTGTTGGGGCATTTCTCCTCGCCCTTGTGGGCTTTCTGCTGTTGTGGCAAGCCAAAATACCCACCCTCAACGTGATCGGTTTGTTCATCACCGGCTTGGGGATAGCCAATCTCTACCCACAAGGCGTTTCACTCTCTTTGGAAAGCGCACCCGGACAGGCAAACACCGCCAGCGCCCGCAACACGCTCTTTGTTGGCATGGCCATTTTCACTGCCCCGCTTATCCTCGGCGGGATTGGCGATCAGGTCGGTATTTTCAATGCCTATGGGTTCGTCGTCCTGTTTTTGGCGGTGGGGGCGGCGTTAGCGTTGGCAGCGTTTGTATTGGTTCGCAGAGAGAATCGTGGAGGGTTTGTCTGATGTCCGCTGGAGACCTTTTAGAACAGGTGGTTGCTCAACCGCTTCTCGCTCGCAACTTGACCATCGCCCTTGCCGAATCCTGCACGGGGGGGCTGATTGCCCATCGTCTGACGAATATTGCCGGAAGTTCTGCCTATGTGTTGGGCGGCGTCGTCAGCTACAGCAACGAGGCAAAGATCGCCCTTTTGGGCGTCAGCGTCGATGATCTGGGGCGGGAAGGGGCAGTCAGCGCAATCGTGGCACGGCAGATGGCATCTGGGGCGCGGCGGACGTTTGGGGCGGCGGTGGGGTTGAGCGTCACCGGCATTGCCGGACCGGGCGGCGGGACGCCCACAAAACCTGTTGGTCTCACCTATCTGGGCATCGAAACGCCTGATGGGGCAAAGGTGATTCGGCGCGTGTGGGAGGCAGACCGCGAGGGAAACAAAGCCGCCTCTGCCCAAGCCGCGCTGGAGTTGTTGGCGGCATACTTGGCGGGGCGGCTGGATCAGGTTGATACAGGCATAGAGAGTGCCTGAGGCGGGACATCAGAGCGCCAATAACGCCTCAGGGGTTATTTCGTCTAGGCGCGTTAGGGTGAGCGCCACCGTCGGACGCGCCAATTGGATTGTCAGCGGACCCGGCACCGCCACCACGCGCAGTCCAGCGGAGAGCGCCGAACGCATCCCCGTTGGCGAATCTTCAATGGCAAGGCAGCTTTCGGCGGGCAGTCCCAAACAGGCGACCACCGCCTCGTACATATCTGGCGCTGGTTTCGGCTTGCTCACATCGTCACGGGTGTAGACACAGGTGAAATACGAACGCAAGCGAACATGAGTCAGCCAATGCTCCACCCAGGGACGATCCGAGTTCGACGCCAACCCAAGCGGAATGCCCCGCGCTGCGACTGCCTCAATAAGTTCGCGCACGCCGGGGAGGATCGGCTGCGCAGCGCACAAGGCAAGATAGCGGACGTGCTGTGCCTCGCGCTCGTGGGCGGTGAGCGGTTTTCCCGTCAGCCGTTCGAGGTGGCGCTGTGGATCAAAGACATCGGAAACGCCATCTATGGTGGCGAACCCAACGCGCTGCTTCCAAAGATCAAGGCTGACATCCAGCCCGTGTCGCTGATAAACCTCGCGCCAAGCCTCGTAATCGGGGGTTTCTGTATCAATGATTGTCCCGTCCAAATCAAAGACGACGGCGCGAAGGGGTGTGTTGCCACGCATGAGAGAGTGTTCCTTTCCGGCGCAAGTCTACGCGGATTGTTCGATTTATACCAGACTCAACCGTATTTCTAAGAACGTTTTCCAGATGAGCCGTACCGCGTCCTTTTTCCGTGCTACAATCATCTTCAATCCGCTCCCTTCCTACAGCATTTTTCAAAGAGAGTGACCCCTTAACCGTTGACAGCCCCACTTATCATCATATACTTACCAATGGGCTAGGCGGTGGTAATCCAGGAGGAAACATAACGACGCTCGCCCGTCTTATAAGAAGGCTGGTTGCAGCCCAACCAGTGAGGGTACTGCAATATGCGCCAGATCGTCCTCTACCCCGATCCCGAATCCAACTTCTGGATTGCTGAATGTCCTAGCCTTCCCGGTTGTGTTACCCAAGGCGAAACCTGCGAGGACGCCATCCGCGCTATTCAAGATGCTATTCAGGGCGTAATTGCCGTTATGGAAGAGGCTGGTGATTGGTGATCCCGTCCCTCTGGAAACCTATACCACCCTTCTTATGGTTGTTCCGGTAGGCTGATTCCTTGCCTCCACTTCCCGTAATTTCAGGGGGACGTTGGGTTAAAGCGTTAGAGAAAATCGGCTTTCTCAGCGTTTGTCAAACAGGCAGCCATATCATTGTGCGTTGTGCTGAGCCTCTCACCACCATTCCTATCCCCGATCATAAAGAACTCGCTCCGGGTACCCTTCGATCCATTATCCGTCAGGCAGGGCTGAGCATCGCTGAATTTATTGCCCTTCTTTGAGAGGCGTCTACTCTCCAAACATTCATCCTGATTTTTGCGCATGGTTTGCTATACTTTCCCTCACCTTAAATTCACTATTCCAACGAAGGACGTTCAGCGAAAACCCTATGACAGCAAAAGGGAGCGCAGCCCCCCAAAAGAAACCCATCAGTGACAAGAAGGCAGCCGCCGAGCGCCGCCGCAAGCAGCAGCAGCAGCAACGCACTATCGTCGCCAGCATCATCGGCTTTGCCGTCCTCGCCGTCGCCGTGATTGTGATCTTGATCCAAAGTCGCCCTATTGACGCCACCATTGATGAGACAGTCGAGGCGGAACTGACCGCCATCACCAGCAAAGAAGGTTTCACGGGCAAAACGGAGCAGGGCTTTTTCTTCATTGGCAAAGCAGATGCACCCGTCTTAATTGAAGAATTTTCGAGCTTTTCCTGTCCGGCGTGCCTCAGCTACCACGAAAACTACTTCAAAAATCTGAAGGATAAAATCGAAGCAGGGGATGTCAAGTTTGTCTATATCCCCCTGTGGACGTTCGGCGGCTTCAATTCTGAGAACATGGCACGAGCGGCAATTTGCGCCGGAGAGCAATCCCCGGCAAAGTTTTGGGAGATGCATGAGGTCATGTTTGATTGGCAAACACGCTATGCCAGCGGATCGAACGACAGCCGTCGGCTTTCCCTTGCGGCAGGGCAGCTTGGCTTGGATACCAGCGCCTTTGATCAATGCTTGGGCAGCAGCAGCACGAATGACCGCCTAAAAGCCTCCGAAGACGCGATGAAGGCACGTGGCGTCAACGCTACCCCCACCGTGTATGTGGACGGTGAAAAACTCTACCCAGAGACGGCGAACGGTCAGAGCGGACCCTCGCTCTCGCAATTGCGCGGGATCATCGAAGCAAAGGTTGCCGCCAAACGACAGTAACCCCTTTCTAAGAACATAGGGCGATCCACCAGATCGCCCTTTTCTTTACCCACTAAAGGCTTTAGTGACATACCTCCTATGCCTAAATGGAGAGGTTTTACGGCGCAGAGAGATAAAAAGTAGAGAGATAAAAAGTAATGTCAAACGACCCACACATTATTCTTGATGCCCATCTTGATATTGCCTGGAATGCCGATCTTTTTGGGCGGGATTTTACCGAGAGTGCCCTCAGCAAACGCACCCGCGAAGTTGGCAGCGAGGTGGAAACCTACCTCGGCGGAGCGACGGTGGGACTCCCCGAAATGCTTTTAGGGCGGGTGGGGATTGCTTTTGGAACGATCTACACGCCACCCGCCAATTCCAAACTTTCACGCGGGCGGGGCTACGAAACCCCCGGTCAGGCGCATACGCTAGGGCTGACCCAAGCCGACATCTACCACAAGCTGGCGGACAGCCACCCCAACATCGCCCTCATCCGCACCCAAAAGGAACTTCAAAACGTCCTCGATTCGTGGGCAGAGGGAGTCCCCCTCACCGATCACAAAGTGGGCATTGTCATCCTCATGGAGGGCGCTGATCCGATCCGCGAACCGAGCGAAGTGGACTTTTGGTATGAGCGCGGGGTGCGCATTATTGGTCCGGCGTGGGGCGCGACGCGCTACAGCGGGGGGACGGCATCCCCCGGCGGCTTGACCCCGCTAGGGCATGACCTGCTCTCGGTGATGAGCCGCTACAAGGCGATCCTTGATTTGAGCCACATGGCGGAGGAGGCTTACCTTCAGGCGGTAGATCGCTATGAGGGGCAGATCATCGCCAGCCACAGCAACCCGCGCCGCTTTTGCGAGAGTGACCGCCACCTTTCCGACGATATGGTCCGCCGCCTTGCCGAACGCGATGGGGTGATGGGCGTCGTCATGTACAATCGCTTTATGTGGCAGTTGAGCGCCACCCCCGACAAAGCCGATGCGCCTATGACGCGCATTGCCGAGATCATCGATCACATCTGCCAAGTGACCGGCTCAGCACGGCACGTGGGCTTGGGGTCGGATTGGGATGGCGGCTTTGGGATGGAGCGTATTCCAGCCGAGATGGATACCATTGGCGATTTGCGCTTGCTGCGCCCGCTTTTGGCGGGGCGTGGCTACAGCGACGCCGATATTGGGGCGATAGAGCGCGGGAACTTTCTCCGTGTGCTGCGGGCGGCGCTTCCCTATTAACGAATAACAGGACAGTCTCTTGGGGAGCGGCAGCACCCTTCTCCCCGCTAGAAAAGGGGAATCACACCTTCCATGGGCAACCCCACGTGGTCGCCCGTCAATCCCCCCCTCCTCAGCCTATGTAAGCGAGGAAAAGAAGGGTTATCTGTGGGAAGGGGGAACGATCTAGACAACAAGCCTTTTCACTCTGGTATATGGTAAGGGGGATAGGATAAAGAACGTGTCACAAAAAGAATTAGCCATTGGCATCAACGGTGGGGGGACACACACCTCCCTCGTCCTGACCGATACCGACCTGACAATCCTCGCCCGTGCGGAGGTCGGCCCAAGCAACCCCAATTACATTGGCGTGGAGACGGCGAAAGAAACGATTCAAGCGGGCATCGAAAGCCTGCTGCACGATTCTGGGCTTGGACTTGATCACGTCGTGGGCATAGGGGCGGGCTTGTCCGGCGTGGATCGTCCCGCCGATAGCACCCTGTTTCTAGAGATTTTCGGATCGCTTTACCCCAAACAGCGGATCGTCGTTGAGAACGATGCGCTGGCGGCGCTGGTGGCAGGCGTGGGACGGGCGTTTGGGATCGTCACCATCAGCGGGACAGGGATGATTGCCCTCGGCGTCAACGGGCGGGGGGAACGCGCCCGCAGCGGTGGGTGGGGGCATTACATGGACGCTGGCAGCGGCTATTGGATCGCCCGTGCGGTGATGAACGCCGTCGCCGCCGCCTATGATGGGTCGGACATCCCAACGGCGCTCAGCGACGCCGTGCTGAACGACCTTGCCCTCAGCGACGCAACAGGGATTATTGATTGGGCATATGCGCCCAAGCGCCGCATTGACGAGATCGCAGCATTGGCACGTCATGCGGTGATCCTTGCCGAAGAAGGGGAGGGTGATCTCGTCGCCCGCCGGATCATTGCCGAAGCCGCCGATCACCTTGCCCAGGAGACAATCACCGCCGGACGGAAACTAGGCTTTGCCGCCACTGGCGAGGTGTTCCCGGTTCTGTTGTCGGGGAGCATCTTCAAATATTCCGCCCTTCTGCGCGATCTATTCGCTCTCCATGTGCAAACCGCCCTCCCCCAGGCGGTCATTTTGGATCGGGAACACGATGCCCCCCTCGGTGCGGCGCTCATGGCGTTTAGTGCAGCGGGTATTCACACGCCGGCAGAAGATATACCCTTTCCGGCGGGAAACACCCTGCGGGCAACAGAGCGCCGCCACCCGCTGACGATGCGCATTGCCGAACAGCCCACGCTCCACCTCCTCCATGCCATGAACAGCGAGGACGCCCGCATCGCCGGAATCCTCGCCCATCAGCTCCCCCAGATTGCCGCCCTTGTCGATGCCATTGCCCCTGCCTTCGAGGAGGGCGGGCGACTCATCTTCATCGGCGCGGGGACGCCCGGACGCTTGGCAGTCCTTGACGCCTCGGAGTGTCCGCCGACGTTCAGCACAGATGGCGTGATCGGGATCATCGCTGGCGGTGAGGGGGCAATCACCCATTCCATAGAAGGCGCGGAGGACAGCGAACCGGACGGCGAAGCCGCGATTGCCCACCACGCGGTGGGCGACAAAGACACCGTGATCGGGATCACCGCTAGCGGTTCAACGCCCTACGTGATTGGCGCATTGCGGGAAGCTGCCAAACGCGGAGCAATCACGGGCTGCATCGTGAACGCCGTGAACGCCCCTCTTGCCGAGATCGTTCGTCATCCGATTACCCTTCCCACAGGGGCGGAAGCACTCACCGGATCAACGCGCTTAAAGGCAGCAACCGCGCAAAAAATTGCCCTAAACATGATCAGCACCGCCGTGATGGTGCGGGCGGGGCGCACCTTTGGCAACCTAATGACCGATATGCAGGCGGGGAACATCAAACTGCGGGTGCGAGCAGCGCGGATCGTCAGCGAGGCGACGGGCTTGGATCAGGCGGCGGCAACCGCTTTGTTGGATCGCTGCGGCGGGGAGATGAAAACGGCAATTGCTGCCCATCGCTTGAGCCTTGATCCTGAACAGGCAAGGGCGCAGTTGGCAGCCGCAGGCGGAAAACTGGGGCATGTTGTTCGTGGGAGCTAAGTACCACCACCAAAGTCCTTTGGGGTGAAGAAGTGTAGAATAGGCGGTGCGACGATGCCTTTCAAGCCCCTACGGGGCTTAGAAAACTCTCCTCCCGCAGCCGCCTTGCTTTCCGCAGCCTGTATACGAGGGAAAGGGGTAGGGGTTCGCAAACAAAATACTCAACACAACCTCGGTATAATAGACTCACCATAGATAACCCATCTGAACGAAACTGATTAGGCGGATGACACTCTCAAAACCCCTCTGGCAGCGGCTTGGCGAGACGCTCAATGTCCCTCGCCTTTATCTTGACGAGTTGACCTCGGCGGCGGCGGAACAACAAGCGCACAGCCGCCTGATCGAAACGCGGCGTGGTGTTGTTGAATATGCTCTCGGCGGTGCCCCTGACGCCAGCGAAGCGGTTTTGATCAGCCATCAAAGCATGGGTGGCTATGATCAATGCCTGGTCATTGGGCGGCGTTTTCCGGGGCGGCGCGTGATTGCCGTTTCGCGGGCGGGCTACCTTCGCACACCAACCCTTGCTGGCTTAACCCCCGACGAGATGGCGGATACCTTTGCCGCCCTCCTTGATGCTTTATCTATAGATCGTGTGGTGATGGCAGGCTATTCTGCGGGCGCCATGGCGGCGATCAGTTTTGCTCTTCGCCACTCAGATCGCTGTCGAAGGCTGATCCTCGGCTGTCCGGTGATGGGCGTTCTGAACCGTTTGGTGATGGATGTCCTTGCCCCCATTGCCCTTGCCAACCGTTCGGACTTCCTGAATTGGGTTCTTTCCCGAACAACGGCAACCGCCCTCCCTTTGTTGGAACGTGACCCCGAAACGCTTGCCATTTTGCGGGCATTCCAGCAAACAAACCCCGCCAGCGCACGGCAAGCTGGCTACGCGCTGGATATTGCCCAAATTCGGACATTTGACCCGCCATTGGAACGAATCCCCATCCCAACCTTGATCATTGCTGGCGCGTTCGATCCACTTATCCCAATTCAACAAACGCGGCGGGCGGCAGCGCGAATTTCTGGGGCGCATCTGCTGGTGATCCCACGCGGCTCGCACGATTGTGCCGTCCGCCACCCGGCGCAGATCATGCCCATCATGAACGATTTTCTAGGGGGATTATGACTGCCCGCTATACCGACGCCGACGCCGATCCCGGCTACCTTGCCGGACGCACGTTAGCAATCTTCGATTACACCGAATTAGGACGCGGCTTCGCCCTGAACCTAATGGACACTGGCTACCGTCCAATCATTGGGGCGACGAACGAAAACCGTGCTGCCCGCGCTCGCGCCGAGGGCTTTGAAGTGACTACCGCTGGTGATGCCGCCGCCCGTGCCGATGTGAAGATCATCACCCTGCCCGATGAGCAAGTCCCCGATCTGTACCTAAGCGCCCTTGCCCCTTCCCTAAAAGAAGGCGATGTCTTGGTCTTTAGCAGTGGCTACAGCATCGCCTTCGGCTACCTTGAGCCGCCCGCCTTTGTCGATACAGTCATGATCGCCCCGCGCACCTATGGGACGCTCATCCGTGCCGCCTATGAAACCGAGGGCGGGTTTCTTAGTTTTCTCAGCGTGGAACAAGACGCCACCGGACGGGCATGGGGAACCCTGCTCGCCCTTGCTTGGGCGGTTGGTGCTCTGGGACGTGGTGCGTTTGAGATCACCTTTCGGCAAGAGGCAGAACTCACCCACTTTATCGATCAGGGGGTGATGCCCGCTCTCCACCATCTGATCGCCACCGCCGCCGAGGTGCTGGTGAAGGAAAACTATCCGGTGGAAGCGGCGTTTTTGGATGCCTACCTTGCCGGAAAACTGAGTGCGGCACTTGCCGCCGCCGGACGCATGGGCGTTATGCCCGCCTTGCGCAATCAGGCATTGGTCAGCCAATATGGGACGCTCTCCCGCCTAGATCGCGTTCATGATCTCCGCTTGCGCCGCAACCTGAGCGATATTCTCAATGAGATTCGGGAGGGTAAGTTTGCCCGCAATTGGGCAGACGAATACCTGAACGGTTATCCTCGTCTAGAGGCGCTCTTGAATCAGCGTGAGCGGCTGCCCCTGTGGGCAATGGAACAAAGCGTTTTAGAGTCCTTACGAGAAATTAACGCGCTCAAACAAGACGGGACGACAGGCGAAGGGGCGGATACAGCAGTCACGGGGAATGGGACAACCGCTGACGATGGAGCGACCTACAACATTTTTCAAGAAGATTGACCCCTTATTGGTTGACAGCCCTGTTCATCCTGATATACTCCTCAAATGGGGGTATGCGGTGGTGATCAAGGGGTAAAATCACTAGGTTCGCCCGTCTTGTAAGAAGGCTGGTTGCAGCCCAACCAGCGAGGGTACTGCAAGCAAAACAAGCTGGACATTGACCCGCCCTACCCCATCGGCTATACTTTCTACTTCAGGTTTTTCCTATCAAACGAAACGTTACCGCCGATCCCTGCGTATTCATGATCACGGGTCGGCGCCCAATGGAGGATTGAGATTGTGGTGAAACGTACTTGGCAGCCAAAAATTCGCCGCCGCCAGCGGGTGCATGGCTTTCGTCGCCGGATGTTGACCGCCGATGGGCGTAATGTCCTGCAAGCACGGCGGGCAAAGGGGCGGCACCGTCTGACGGTGAAGCGCACCCATGTGAAGAAGGTTAACTGGAACAGCTAATTGAGCGGGGTAATGGGGCAAAGGGATGCGGCGTGACTTGCGCCTGCGTCGGGCGGCGGATTTCGCCCATCTGCGCAGCGTGGGAAAAACAATCCGAGGGACATTCTTCACCCTTGCCTATACCCCAAACGGGCTGCCTCACAACCGCTATGGTGTGATCACCGGCAAACGTATTGGAGGGGCAGTCATCCGTAATCGGGTAAAGCGGCGGCTGCGTGAGGCGCTGCGTCTGCTCGATGATCATCTTGTGGTTGGTTATGATGTTGTCTTGATTGCCCGCTCCGAAATGCGTTCAACGTCTTTCTCTGCTCTTGAAATGTCCCTGCTGCTCCTTGTCGGCAAAGCGGGACTTCGCCGGGAATCGTCTAACCAGCCAGTACAGGAGAATACGCCGTGAAATTCGTGGCGATGGGCATGATCCGGCTGTATCAGCGCACGCTTTCGAAGGTATTGCCGTCGGCGTGCCGCTTTTACCCCTCCTGTTCGCAATACACCTACGAAGCGATCAACAAATATGGGTTCTTTCGCGGTGGATGGTTGGGGGTTCGGCGGATCATGCGCTGTCACCCATTCAACCCCGGCGGGATCGACCCTGTGCCGTAAGGGAATGTCATTCGTGAAGTCCTTGTCTACAATTGTGGCTGTCCTCCGCCGACCCCGTGCGTGGATCGGCGTTTTTGTGTTTCTCTTGCTTTTTACTGCCTGCTCGCCACTTGTTCTCCCCGAAAGTTGGGCGGGGGTCACCCCCGATGGAAAGCAGCAAGAGGATGGTCGCTATGACGCCCGTTATCTCTATGCTGCTTATCGGGATACCGTTTTTCGGGTGGATACCCAAAACTATCCCGAAAGCCGTCCCACCGAACGCCTTGTCGATTGGGCGGCACATGGGCAGAAACTATTCACCGCCCCGGCACTAGGCGAAGATGGCACGGTCTATGTCGGATCGTACAACAACACGGTGTACGCCTATTCGCCGTTCAATACCCCCCGCGAGACGGTAATTTCCAGCTTTGTTCCCACCCCAAGCGCGATGGCGATGATTGCCAGCCCGCTCTACGTCAATGGCGTCGTCTTTCAGGGACAAGGCGATAAAGGGATTATTGCCTACGATGCCAAGACCGGGGCGCGGCGTCTTGCCTTTAGCGAAACCGAAAATGGCACATGGGCAGCCCCTGCTTTTGACCCCGAAACAAACACCCTCTACCTCGGATCGATGGATCAAACCCTCTACGCGCTGGCGGCGGACACCCTCGCTTTGCGTTGGAAGGTGGATGTGGGTGGGGCAATTGGCGCGACGCCACTTCTAGACAAGGCAACCAACACCCTTTATGTGGGGACGTTCAACCGTGAACTGATCGCCATTGATGTGAGCGCCAACCAGCCTCAGATCGTCCGCAAACTGTCCACCGAAGGGTGGTTGTGGTCAACGCCCATCCTTCAAGAAGGCATTCTCTACTTTGGCGACCTTAGTGGGGCGGTCTATGCCGTGAATGCGGCGGATTTCTCTGTGGTTTGGAAGGCAAAGGTCGATGGCGCCGCACGCGGGCGCGTAGCCGTCGTTGATGATAAGGTGATCGCGGCAGGGGAGCAGAAATACGTCAAAGCCTTCAACCGCACGAATGGCGCGTTGTTATGGACAAGCAGCCCTCCCACTGATGACCGTATTCTGGGCGATTTGATCGTGATCAAGAATGATGTGATCGTCACCACCCTCAGCGAGAATCAACTGATGGTCGCCTTCAACCTTGAGACAGGCGGGCGCTCATGGTTTGTCCGCAAGCCGAACAATGATGATTTTAATCGTCTCACCCTAACCCCCAGTACACCGAAGTAG
The DNA here is from genome assembly GCA_015075625.1 of Anaerolineales bacterium. Lineage (NCBI taxonomy): Bacteria > Bacillati > Chloroflexota > Anaerolineae > Anaerolineales > Anaerolineales bacterium. Next base: position 1,232,826 of record JABTTZ010000001.1, on the reverse strand, counting down.
CAGGAGAGGAAGTTCGCCAATGGACTTTCTAACGAATCCGTTCATCATCATTCTGTTGTGGCTGTATAACTTTTTGGGTGGGAGCCTGATCTTAGCGATTGTGGTTTTCACCGTGATGACTCGCGTCGTCACCTTCCCCCTCATCGCCCAACAGATGAAATCGACCAAGAAAATGCAGGAACTTGCTCCCGCCCTGAAAGAAATCCGCGAGAAATTCAAAGGGGATCGGGAAAAGCAGGCGCAGGCGCAAATGGAACTTTACAAGACCTATGGGGTAAATCCATTGGCGGGGTGCTTTCCGCTGCTCATCCAGATGCCGATCTTGTTTGGCTTGTATGGCGCGATTTATGCCTCACTAGGGCATACGCCGCTGCAACTGCTTGATCTCAGCCACCGCTTGCAGATGCCCAGTCTCTCTGAGATGATCCCCCTTCATACGCAGTTTCTTTGGATGGACTTAGGGCAGCCCGATGGGTTGTTCGTTTTGCCAATCCTTGTCGTGGCGACCACATGGCTGCAAATGAAGTTGACCATGCCTCCCGTTGCTGACCCCAAGGATCCTTCGGCAGCAATGACCCGCAACATGACGACGATCATGCCGCTCATGATCGGCTTGTTCTCTTTGCAGTTTGCGTCGGGGTTGTCCATCTATTGGGTGGTTGGCAATACGCTAGGGATTATCCAATATGCCCTCATGGGGCGGATTGATTTCCGCAACTTCCGCGGCAAAGTCACCACGCCCGCTAAGACGGTTTCCCTCAAGGATATTGATTTGAAGGCGATTGAGGCAATGCCCAGTAAGCGGAAGATCACTGCCCCCGCCCCTGCCGGGGCAAACAGCGGCGGCGGGCGAAACACCCCTGCCCCACTTGCCGCACCAACGGCAAAGCGCAAATTAAACGAGACGAAGGCGGGGCAAGCCCGCAAAAACAAAAAATAGCCCATACGATAAGGGCGCATCACGCATGCGCCCTTATCGTGTTAGGGTAAACTAGAGTTCTTTTGCGTGATGATCATTACATACACCCCCCTTCAGGTTTATGCAGCGGGGTAAGGAAAAACAGGCATGAGCGATTTGCGATCCGTCGAAACAACCGCCTCCGACATAGAAACCGCCATCAACGAGGGAATCAAGCAGCTTGGTGTCACCCGTGAGGATGTGATCATTGAGGTACTTGAAGAACCAACGCGGCGGATGCTGGGTTTGGGGAATAAACAAGCGCGGGTGCGCATCACGATGATCCGTACTCCCGCCGAACACGCCGCGCCGCCGGCTGTCAGCGTCCCACCGCCGGAAGATGAAATCATCGTCTTTCCAAGCGATGCCCCCCTCGCCGAAAAACCAGCGAAACGCCCCCGTGCCGAGCGTTCCGAAGGAAAAGAAACCAAAGAACAGAAAGACCCACAACGGCAGGCAGAGCGTTCGGGGCGCGGACGAAAACCAACCACCAGCGCCAGCCAAACCCAAGAATTCCCCGCCGAAAACACACCCCGTTTTGACGATGACGAGGATGATTCCAGTGCTGCTCATCTCAGCGATGAGGAGATTGCCGCCGAGGTCAAGGTGGGCATTGAGGTGTTAGGCGAACTACTGAAGCATATGGGCTTGACGCCCCAAATCACACCCAAGCGGGCGGTGACCGATGGCAAAGAACCCCGCCATTGGGTGTTGGATGTCACTGGCAGTGAGGTCAGCACCCTGACGGGTTACAAGGGCGAAGGGCTTGCCTCTCTCCAATACCTAACGCGCATTCTCGTCAGCCGTAAGACCGGACGGCGGGCGCACCTCGTCATTGATCTGGATGGCTACAAAGGACGCCGCGAGGCGCAGCTTCGGCGTTTGGCGCAGCGCATGGCGGAACAGGCGATCCAGCGCGGAAAGGCTGTGGCAATGGAGCCGATGCCCCCCCATGAGCGGCGGATCATCCATCTTGAGCTACAGGATCATCCCGACGTAAAAACAGAGAGCGTCGGGGAAGGGGATCGGCGCAAGGTGACCGTTGTTCCCCGCAAGCCAACGACGGAGTAGAGGGTTGTTTTTTGTCCACATTACCCTCTCTCCCCCCCATTCAACTATTCGTTCCCACCTTTCGCGTTGAGGAAACCCTTGCCGCGATTCGTGAATGTCTGGAGCGCGGCTGGACAGGCTTAGGCTTCAAAACCATTGCGTTCGAGGCGGCATTTCGAGATTACACCGCGCTGCCTCACGCCCATTTCCTCAGTTCGGCAACCGCCGGACTGCATCTTGCCCTTGCCCAGTTGAAAGCGGCGCACGGCTGGCAAGATGGTGATGAGGTGATCACCACCCCGCTGACCTTTGTCAGCACGAATCACGCCATTCTCTATGAACGCCTCACCCCTGTTTTTGCCGATATTGATGTCCATTTATGCCTTGACCCCGCCTCGGTGGAAGCCCAGATCACGCCGCGCACCCGTGCGGTCATGTTTGTGGGGATGGGCGGCAGCAGCGGGCAGTATGAGGCGGTGCGTGATCTATGCCGCGCACGCGGATTGGCGCTGATCCTTGATGCCGCCCACATGACCGGCACGCGCTTACATGGACGCCATATAGGGCATGACGCCGACGCCACCATCTTCAGCTTTCAAGCCGTTAAAAACCTGCCCACTGCTGATGCGGGCATGATCTGCTGGCGAGACCCCGCCTTTGACGCACAGACACGACAGTGGACGTGGCTTGGCATCAACAAAGACACCTACGCCCGCACAAACAGCGGCGGCAGTTACACATGGTACTACGATGTGGAGCAGGTTGGCTTCAAGTATCACGGGAATTCGATTATGGCGGCGATTGGCTTGGTGGCGATCCAGTATGTGGACGAGGACAATACCTACCGCCGTCAGGTTGCCGCGTGGTACGATGCCCTCTTAGCTGACGAGCCACGCATTGAGCGCATCCCCATCCCGCCGGAATGTGAACCCTCGCGCCATTTGTATCAGGTCATGGTAGATCGCCGCGATCAGGTTATGGCGGCGCTCAACGCGGAGCGAATTTACCCAGGTGTCCATTATCGCGATAACGGTCATTATCGGATGTATCACCAGTGGTTAGGGCGCGTTCCACAGGCTGCCCGTGCCAGTGATCGACTGATCTCCCTCCCCATGCACTTGCGCCTCACCCGCGCCGATGTGGAGCGCGTGGCGGCGGCGCTGCTGGCGGCGGTGAGGGGGGTAGGGGCTTAGTATCCACACCCCTACCCTTTTATCGGTGAGTTATTCTTTAGGACACGGCATCCTGAAGGTATTCCCCTAGTTCGGCGGCGGACGGGAAACGATCTTCCGGCTTTTTCGCCAGCGCCCGCCGTAGTAAGTAGACAAACGGATCGGGTATCTCTGGGCGGGTTTTGCGTGGGTCGGGCGGTGGCTGCTGAAGGTGCGCAAACAAGACGTGCGCGGGGCGCCCCTGAAACGGTGGATTCCCCACCAACATTTCATAGAATACGATCCCTAAAGCGTAAATATCGGCATAATGATCGACATCGTGCGCCGATTCGATTTGTTCAGGCGCCATGTACTCAATCGTGCCGACGGCGTTCGAGCCAGTCAAGGTAACGCCTAAGGTATCCCCCCGCGCCACACCAAAATCCATCAAAACAGGTATAGGCGCGGCAGGGACGGCAGTCGTCGTCGGGCGCAGCATGATGTTTGAGGGCTTGAGATCACGGTGAACAACGCCCCGTGCATGGATGTATTCGAGTGCCTCTGTCAGGGTGAGCGCCAACGGAAGAAATTCAGAGAACGGGAGTGCGCCTTTCGTTTTGAGATGATCGCCAAGCGTTTCCCCTTCAAGGTACTCTAAGACCAAGAATGGCACATCGGCGCTGGTATCGGCGCTCAACACCTTCACGATATTGGGGTGCTGGAAATTCTGCAACACAGTCGCTTCCCGTTGAAAACGGGCGAAGAGGTCGGGCTGAATCTGATTGAGGTCGTCCCGCAGAACTTTCACGGCGACGATCTCCCCCTCTTTGTACCCTTTGTAGACCTCGCCCATCCCCCCGCGCCCAATCAGATCGAGAATTTCATAGCCACCAACGATTTTTCCTGTCAGCGTGGAAGGCGTTTTCACTTCCGGTTTGGGGCGGATGCCATGCGCCCGATCCAACTGATCGAGGTCGAAGCGAAATTTATAGAGGCGGCGGTCTACAAAACGGCGCACACGGACGCGCACGGGGTTGAAGGCAATGCCCACCATCGCCCCCGCAATAGCAACCTCAAGCTCGCGCTGGTCTCTGCCCAAAATACGCCCAAAAACCCACTGAAGGGCGAGGAAACCAATGATAAACAACCCACCCAAAATGACCGTGACGGCAACCCCTACCAGTGAGCGGTTAATCGTCAGATCGATCTCCCACAACCGGTAACGCAAGATTGCCGCGCCGATCATCAGCGGAAAGCTGAGCAAGGCGAGATCGCGGACGGTTTTCACGGCTAAATAGAGGAACACATTGCGTTCAGGTGAAACCGTATCGGTGATGCTCATAAGGTAGATGGAGGGGACAACCAAGGTTACGGCAACGACCACACTCCCCAACAGCCATTTCAGTTGTTGGCGTTGGGCGGGTGACGCCAACCGACGATAGCGGTAATTTTGCGTCCCTATCCCCGCCACGATGAAGGCGGCGACAATGCCTACTTCCACCCCGCCTTGTCCGGTACGCAGAACAAAAATATTCAGCCAGATCAGGAATCGAAACAAGAACATAGGGATTGCCAAGCGCCGTGTCCATGCTGGTACGAATCGTCCGTTCGGAAAGCTGAACACAAAGAGGACTTGCGTTGTCTCGGCAAGGGCGTTTAACCCGACGCCTGCTAGCCACAAAGCATGATCACGCGGGGCAGAGACGCTGTAGAGATAGCCTGTGCTAAGTAGCAAAAAACTGACCAGTGCCGCCATTGGGTCAGCCGCCCGCTGCCAAAACAACAGCAATGACATAAGCATAAACCCACTGAGGAAAACCGTCCGCAACAGAAGATCAAAGATGGCGGGAAGTTCGGGGGGCAGCCCTAAGGCAATGATCGCTTGTTGTTCGCCGCCTAGCGTTGCCAAGCCCCGTCCATAGGCATAGGGCAAATTCCCCACGAAAATGACCAAGACCAGAATGACCAGCACGCCATAGATGAGGCGCAGCAGGAAGAGCGGGCGTCCGCTAGTGAGGGTGGTCGTTGTGCCGCCGAGTGATGCTGTCGATGCTGCCATCGGAAGTCCCTCCCGCGCATAGCCAATATCCTCTGCATTGTATCATTGTTCTGGAACACTTCTACAAGTGCCTTATAAGCACCCTACAAACGGGTAAAGGGAATAGACGAGGTGCGGCTGAAGGGTGAGATTCCCCCTCAGCCTGCGGATTGAGCGGCGGGTGACATACAACCTGTGACGGGGTGTTCCTATGAGGTAAGTTTGCCAAACATATGACGCCGTGCCGACCATAGATCGGCAAGTGTCCACCCCGATACCATAAAAAAGCCGACTGCGTAGGTGGCAAAATAGACGATCAGACCGGGGGCATAGCGCCACGCCAACACCGCCCCACACACACTGTAGACACCAAGGAAAAACTCCCCAATGGTCGTCAGATCAGGGCGAATGGTATAGCCCTTCCCTGAAGGAGCATCGCCAAATTTCGGCGTCCGCTGGAACACCCCCACCCCTCCCCGAAAGGCACTTAGAACGGCAACTGTGTTATTCAACGCCATACCACTGCTCAGAATCAAGAGGAGCGGCAGCCGCGCTGCACCACGCAGCCATGCCCACGATGCACCATAAAGTGCTTTCTGTCCGAGGATGTAAAGCAGCGGAACGGCAAGACCAGCCACCCCCAACGGCGCAACGGGCATATCGCGCAGCGCCCCACTGACCATCAGAAGCGGCATGATTAGCAAGAGCGCCAAGCCCAACGGTTGAATAGGGTACGCCAGCACCCCCAAAATCGCCATGATCTTTTGACGGGCGGTGAGCGGCGAACGGAGCAGCGCCCTCCCAAGTTTGAACAGCGTTTGGGTTGTGCCTTTTGCCCATCGCGCTTGCTGCCCTTTGAATCCACTCATCACTGGGGAGACCTCCCCCGCTGTGGCAAGGTCTGGCAGAAAGACGAACTGCCACCCGCGCATCTGCGCCCGCAGGCTCAGATCGGCATCCTCGGTCAAGGTATCGCCTTGCCAGCCGCCAGCATCCTCAATCGCCGCCCGCCGCCAGACGCCGCCCGTGCCATTAAAGCTGAACAACAGCCCGCCTTTGCTGCGGGCGTGCTGCTCAATGGCGAAATGCCCATCAAGCATGAGCGCCTGACAGCGCGTGAGGATGTTTTCTTCCGCGTTCAGATGCGCCCAGCGCCCTTGCACCACCCCACAGCGGGAGTCACTCAGCAGGATAGGAATCGTCCGCCGCAGAAAGTCCGTTGGGGGGATGAAATCAGCGTCAAAAATAGCGACAAATCCGCCTTCTGTATGCGCCAGCGCCTCCCCTAATGCCCCGCCTTTGAATCCCGCCCGATCCGTCCGGTGCAGCAGATCAATGTGAACCCCTGCCGCACGCAGCGCCCGCACACGCCCGGCGGCGATTCCTGTTGTCTCGTCCGTCGAATCATCGAGAACTTGAATATGAAGGCGATCACGAGGGTAATCCAAACGGACGACGGCATCAAGCAAACGCCCAACAACATACCGTTCGTTGTAGAGCGGAAGTTGAACAGTGACCAAAGGCAGGTCATCTTCGGCAAAGTAGTGCGGTACGATTACCCGCCGCGCCGGACGGAAGTAGACAAACACAAGGTAAAAGACCCCCATTGCATAGATCATAAGTGGGGCGATGAGGGCGGCATAGATCAGTTGAAGTAGCAGCATAGTTTCTTTTTTCTAACGAAAAACGGTCTGTTGTGCAAAATTCGTGGTTGCCGGAAAATGAAGAATGGATACACTGTGTAAAGAGGCGCGTTCTTTTTTTTCAGAAAGGAGAATGGCGTTCCCCAAATAACACGAATGGGGGGGTACGCCGAAATTAGCTATGAACCGTATCACCCGTTTTATTCTCATGGCGGTTGTTGTTGTTGCCGCCTTGAGCGTACTTTCTGTTAGCAACCCTGTCAAGGCGCACCCCGGGCAGCGCTGCACAACCTACCATGTGGTGAAGCCCGGAGATAACCTGTTCCGCATCGGTCTTGCCTACAATGTGACATGGACAGTTCTCCAACACATCAACGGTATTTACAACCCGAACCAGATTTACGTTGGACAAATTATTTGCTACCCACCCGGCGCTGTTCCGGCAAACCCACCCATTGTTGTACCGCTGCCGCCCGCCACACCGCTGCCGCCCGCACCCCCTCCGGCGAGTTTCTTCCCGCCCTATGGGATTTACCCGCGCATCCACTTCAACACCTATTTTGCCCGTCCGGGTGACACGATTGTGATCACCGGAACGAACTTCCCCGGTCCTCGTCAGGTGCAGATTTTTATCACCCAATGGGGGACAAACTACGCGGCGACAGCCTCTGCCACAGCGACAACGAATGCTGATGGCACGCTCAGCACAAACTTCACCGTTCCGAACGATGCGGGCGGTGTCCCCTTGGTCGGGGCTTACCCCACCGTGCTGGTGAAAGACCCTGTCTCCGGTTACTTTGGCTATAACACCTTCCGCAATACAGCGTTCTAGAGCGCTCTAGAACTATTGTAAGGGCGACTCTAGAGGGAGTCGCCCACCCCTATCCCCCCATGCCCTTTCTACAACATGTCCCAGAAATGAGATCACCTGCCATTTTAAGGTGCGGTAAGGCGGTATCACCATGAATGAGCTAACGCTGCTGCGCCTAGCCGCCGGACTTCATTGGTTTATTGCCGCCGGACTTGGCATCTTCTGTTTCCCTGCCATTCGGAATCTGCTGAGCGGACGCCCCATTCCTATCGTCATGGGGTTTCCCGCCTATGGACGGGGACCGTTTGAGCGGATTGGGATACAGACAACCGTCCCTCTCTTGGCTGGCTTTCTTTTGGTGTGCGTTCTCGAAGTGGTGGCGGGTCAGTTGTTGTGGGATGCTTACATGTCTGGGGCGGTTCTGGCGCTTGTACTCGTCCCTATCGGTGGCATTTTTTGGTGGGGGTTTGCCTTGCCCATCCCGCCGGTTTTCGCCCTCGTTTGGACGATCTTGATTCTTCTTGGTTGGCAAATTCTTCGATGAGCGCAATCGGAGACAAGAGGAAATGGCAGCTCTGGAAGTAGGGGCGCACCCGTGTGTGCGCCCACCTATGGTTGACCACCCCTGTGGGGTTTGGATGTCCTCACCCTTTGCCCTGCTCTCCCGCACCCTAATACGTGCGATCTACTGCCTGTCGGGCTAAATCGCAGAGCAAATCACGGGCGGGCGTTTCTGGTAGTCCGCTAAGGCTCATTTCTGCGATCAACGCCAACTGACGAGCGTTTTCTTGCCCCTCTTGGATGTAATTCCCGGTCAGTAACTTCCGTTTGAAGGCAGTCACCGCATCGTCCTGAACCGCCTCGGCAACGGCAACCCCCGTCCCACTCGTCCCATTGAGCGACGCCATCGCAAAGCCCCGTCCCTGTGCAAGGTCGATTCCGGCGGTTTTGCCCAATGTTTCGCTGTCGGCGATCAGGTCAAGAATGTCATCGGTGATCTGGAACGCCAAGCCAACGTTGAAACCATACTGCTCCAAAAGATCGACTTGGGCGGGCGTCCCCCCGCCGAGGATCGCCCCCATCTTTGCCGCCCCCGCAAAAAGTGACGCTGTTTTCTTGGCAATGATACGGGCATACGTTTCCCGATCCAGCGTCCCTGTCTTGGCGGCGTGGGCTTGGAGCGTCTCTCCTTCCACAAGGTCGCTCGTCATACGGGCAAAGGTGATGTTCAAATCCCCGTAGGGCGCCATCAACTCATAGACTTTTGTAAAGAGGAAATCACCCGTTAGGAGGGCAAAGGTGCGCCCCCAAATGCTGTTGATTGTTGGGCGTCCGCGCCGTGTCACGCCGTGATCGTTAATATCGTCGTGGACGAGCGTCGCCGTGTGAACGAGTTCTACAGCAGCGGCAATCGGCACAACCTCCATCCGCTCACGCCCCCCAACCGACTCATAAGCGAGCATGGCAAGGCGCGGGCGCATCCGTTTGCCCCCTGCCTGAAGGATGTGACGGCTGGCGTCTTGCAGCACAGGCACATCGCTGCCGACGCTGGCGATCATCTTTGCTTCAACGGCTTGTAGTGCGTGTTCCATGTCCATGACGCCCTCGCCCCTCATGCTCTATTTGTGTCTTTTAGAACTTTCTGAATGTATTGTAACACGAAAACCGAGAAGGTGGCAACACAAGATGGGGAAAGAAATTCCCATTACCGCCCCTTCACAGGCGAAGGCGCGGACGCGCTGTAGCACGTCCCTACGAAGGTGTGGCAACTATGGATTCCCTCTCGCCCTTTGTGGGTTGAGGGGGGTGAGAGCGCATTTCAAGCCTTGAAGGGCTGGTTAATCCGAGCCGATGGTTTACCGTCGGCGGGGGTGGGGGGTTGAAAAAGGGCTTATTGTCCCGCACCGGGGATATCGCCCACCCCGTAAACATCGCTACGCACCCAGAGAATCACCCGTTCGCCGTCGGTGGGTTGGGCGCGGGTCAGGCGGTTATAGAGCCAGGGGAAAATATCCCAATACTGCATCGTCCCCACCTCCCACGTTCGCCATGTGACGAAATCTTGCCCCACGTACTGCCCACCTAAATCAGGCAGGGTGTCCTCCTTGCGGGCGATCACAATAGGGGCGGTGATTGCCGGCGTAATGTCTTGAACATAGCGCAGCTTATGGAAGTGGCGAAGTGTCCACGCCAGCGGACTGTAGGTGTAGTCACGCATTCCGGGCGGCACATAAACGACAACCTCTGCCTCGTGGCGTTTCCCCGTCGCCCGCAAGGAGGCTGTTTCCAGCGCATCCTCCAAAAGATTCAGGTTGAGCGAGGATGGGCGGATATGCCATAATTCACGGGGGTCGTCGGGGCGGACAAGTGCCGCGCCAAAGCCAGCATTGATTCCATAGCCGCCGAGGAACAACAGGAGTCCTAAGCCCGCCCCGCGCCATGCCGTCCGCGCTCCCCAGATGCTTCCCGCTAGGAAGAAGGTGATCACCGATAGCAGCAAGCCAATCGGGATCAGCAGCGCCCGCCGGACGGTATCGGCGGTCAGCGGCGGCGCCCAATCAGCGGGGACGCTTACAATATCCCGCCCGACAAAGGCAAGGTTGACGAGGAGGATCATCAGCAGGGCGACCATTGCCACTGCCTGCACCCATACTGCCCAACGCGGGACGCGCCAGAAGGGGTCTTGGACAGGCGTCAGCGCCCGCTCAATGGCAACGGCGCTCAAACCAGCAAGGGGGAGTGTCAGCCACAAGGCATGACCGGACTCTGTGCCGCCATAGGCAAGCGCCCACGCGACAGAGGCGACAAACCACCCCAACAAGCCGCGCTGAAGCAGTTCCTGTCCGCGTTGGTGGGCTGCCCCCTCCCCAAACAGGACGATATATGCTCCGGCTAAGCCCATCACCCATAAGACGGGTTCATAGGTCAGGCTGATGATCAGAGGAAGTATGGCAGGAACACCGGGTGGGCGTTCGGAAAGCCCACGCAGCCCCGCGTTGATCGATTCGCTGAGGCTCTGCAACCCCATAGGGGCGATCAGAAAGACTGATCCCACAACGATCAGGGCAGTGAGGGCGGCAAACAACGCCGCGCCGCGTGGAAAGCCTTTCAGTACATCCCCCACGACTGCGCCGGGCGTGCGGTCTTCCCCAGAGGCAAGGGCGAACACCAACCCAACACCCAAGCCAGCGGCGGTCAGAAATCCGGCGGGTTCGGCGGCAAAAATGAGCAGCAGCAACCCCACCACCCCTAAGGATGCATATCCGGCGCGGCGCACCTCGGCATACATCCCAAAGCCATAGACCGTCAGCAGCGCCAATACCGCTGACCAGAGCGCCCCTTGCATCCCCCGCGCCGCCAACATAACGACAGGTGAAAAGGCAAGTAAGGCGATCAAAATGACCATTTGGGTCGCCCCCAACCAGCGCCGAAACAGATAGGGCATAGCGGTGAGGACAAGCCCGATGAGCAGCGAGGGCAGCCGCGCTGCGCCATGTTCTGCCCCGCCAATAGTAAGACTCAGGGTGGTGGCGGCAAATAAAAGCGGGTTGCGGCTTGTGGGCGTCTCGCCCGGGAAGGTGGGGCTAAGCACCTTGTAGGCGGCGAACGCCTCTCGCGCTTCGCTGTTATTCAAGGGAATCACATCTACGTTTGGCAAGCGAAGGACAAACGCGGCGGCAAGCAGCACGGCGATGATCAGCACATCAAGACGGATGCTGATTAGCCCGTTGACAGGTGTTTCACCCGTCATGGGCGAGGTGGTTGATTGTGAAAAGGTCATAAGTCGCTAATAGTCCCTTGTCTAGGCACGCTTTGCTTTGCGTTCACGGATCGCCGCCAACATATCGGGGATGCGAGCGTATTTCAAGCGAGGACGCCCCATTGCTGCCCCGTTTGCCACTTCTGCTTGGTCAAGCAGTTGCCAATCCTCAAAGGTGACGTAAGCAACCTGACGCGCCGCCAAAAGCGCCTCCACTGCCTCGCGGTGGGTAGCTCCCGAAGTCGGCGGCGAGAGCGGCGAAAGGCTGGCAAGGTCTTCCAAGAGGCAGTTCACCGTTTCGACTGAATCCGGCTTATTCGTCCCAATCACGCCGGAGGGACCCCGTTTGATCCACCCCACCACATAGTCACCGCGCCGCACCGCACCCGTTGCCGGATCGATGACGCGCCCCGCTTTGTTGGGAATCACAGCGGCTTTGGCGTCAAACGGCACATCGGGCAGAGGGACTCCCTTATAGCCGATGGAACGAAAGACCATCCCAACTTTGAGCGTCTCGGTGATTTCCGTCGCCTTCGGGCGGAGCGATCCATCCGGCGCGGCAGTAAGGACATTCTTCACCAAAACGATCTCCTCAACCTTGCCATTCCCGCGAAGTTCCAGCGGGGAGACCAAAAAGCGCATGTGGATGCGTTTCGGTTTCCCATAAGGCGGGCGAACGCTGAACGTTTTGAGCAGGGCGAGATTTTTCTCGGCAAGGGTATTCGGCGTTCGTTTGAGGTCGTCAGCGCTGAGCGGGTCTAACGCCGCCTCAGAGGGGGCGACGATCACATCGGCTTCGGCAAGCTCGCCAAATTCTTTCAACTCTGGGTGAGTGAACGCCGCCTGTGCGGGTCCGCGCCGCCCAAGCAGGTAAATATCGGTGACGCGGCTGTTGCAGAGCGCCTCTAGCGCATAATCAGCAATATCCGTGCCGCGCAGTTCGCCCTCGCCACTGGCAAGGATACGCGCCACATCCATCGCTACATTCCCATTCCCCACAACGGCGACGGCGGTGGCGCTAAAATCAAACGTGTGATCCCTGAAATCGGGATGGGCGTTATACCAGCCAACGAATTCCGTCGCGGCGTAGCTGCCGGGGAGGTCTTCGCCTGGGATGCCCATCGCGCGGTCTGTCTGTGCGCCAACGGCGTAGATCACGGCGTGGTAGTGAGCGCTCACCTCGGCATGGGTCAGGTCGCGCCCGAATTCAACGTTTCCATAGAAGCGAAAATGGGGGTTGGCGGCAATTTTTTCGTAGACTTTCGTCACCGTCTTGATCTTGTCGTGATCAGGGGCAACCCCACCGCGCACCAAACCATAAGGGGTGGGGAGGCGATCATACATGTCCACCTCAATGATGCGATCTGTCTGTTTGAAAAGATGTTCGGCGGCGTAGAACCCAGAGGGTCCCGACCCGATGATCGCTACCCGCAGGGGGGATTCTGATGTGCCAATAGGGGACATGGATGACCAACCTCAAAAAATGTGTCAGCAGCGCGAACGTGACTAGCCCAAACCGCTTTATTATACGGCGGATTAGCCGGAATTCCTCACACAATCTGCTAATAACCATTCGCCTGCGTCTAACCTCCCCTGCACCCCCGATTGAGGGCGATCAATTCGCTATCCAGATTTTGTTCAAATTCGACAGCGGCATGGGTGTACCGTTTGCCCCGCCGTGCCTTGCGCCACGCCCGGAGTATGGCGTTGAAATTCAGCATACGCGGATACAAATTTGTGTAGGTTTTCATAACAACCCGGTGGGCCCCTCAAAAGCCAAAAAATTTGATCGGGGGCTTCGCCCCCGAACCCCCACAGGAAAACAGAAAATCAGAATTCAGAAAACAGAAGATCAGGAATCAGAACTATCTGTAAGAGCGGGCAAGACGGAACCCCCAACGGTTGAACTGGTTGGCAGGGTCGACCCTGAACCGATTCGCAGCGCGAACGTTGTCCTGACTGTCGCCCCAAGACCCGCCCCGCAGCACGCGCAGAACATCCGTGCGGTCTCCGGTGTCCGCCTCGCGCCCGTCATTGCCGTCGTAAGGGTATGGGGTGTAGAGGCTGCTTATCCACTCCCACACATTCCCGCTCATGTCCAACGCCCCCACCCATGACGCCCCCGCCACCCGTATCCCCTCCCCCACAGGGTGGCTTTTTCTGCCAGAATTCTCACCATAGATCACCACGCTGCTATCGCGCTTGAAGTCATTTCCCCAAGGGTAAACGAGACTCCTTTCTCCCCGCGCTGCCCATTCCCATTCCGCCTCGGTGGGCAAGCGACCTTCCCGCCATTGGCAGTAGGCGTATGCCTCGAACCATGTCACCCCCACGCGGGGCTGCTGGGGAGCGGTGAAGTCGTCGTAGTCCCTCGGTGCGGTCTTGTCCGCCGTTTTCCGCCATGCCCAGCCGCCGGGCGTCCAGTATGTTTCCGTTTTGTAGCCGCCGTCCTTGATGAATTGGGCATAGGAGGCGTTTGTCACCGGCGTCAGGTCAAGCCAGAAGCCCCGTTCAATGGTCACCGAATGGATCGGCCGCTCGTCAGCATCATTGCTGCTCCCCATTTGGAACGTCCCCGGCGGGACGTAGACCATGATTACCCCTTTCTCGTCGGTCATCCGCGTGCCCAGGGCGGGTTCGGGGGGTTTCGGCGGTGGGGGCGGTTTCACCCTCTCCCACAGCGCCAAGACGTTGGCATCGGTCTTGTATTCGGGGTAATCCGCTAAGAACTGCTGAATCTCCTCGCGGGCGTGCGCTTTGGCGCTCTCTGTTCGGGCAAGCTGGACGAAGGTTTCCAAGTCCGAAAAACGTTCTTCTGCTTCTTCCAGCCGTTTCTGCGCAGCGCGTGCCTTCTCTTGTTCGGCAAGAAGTTCTTCCGCCTGCTTCAAGAGGGCGCGTACCTGCCGCTCACGGAAGGGAGGTGCCCACCCCAAAAGCCGTTCGTAGAGGGCAGTTGCCTCGCTGTAGCGCTCGCCCTCTACACAGGCGCTTGCCTCATTGAACAACGCGACGGGGTCTTCATCCCTCCCCGCAAGCGGGGAGGGGGCGGGTTTCTGGGCGGGACGCACCGTGAACAACACCCCGTCGGGGCTGCGCATCGTCAAGACGGGCGTCCCCCATTCCATGATGCTGCCCGCCTCGCTCCGTATTGCCTTACGCCCCTTAGTTGCCGCTTGATCCACAGGATCGCCGTTTGCCAACGCCTCGTAGAAGCGTTTGGCAAAGCATTTGGCGCCCTCATCAAAAATTTCATACTGCATTGCCAACACTGCCGCCAAACCGCTCCCCACAAGAATAGAGGCGGTGCTGGAATACAAATCAGCACTGTCACTTTTTGCCCCTTCGCAAGAATTCAAATAGGCAAAGCGCAAGGGTTGGTGATCCGCAAGTAATGTTGCCAATTGGCTGGCACTGAACGGATGGGTTTTTCCTTGCGTGTTGCAAAGGGCAATCATGCCCTCCTTTGTTCGGGTATTGAGCAACCCATGCCCAATGAAATGAAAGATATGCCATTGCCCCGCATCAAGGGCGTTAGTCAGGGCTCGAACAGTCCCCCCAGAGACCCATGTGAGAGCAACATTCGATACATCAGATAAGGCGTCCTCAATATGGGCGCGTTCCCCGTCTACATCCAATGCCTCTTGATCCGTTGGGGCGGCAATCATCCCTAAAATGCGTAATGGCTCACCGGCTGGAATGGTGAGAGGGGTAACGGGGTAAGGTGTTTCTAAATAGCGGATAAGGGGTGTATCGTTGAAAAGACTCAGGTACCGTCCCGCCCCACGCGGATCGTAAAGAAATTCCCATGGCATGGCGCTCAGTTTGGGGGAATTGATCCGCAGGCGAAGGCGAAGTCCCTTACTCTCGTTCTGGGCAAGGATACGCGATTGATCATAGAGACTTCGTATATCGGCGGGAAACAATGTCTGAAACAACTGATGACCAAAATCTTGCACGGTCTTTTCTTCTGGAGAGTAAAGTCGCCGTCGTGCGCCGCCCCGTTGTGACCCCTTTATCACCGCATTTTCAAGGCGCAGAAGGAGGTTTTCAAGATCGGGAAATTGGAGATCAAATGTGCCAGATGTTTCACCAGCGGGGGAATTGACCACCGCAACCGTATAACCGCCGAGGGGATGATCATCCAAACGAAGGTCAAAATTAAGGTAGTCCAATGCCATGCGGTTCTCCCTATGAGGGTGCGGAGAGCGAACTTAGGGAGAGTGTAGCGTGATTCCTAACGGGGAATCAACTCATCACAAGGATGCAGGGTGCAGATCGTGGCGTCTACTCTCCCGCTAATGTTTCCAAGCCCGCCCGATCAATGATCACGTATTTCCGCCCCTCCCGCCGCATCAGACCGAGATCGTAGAGTTGGCGTAGCGCCCGCCCCAATACCTCGCGGCTTGTTCCCAAAACCGCTGCGATCTCGTCTTGGGAGAGGCTGTCGAGGGGGATATTCGCCTCGCCCTCAAAGCCGCCCCGCTGCAACAGCAGCCGTGCCAAACGACTTGGCACGGTGCGAAAGCTGAGATCATCCGCCCGCGCCATGAGTTCCCGATTCTGAAGCGTCAGCAGGCGGATACACGCCATCATCAAATCGGCATCATTTGCCATGAGCGTGATCAGCGCCTCGCGGGGGAGCCAGCCAATCTGCGTGTCTGTCATGGCGGCGGCGCTGGTAGGGTTGGGGCGTCCATCCAGCGCGGCGATCACATTGCAGGTGGCGTAAGGACGCACGTAGGTATGCACGTGCATCTTCCCATCCTCCAACATCCGGTAAATGCGCACCAAGCCAGAGACGACCATACACAAACCGGTGGGGTGATGCCCTTCAAGGAAAATCGCCCCACCCTTTGGGTAAGCGCGAATCAGGACATGGGCATCAAGCGCCTGCTGGCTTTTGGTGCAGAGCCGGATGAACATTGGCACACGGGCAATCCAAGCATGATTCAACGAGCAGCCCATGATGTCCCTCTGGCTCACTATGGCTTAAATTGGGTCGGTTTATAGGCGGCGAACAGATCGCGCAGCTTCAACCGTTGGTATTTTCCCGTTGTCGTCACGGGAACTTCCGTCCCAAACAGGACGACCTTCGGGGATTTCTCAAACGACATTCGCCCTCGGCAGTGGGCAATCACCGCCTCCGCCGTCAGTGCCGTCCCTTCCTCAAGGACGACATACGCGCCAACTTCTTCCCCATAATAATCATTCTCGAAGGCAACTGCCAACCCAACCTTGACGCCCGGAAGCGTGAGCAGAACTTCTTCAATATCAAAAGGCGAAAACTTCACCCCCCCACGATTGATGAGTTCTTTTAACCGTCCGGTAATGAAGAAAAACTGCCGCCCTTTCTCATCAACCTCATAAAACCCTTCATCGCCAGAGCGAAACCAGCCGAACTTGAACGTTTCGCGGTTGGCATCGGGGCGCTGGTAGTAGCAGCGCATGACGTTATGCCCCCGGATACAGATTTCGCCGCGTTCGCCCGGAGTGAGCATGACGCCCGACCCATCGGGGGCGAAGATCGCCATCTCGTTCACCCCAATCGGAGAGCCAATGCTTGGATAGCCAAACTCGTACAGCCAGTGGGCGTGTTCCTCATCCGTCAAATCCACCGGCAGGTAGCAGGAATAGCAGGTTGTCTCGCTCAGACCGTAGCCATGCAGGACGCGCACCCCAAAGCGATCTTCAAAACGCCGCACCAGCGCCACCGCCAGCGTCCCCGCCCCACAAATCAGGTGGCGGAAATTCGTTAGGTCAGCGCGGCTGACTCCCTCGCCCCAGATGCTTTTCCCCGCCCCTTCTTGGGCGTCGGCATATTCACAGCAAAACTGGAGCAGCGTCGGCACAACACTGACGATATGGACGCCTTCGCGGGCGATTCGTGACCAAAACGCCGACACTGTGAATTGGCGGTTCAGGACGACGCTCCCCCCGACATATAATGGCGTGATCAGCGTAACGATGATCCCGTTCACATGGTGAATAGGCAGCACCGCCATAAGCCGCTGCTCTGCCGTGATCCCTTGCCATGCGCTGATTCCGTGCGCGTCCGCCATCATGTTGTACTGGGTGAGGACAACACCTTTTGGGGCGCCCGTTGTGCCACTGGTGTAGACCAGCAAACTTTCCGACTCGCGGCTGACCTCGGCGGGCGGGGTGAAGGTCGTTAGATGAACGGCGCTCTCTGTGTGAAAATGGCGATACTCCGTCCGCGCCGCGCCGCCCACTTGGACAATCTGGCGGATGTTGCTTGCGCCAAGCCCCTCCGCCGTCCCCCGAATGATGCGTTCAGCCCGTTCAAGATATTCCTCGCGGACGAGGGCAATCACCGCCTCACTGTTGCGCAAGATAAAAGCGATCCGTGCGTCGTCCTCCGTCACATTTTGGGGGGCAACCATCGCCCCAATCAGCCAACAGGCAAAATAGAGGATCACCGTGTCGCTGTGGTTGTAGGCAATTGTCGCCACGCGATCCCCCGGACGGACACCCAAATCGGTGTAGAGGTAGTTTGCCGCTTGGTTCACACGGGCGCTGAACGCGGCATAGGTGAGGGATTCCCTCTCGCCCGCCGCGTTGTAGTGAATCAGCCATGTCTTATCGGGCGCTGCGGCGACACGCTCCGCAAGGAGGCTGCCCAGTGTGAGATAAGAAACGAACGAGTCGGTGGGCGGGCGTCCACGATAGGTGTGCGCCTCGCTGATCTTGGCAAGCGTCTCAACGTCGGCGGAGGGAGTTGTTTGCACAGTCATCGAGCTACCTTTGGCTGAGGAAGAAATGTATTCGTCTATTGTGGTGAAGATCGTAGCGAATTTTTAGAGCAGAGCAATGAGGTGAATGGTGTTAGCTATTTTTTGTTTTCAAGACTCCAATGTCACCCTCCGTCCGCCGATATAGACCGCCTGAATCCCCGCCGGACTCAGCCCAAGCAGCGCCGCAAAGGGATCGCCCTCCCCCGCCGCCGCGATCACCACATCCGCTCGGCAGCCGGGCAGCAGCGACCCCCGATCCGGCAGCCGCAGCAGACGTGCCGCATCCACCGTCACCGCCCGAAAAAGGGCGTTCGCCGTGACTTGTCCCGTCGCCGCCGCCGCCCGCAGTTCATCCAACAAATCGCCATCCGCCGTCAGACGGCTGTCCGACCCCACCGCCAGCAAGCCCGCTGCGGCGAACGCCTCAACCCGTGCTGTCGCCCCCAAAAGGTAGTGATTTGTCGATGGACACCACACCAGCCCAACGCCGCGCTCTATCGACGCCGCCCGATCCACCTCGGATAGTCCCACGCCATGCACAATCACCGTCTTTGCCCCCGCCGCACCGCACACATCCAGCCGCGCCCACTCCCCCGCCGCTTGATCGTCCGTCCCCTCGGCAAGGTGGATCATGAAGGGCGCATCGGCTGGCGTTGCCCGATAGCGGGCGCGAATGTCCTCACTTGGCGTCATATGGAGGGAGTGCGCCCACCCGTAGCGCTGCACAACGACGCGCCCATAGCGCCACCGCAGCGGGCGATGAAGCGGATTATGGTGCGCTATCGTCGTCACGCCAGCGCGGAGATTTTTCAGCACCCCAATGCGACATTGTTCAGCTAAGGGCAGCCGGCGCAAGGTGCGGAAGGGTTCGTCTTTCAGACGGGGCAAAAATTCATCTCCCCACTGGCTGGCGTTGGGGTACATCTCCCGAAATTTCGTGCGCGGATAGTGGTTCAGTTCAAGGTGATCGTGGGCGTTGATCACCCCCGGAAAAACAAAGCATCCCCCAGCATCGATCACAGCGTCCCCACGTTGAGGACGCACATCCCAGGCGAGGATACGCCCGCCAAAACGGAGCGTGGTCAACATCGCCCCGTCAGGCGTGACGAGGCGGGCATTGAGAAGGGTTGTGATCATTCGTGGGGATGCTCCAGAAAACGTCCACCCCCATCGTATTTAGTCGTGTTCAGTCTCTTATTGCGTCGCCGCCGTCTCCAACCCCTCAATCGGGTTGACAGGGATGGTGAACGAGAAGGTGGACCCCACACCGAGGTGACTTTCCACCCACAGCTTGCCACCTTGCCGCTCAATCATCTTTCGTGCTAATGGTAAGCCCAAGCCCGTTCCTTCGTACTGCCGCGCCGCCGTATTTTCCACTTGACGGAACGGCTCGAAAATATCCGCCAACTGATCGTTGGGAATACCAATTCCGGTGTCGGTGATTGAAATCTGTACCATCGGCACACCCTCCGTCTCTATGCGGAAGGCGGCTGCCCGCACATTCCCTTGTTGAGTAAACTTGCAAGCGTTCGAGACGAGGTTTAACAGTGCTTGGCGGGTGCGGAACTCGTCGCCCCACACCAACGGCAAGTCGGCTTCGATCTCTTGGATCAATTGGATCGGTTTATCTTTCACCAAGCCAACGGCGGTGGACATAACCCCCCGCACCAGATCAACCATGCTGAAGTGGGTGTAGTTGAACTCCATCCGATCCGCCTCAATCTTTGCCTGATCAAGGATGTCGTTCACCAGCCCAAGCAAATGCCGCCCGCTCTCGTAGATTGTTTGCAGGTCTTGCGTTTGCATTTCCGTCAGCGGTCCGTCGATCCCTTTCAGAATCACCCGCGAGAAACCGATGATGGAATTCAGCGGCGTCCGCAGTTCATGAGACATATTCGCTAAGAATTGGTTTTTCAGTTTGTCCAATTCCAACAAGCGCACATTTGCCTCTTGAACTTCCCGCAGAAGGCGGGCGCTTTGCAGTGTTGAAGCCGTAGACGAATTCAACGTTTGCATCAGCGGCAGAATATCATCGCTAAAGCCGTACTGCTGCTTCTTGAGGACGACAATCATCCCTAGCAGAATCTCTCCCGAAGTCAGCGGCAAGACCATCATTGAGCCAGCGTCGGGGAGCAGATCGCTAAATTGGTTTGCCAACCGCCCTTGCCCCAAGCGAGATACCGTCCCCACCCGTAGGCGCTCTCGCAGCGTGGGCAGATCGTTGAGAATCAGTGCATCGCGTTCATCCACAAATGCCTGAAACGCCGGGGTGCGGAAGTCGTAATACTCTGGTTCGTTCACTTCAATGCCCGGCTCTGTGGCGACATAGGGTTTTAGGCGGCTGTTCGTCTGATCCAAAATGAGCAGTGCCGCCGCCGAACCGCCTAAGTTATCCATGATCTGCTCTGCCACAGCGCGGTAGGCTTCCTCGTTGGTAGGGTCTGCCGAGGCAACCTGCCGTGTCACATCAAAGAGGAAGCGCATTTCCTCTGCCCGTCGGGTAGAGGTTTCAAACAGTTCGGCGTTGTCGATGGCGATGGCGATCTGGTCTGCCAATGTGGAGAGAACACTCACATCGTCCGCCGAAAACGCGCCGGGTTCGTTGCTCTGCACGTCCAACGCGCCGAGGATGCGATTTCGGGCAATCAGTGGGAGCGCCATTTCTGCCCGCGTGTTGGGAAGGTAAGGGTTCGGGCGGTGGACGGCGCGGGGGTCGGTGGTATCAGAGACGATTTGCGGCTGACCGTGTTCAGTCACCTGCCCAATGACCGAGCGTGACCCAACAGGTAGGTAGTGCCGGATGCGCAGCAATTCGCGCCCGGCATCGCCCGTCGAGGCAACCACCCGTGCCTCGCGCCCATCCTCCGTGATACGGAAGATTTGAACATGGTCGAACTCAAAGCCATCCTTAATTTGGTAGATCGTCTGTTCAAACAGGTCTTTTAGGTCGAGGATGGTCGCCGCCGATTTCGAGATTTGCGCCGAAAGCTGAAGCTGTCGGGCGCGTTGTTCGGTTTGGTCAAGCAGACGGCGGCGTTCAATAGCGTTGGCAAGCAGGTCGGCAATGGCAGCATAAATGCGATTTTCCCGCTCGGTATATTTCCACATTTGATCCGACCCCAAGATCAACACACCAATGGGGGCGCCCGCCACACCCAGCGGCAAGACGATCACCGAGCGTAGGTCAAACAAGCGGTAAAAAGCGTCATCCACAACCACCGATTTGTCGGGGTCGTCCAAATCTTCTGCCCAAACCACCTGCCCGGCGGTGAGTTCTGCCCACGCCGGAAACTGATCAGGGGTGAAGCGCACATTGGCGAGGTCAATCATAATCTCTTTGGCGTGCCACGTGGCAATAACGCGAATACTAGCGTTTGCCGCCTCCCAATCTTCGCTCAGCAGGCGAATCAGGAAAGCGTGCGTGATGATTGGCGTCACCGCGTAATCAATGATTGCGCTCAACTGCTCAGAGGGAGTCAGCGAACTGGAAATGGCGCGGCTGGATTGGTAGAGAAGTGCCGTCTCATCTAGTGATTCTTGGGTCTGCCGCACAAGTTGGAAGTTATCCAAGGTGACCACACCCTGATCGGCAAGGGTGGTGATCACCTGTTGTTCTGTTCGCCCAAACTGATAGGGTTGGTCAAAGCTGATCACCAGCCGCCCGACAATCTGCTGTCCTTTGCTTTGCATCGGGATGGACGCTTGGGCGGCAAATTCCCCCCAGAAGGGGAACTGACTCATCACCTCGACAAGGGCGGGGTCGGCGCGGCGAACATCTTCCACAAAGTAGGGGTCGGCGTTGATGACCGCCCAGTTCAAGAATTTGGGGACGTTTTCGAGGATAACCTCCTCCGTGCTGTCTGGATCGTCCCGCCGCCAGCGGACAACCCAATCGGCAATCCGTTCATCACTGCGCGGATCAACGAGGAGAATATCGACATGGGATGGTTCAAAATAACGCAGTTGATCGCGGATCGCGGCTAAAGCCCCTTCAATCGTCTCTGCGCTGTTCAGGTTCAAACTCGCTTCGTAAAGCAGTGTTGCCGTCGTCAGGGCAAGCGCCGTTTGCTCGGCAAGGCGGACGCTCTCCGCTGCTACAGCAGTTTGGTCGGCAACGCTGGCAAGCGTCCGTCGCTCCTCTGTAGAAAGCATACGCGGTTTGCGGTAGATCAAGATCAGCCAGCCTACCGTCCGGCTGCGTGCCGTTAGGGACTGGCACATAATCCCCCGCACTCCACGCGCCCGAAGGCGCTCATCCTCTGACAATGCGAGGTTATTCAAAACATCCTGTTCCTCGAAAAGCTGATCTTTGATCAGGATTTGACGGGGGACAGGCAGCCCGTCCTCAATGGCAAAGGCATAGCCGCCATCTTCATTCACGCCCAATGTGAACGATTGTGCCGGATTGCCTGCCGAATCGGTCAGGATGGCAAGCAGTTCATCGGGGGCATGGAGCGCATAGGTTTGCGAGGCAACCACACGCAAAATGTTTATCAGATCGTTTTCCGCACCAATGGCGCGGCTGATCAGGTAGAGCGTTGTTGTTTCGCGCAGGTTCTCTTGGAGAACGTTCTCCAATTCCCGTAGTTCGCTGACATCTTGGAACACGGCGACAGCGTTCCGCATCACACCATCGACAAGGATCGGGGCGACGTTCACGAGCAGGTCGTTGCGCCGCCCTTCTACGCTGATTGCCGTCATATCCTCGGCGTAAACGGCTTCACTTGTTTCCAAAACGCGATTGATCGGGAATTCATCCTGTTCATACTCGACATCGGAGTTCCCATAACACAGGCGATAGGCGGTTGGCTCGTCCAAGCCTAAAAGCAAGCGTGCCTGTTGGTTGATTAGCGTCCGCTCTCGCGTTATTGCGTCAACAACCATGACCCCTGTTGGCAAGGAGTCAAGGATCACCTGCAAGGTGTTTCGTTCTGCTTGCGCCACATCAAAGAGACGACGGTTCTCGGCGGTGATGGCGATTTGACTGGCGAGTGCTGCTGCCAATTGAACATCGCGCTCAGTAATATCCGCCCCATTCACATCACGCCCCAGATAGAGCGCCCCCACTGTTTCTTGTCCGCTGCGCACGGGGATTGCCACATGTTTCCCGTAATGTGTTGCCAAGCGCGGCGGCAAGCCCCGCAATGCCTTACTCTCTGTGGGCATATTGACAATCACTGTCTCGCCTTTACGAGCGGCAACGGCTAGGGCGTTTTGGGCAACGTCCAATTCAATTTCGACAAGTGCCAAGAGGGGCGATTCCGCCGGAAAATTGCCTGTGATCCGCCGTAGGGTGACTATTCCACCTGTCCCAACATGAATATCACCATACCACCAGCGATCAAAGTCAGCTGCACCGGCTGCCACTTGAATAACATTCACGACGCGCTGCTCAAAGGCGACACCCAACTGTCCGGCGACCTGTGCGGCTTCGGCAAGGGCGCGGTTGCGCCGCGCTTCGCCCTCGGATTGCTCAAAGAGCCAGCGGTTTTCCACCGCCGCCGCCACTTGGTCGCCAAGCGCTGCATAGTATTGGAGGAACGTCTCATTGAAGGTTGCTAAGCGTGTGCCATGCACAAAAATCGCCCCAAAATCGCGGCTGGCAGTCTTGAGCCGCGTCATTGCCACCCCCTCAATGCCTAGCCCAAGCAGAAGCCCTCTTACCACATCATCAGGGGCATAGTCGGGATTGCTGCCATCAATTGCCCCAGCACTGGTGTCATATTTGGTGTAGGCGGGGGGCAGCATTGTGCGCGGAAGAATGCCACCCACTTGGAAGGCGTTCCTCTGTTCCTCTGTCTTTGCCCAAATATGAGCAAAACGGATATACGGAGCATCTGGGCGAGGCGTTGGATGGGTAAGGTAAACACCGACAATCTCCACACCGGGGAAGATGGCAAGGCGATCCGACGCCATGCGAAAGACCTTTTCCAAATCCTCTGCCGAGGTAATTTGCTTGCTCGTCTCGTAAAGGTCCTCGACACGTTTCAAAGCGTCGCGGGTTTGCTCCACAAGGCGAACGTTCTCAATCGCCAGCGCCACGCGGTCTGCCACCGCCCGGATCATCGCCCGATCATCCGCCGTCAGGGGAAGGTTTTGGTCTTCGGTGACGGTTAGTTCGCCAATCGCCTCACCACGCACCATAATCGGGAGTTCAACAGATCGTTCGTGATCGCCATTCCCGCTGGCGGCTGGCATCCCATGCCCATTCGTCTCATCGCCATAGCCATCCCCACTGAGCGGTTTCACATCACGCAGATCGTATTTGAAGGCGAGGGCATCAGTGGGGCGTTCGTCTTCGTAAGTTTCCCACGTTTCGCGGGTCAGACGGCGGTTTAGTTGGTCAATCTCGCGGAGTTGTTTTGCCTGTGCCTCCAAAAGGCGGGCGTTATCGACTGCCACTGCCAATTGGTCTGCCAAAAGTTGGAAGATTTGCCTATCATCGTCGTTGAAGGCATCTGGCTCAACGCTCTGAATGTCCAGCGCTCCGATGATTTTATCGCCCACCAACAGGGGAAGGGCAATTTCTGAGCGGGTCAGCGGGAGCAATGGGTTGAAGCGGTGCGCCACATCACCGGATTGCGTATCAAGGGCGACGATTGCCCGCCGGCGCTCTGTCACCGTCCCAATGATGGACTTTGAGCCAACGGCGAGCTTATGCTTCATCGCCAAGAGTTTTTGCCCCGCCTCGCCCGTGCTGGTGACAAGAATGGCATCTTTACCGACATCATCAATCAAGAACACTTGGGCATGGTAAAAGCCAAAGCGATCCCGAATGGCTTCCACTGTTTTCTGCAATAGGTCATCAATGTTCCGAATCCGTGAGGCGTCACGGCTAATATCCGCCGCCAATTCGATGTTTCGCGTCCGGTCTTTGACGCGCTGTTCCATCGTGCTGAAGGACTGAAAGAGGCGATCAGCCATGTCGTTCAAGACGCGCCCCAACTGCCCAATTTCATCCTCGCTATCTACGGCGATCTTTGCCTGAAGGTAGCCGCCTGCCAAGCGATTCGCCCCTTGCGTCACCCGCCGCAGCGGGCGCACCACCGCATAGGTGACAAGGGCAAAAAGCGCCGCCGCCGCCAACAAAAGTGTCAGCGTCCGGTTCAGAACGTCCGCCGCGAGAGCGCGATAGCCCGCTTCGGGCTGTCCGGCGTTTGCCAATACGACCAAACGCCACTGGAGGTTGACATAACGCCCTTCGGCAAAGCTGGCGAAAGACCGCGAACGATAATTCACATTGTCAGCTTCTGTTAGAGCTACCTCTGCCTCGCCATAAACTGGCTCTGGGAAAACCGGTGTGGGCAGCCCGCCGTCGCCGTAAATGAGGGTCGTTTCTTCCGCCGTGTGAAAAGCAAGCGGAATACCATTGTTATCGAGGAGGTAGAACCCGAAGGTGATCGTCCGGTCTTCATCACGCCCAAAGATTTCGAGTAACTGACGACGGGGGCGGAAACTTGCCACAATCGCCCCGGCATATTCGTTGTTCACATAGATGGGCGAGGCGATCTGAAATTCGAGGTCGGTTGCCTCGCCGGTTTGCCCGATGGGCAAGGCAAGCGATGGCGCAGAAATATAAAACTGCCCCGAACGAAGGCGGGTAATGTCTGTGTAATAGGGACGATCCCCTTCATTGATGAAGGATTCCTTGCCCATCGCAAAGCCCGGCGTCCCCGGTTGTATCCCGCCCACCCGAACACGGGCAAGCTGGTCGCCTACCGCGTTTAAGAAACGCATATCGGCAAATTGCAAGCGGGGAGCGCTGAAGGTATTCGCCATGCGGTTTTCCATCACCGTTTGCGCCGTTGCCAAGCGAGCCAGATCGCCCTGTTTGGCATAGGTGATCAGTTCGCGTGCTTCAAAACTTCCGGCAAGGCTGGTGATGGTGAGCCGCGAGTCCTCCAAAAGTGCCGCCAGCCGCGCATCCAAACCGCTAAGCTGCGTCTCAAAGGCGGCGGCGGTATTTTCCTCTACCAAGCGATTCAGTGCTGGAAGGATCAAGAGGAAATAGGTGAGCAAGAGCAAGGCGAAGACGCCGAGGATCGGCAGCAACAACTTTGCCCCAATGGATAACCGTCGCCACAGACCAATCATGATCGCGCTCCTCAACCGATACGGGCTGCCATAACGTTGGGTTGCCTACTTTACACCATTAACTTAACGGCGTTTAATGAACAGCATCCCCTCTCCATGACTTAAAGGGGGGAGTTTCCATGCTGTACTTAATCGCTGGCGGTGGGCGTTTCTGGTTCGGCGCTTTCAGAAACGGCTGTCGTCGTCGCCAAGCGGATGGATGCCTGTGGGACGCGCAGCGCCACCCCTAACTCGCGGATTGCTGTTTGTAACACAGCCTCAACATTCGCCTG